>VYAQ01000309.1 GCA_009844885.1 Gemmatimonadota bacterium
CCCCTGACCCTCGCGTCGGCCTGGCGCCCGGACTCTTCGACGCGGGCGAGGCGATCTGGAACATGCGCATGCTGTCGACGACGCCGCCGGAGGAGCCCTTCGTGGGACAGACCAACTCCGACCTGGCCTTCACGGGCAACTATGCCATCCAGGGCAACTATGACGGCATACAGGTCTGGGACATCTCCGACCCCGCGAACCCGGTGTCGGTGATCACCTACGTCTGTCCCGCCTCCCAGAGTGACGTGTCGGTGTACGACAACCTGCTGTTCGTTTCGGGCGAAGGGTTTAGCGGACGGCTGGACTGCAGCGGCGAAGGCGTGGAGGAGGCTGTCAGCCACCATCGGCTCCGCGGCATCCGCATCTTCGATATCTCCGACATCGCGAACCCGGACTACGTCGCCAACGTGCAGACCTGCCGGGGCTCGCACACGCACACCGTGCTCAAGCACCCCGACGACGACGACAACGTCTATATCTATGTGTCCGGTTCCGCTCCGGTACGCCCCGCAGAGGAACTGGCCGGATGCTCGGGCGGCAACCCCGACGAGGACCCCAACACCGCGCTCTTCCGGATCGAGGTCATACGGGTGCCGCTGGACAACCCGCAGGCCGCCGCCGTCGTGAGTTCGCCCCGGATCTTCCAGGATCTGGTGGCCCCGCCCAGGCACGGACCCGGGCCCGCCGACATAGCGGCCGCGGAGCAGGCACTTGAGCAGGCCCGTGAGACAGGTGCTTTCGTGATCGAGATCCAGGGACAGGTGCAGGTCCTTCCCGAACAGTTCGTCACCCCGATGCTCGACAGCATCATCGCCGCACGAGGAGGCGAAGGCCCCCCCACGGCCGCCGACAGCACCGCGCTGCGTGAGTACATCAACGAGATGGTTGCCCAGATGATGGGCGGGGCCGGCGGCGGCGACGGTCCGGCACCGGGCCCGACCCAGTGCCACGACATCACGGTCTACCCTGCGATCGGTCTCGCGGGCGGGGCCTGCGTCGGCTATGGGCTCCTTCTCGATATCACGGACCCCACCAACCCCACGCGTCTCCAGGCGGTGGCCGACTCCAACTTCGCAATATGGCACTCGGCCACCTTCAACAACGACGGCACCGCGATCCTGTTCACCGACGAATGGGGTGGCGGTGGCGCGCCGAAGTGTCGCGCCGACGACCCGGTGGAGTGGGGCGCCAACGCGATCTTCACCATCGAAGACGGCGAGATGGTCTTCCAGAGCTACTACAAGCTGCCTGCGCCCCAGACCTCGCTGGAGAACTGTGTCGCCCACAACGGATCGCTCATTCCGATCCCCGGCCGCGACATCATGATCCAGGGCTGGTACCAGGGCGGTATCTCGCTGATCGACTGGACCGACCCCGCCAATCCGGTCGAGATCGGGTTCCACGACCGTGGCCCGTCGGACGGCACTACCCAGGGGCCCGGCGGCAGCTGGTCGGTCTATTGGTACAATGGCGTCATCGTGAACTCCGAGATCGCACGCGGGATGGACATCTTCGAACTGGTCCCCAGCGATGTCCTCACGCAAAACGAAATCGACGCCGCGAACTCGGTGGTGCTCACCCAACTCAACTCGCAGGGCCAGCCGATCTTCGAATGGCCGGCGACCTTTGCGCTGGCCAGGGCGTACCTCGACCAGCTGGAGCGCTGGCACGGCATGACCGCCCCACAGATCGCTTCGGCGCGCGGGGCGCTGGCAGCCGCCGAGAGCGCATCGGGGTCGGCACGGCGCGACGCGCTGCGGTCCCTGGCCGCGACGCTCGGCGGGCAGGCAGCCGGCGCGAGCGACCCCGCCAAGGTCGCGACACTGATGGACGCGGTTCAGCGACTGGCCGACGCCGGATAGGAGCATGGTGCACATGAAGAGCAGACAGGATGCCCAACGGGTCGCCCGGCCCGGCCGACCCTGGTCGCCCCTCATCGTCCTGATCCTGGCGGGTTCCCTGCAGGCGTGTGCCGCTGGACCCGGCGCCTCACCCGGAGCCCCGACGCCGGCCGATGCCGCAGCGACGACCGCCCCCGCTGCCGAGCCGGACCCTCCCCCGACCCGTCCCGACGCCGCCAGGATCGCGGAACTCGAGGCCATCTATGAACAGCGAGCCGAAGAGGTGCTGCGGAACTACCACGAAGGCGACGTCCACTTCATGACCGGGATGATCGGGCACCACGCCCAGGCGCTGCTGATGTGCAGTTTCGCGCCCGGAAACGACGCCAGCGCCCACATACAGACGCTCTGCGAACGGATCATCAGTTCGCAGCAGGACGAGATCGACCTCATGCAGCGATGGTTGCGTGATCGCGGCCTCGAGGTTCCCGAGGTCCACGTCGCCGATGGCGAACTGATGATCCACGGGCCTGAACACGCGCACCACATGCCCGGAATGCTGTCCCCGGAGCAGGTGGACGACCTGCGCAACGCGCGCGGCCAGGACTTTGACCGGCTCTTCCTCGTGTACATGATCCAGCACCACGAGGGCGCCGTGACCATGGTGGACGACCTGTTCGCCACCGATGGCGCCGCCCAGGGCGACGACCTGATCTTCAGGCTCGCTTCAGATATTCAGGCCGACCAGACCTCCGAGATAAGACGCATGGAATTGATGCTGGAGGCGATGACCCCGGGTGGGTCAAACGGCTGACAGGAGATACTCCGACGGCATCCCACACTGTTTCAGGAAGAAGTCAAATGACGCCGACCGACGCCGCGAACGACCGTTCGCCAGCCTCTTCTCGCCTTGCGGCGCTCCTCCCCCTTGCGGCACTCCTGGCCATGCTCCCGGGGTGCGCTTCCCAACCC
>VYAQ01000067.1 GCA_009844885.1 Gemmatimonadota bacterium
CCCGCCCCCCGCCTGCCCCCCCCCCCGGGGGCGGGCGGGCGGTGGGTACCGGGGCGGCGGTCAGCGCGAAAGGCGTGACGAGGATGGCGGCGCTAATGATGAGGGAGACGAGTGTCGAGCTGGTCGTGCTGCGCATGGGTCTTTCCTTCGGTCGGTATGGTTTGGTGCGCTGCGGCGGGCGGATGGCCGCGTTGACGGCTCGGGCCGCTGCCCAGGCAGTCCTACAGTACGGAGCCGGACGGGCGCGGGCCAGCACGGTAGCGTTCTGGCGGTGTCACAGCGTTCGTACAGTTTGCAGCACATACTGAACCAAGAGCACGACAGCCGCTGTCGGCACACCCCTCGCCGGGTCGGATGGCGGCCGGAAGCTGGATGACGAAGCGGTGGACGGGAGTGGGGTTGCGGGCCGATGTACGTCTTCCATCTTACCCAACATGAAGACGCTCCGCGTCGGCGCTCGCCTCGCCGCCTTCGCCACCTTTGTGCCGCTCGCGCTCGCATCCTGCGGCGGCGACCAGGTCACCCCGGATGCCGATGCCCCCGCCGCGCTGGTGATTCACTCCGGGGACGGGCAGACGGCCAACACGGGGACCGAAGCTGCGGAGCCGGTGCGAGTCAGGGTGACGGCGCAGTCCGGCAGCGGGCTGAGCGGTGTCTCGGTCGCGTTCCAGGTCACGGTCGGCGGGGGATCGGTGCCATCGTCCAGTGCGGTGACTGACGCCAACGGGATCGCATCGCCGGGCCGATGGACCATGGGCGCGCCCGGTCCGCAGGAGTTGCGCGCGAGCGTGCCCGGGCTGGATCCGGTCGTCTTCCACGCCACCGCACAGGGCATCCCGGCCGAGATCGCCATCGTGGCCGGGGCCGACCAGCAGGCGTCCGTGGCAACCGCGGTCCCGGTGGTGCCCGAAGTGCTCGTCACGGACGCCACCGGTACGCCGCTGGCCGGGATTCGTGTGGCCTTCACGACCGAAACGGGCGCGACGGTCGCGAACCCCGCGGTGAACACCAACGCCCAGGGGCGCGCCGGCCCCGGGGCCTGGACACTCGGCACCGCGACCGGGGTCTACCGGCTGTTCGCGAGCGTGGATGGCGACGGCATCAAGGGGAACCCGCTGCGCTTCGAGGCCCTGGCGGTGGCCGGGCCCGCCGCGCGGATCGTGGCAGTGGCAGGCGACGGGCAGGAGTCGGAGACCAGGTTGCCCGTGCCGGTCTCGCCCGTGATCAGGGTCGAGGATGCGCACGGCAATCCCGCCGCCGCAGTCACGGTCAGCTTCTCTGCAAGCGGCGACAGTGAAGTCATACCGACGGAGACCATGACCGACTCCGCGGGGCACGCCGCGGTCGACAAATGGATCCTCGGAACAACGGCCGGGGCTACCTACAGGCTCACCGCGAGCGTGGCCGAAGGCGGTACGGCAGACCCTCTGGTGTTCAGTGCGAGCGCGACGCCAGCCGTATACGACATCGAGATCGTGCACGTGAGTGCTTCGCTTCTGACCGAGTCGCAGCGTCAGGCATTCGAGGAGGCGGAAGAGTACTGGGAGCGCGCGATTACCGGGAATCTCGCCTGGAGCACGGTGCGCAAGCCGGCCCTCGAGCAGTGCCTCGCGAGGAACGACATCACCGAGGAGATCCCCGGCGACCGCGTGGTGGACGATCTGCTGATTTACGTGCAGATCAAGGAGATCGACGGGCCTGCGGGCGTGTTCGGCGGCGCCGGTCCGTGTCAGATCCGCGTCGGCAACTCGTTGCCCGTGGTTGGCGTGATGTTCTTCGACCTCGGTGACATGGAGGGTCTGGAGTCCAACGGCCACCTGGAGGGCACGATCCTGCATGAGATGGCGCACGTGATCGGGTTCGGGACTCTGTGGGACCACCTTGGCCTGCTGCAGGATCCGGCCGGACACGGGCGAAGCGCGAATACCCACTTTGTCGGGGACTCGGCGGTCGCGGCATTTGATCGGATCCGCGGCGACCACTACACCGACAGCGATCTCGTTCCGGTGCAGAGCCTGGGTGGGGACGGCGTGTGGAACGGGCATTGGCGCGAGTTTGTCTTCCGCTCCGAGCTGATGACCCCCTTTCCCGACCGCGGCCAAAATCCGCTGAGCGTGGTCAGCCTCGCGTCGTTCGTGGATGTCGGATACGAGGGCGTCGACTACGGCGCGGCGGACGAGTTCGTGCTGCCGCCGCCGCTCTACCCCATGACGGAAGGCGCGCGGGCGGGCGCTGAACAGGGCGCTCAGCAAGGCTCGATCGATCTCGGCGACCACATTCTGCGGATGCCGCTAATGGTCGTGGACCAGGAGGGCAATGTGGTCAGGGTGATTCCGGTGGAGCGGCGTTGACGCGGGCAGATCGCTACTCCGCCCTGGCCTCCGCAATCATGACCAGAGACGGCAGCAGGTAGAGTATGAAAAAGCCGGAGAATACCAATCCGCCGAGCATGCTCACAACGAATGGCACGAGAATCATCAGTTCCTCGCTCCGCACGTAGAGCAGTGGTGCGAGCGCCAGGATCGTCGTCAGGCTGGTCAGAAACACGGCCCGGAAACGATGGCGGGTTGCGGCGGATGCGGCCGCGATCGCCGGGAGCATACTGCTCTCTCGACGCAGCACGTTGTAGCGATCCATCAGCACGAGCGCGTCGTTTACGATGACGCCCGCGACTCCGATCACACCAAACAGCGACATGGCGCTGAAGTCCCATCCCAGGATCCAGTGACTCACGACCGCTCCCGAAAACGCGATCGGAATGCCGACCACGGCGATCACGGGTTTCCAGTAACTGCGGAGGAAGGCGGCGATCAGGACATACATCGCGATGAGCAGCAGGGGAACCAGCACGGCCAGGGTCCCAAGCAGGTTCCCCTCCGTGCGGGCGCTGCCGTGGGGTTGGATTCGGAGATTTCGGTATCTTTCGAGCAGCTCTGGAACAACGCTCTCGTTTATCTGGCGCCTGGCCTGAAGGGGTGTCAGCAGTGCAGGGTCGGCTTCGGCGCTCACGAGGGCGGTCTGTTGGCCGTCGATGCTGACCAGTGTCGCCAGTTCGCGCCGTTCGCTCAGATCGGCCACCGTTGAGAGAGGGACCTCTCCTCCGGATGCCGGGGGGGCCTCGCTGGCGCGATTCTCCCCGGTGCCGGGCCGATGGATCCGTTCGCTCGCAAGCTCGCGCATGCTCTGGCGCCGTTCCCTCGGGTATCTCACCATTACCTTGATCTCATCGTGGCCGCGCTGAATGCGCTGGACCTCCGCCCCATGAAAACTGGCACGTAGCTGTACCCCTATCCCCGCGGGCGTCAACCCCGCCGCCTTTCCCGTGGGAGTCAGTTCGATTTCGAATTGACGCTTGCCCAGCACCAGATTATCGGAGATTCCGTACATCCCCGGCATGGACGCCATCGATGCGGTCAGCTCGTTCGTGGCGGCTCGCAGGCTGTCCAGGTCGTCGTGCTTCAGGGCGTAGGCCACGCCCGACTCGGACTGCGTGCGCTGCGTGTAGTAGGCCACGCCTTGCAGGTACGACACATCGCCGATGTTCTCACGCCATTGACGCGTGACCCCCAGTACCGACGTGCGCCGGATCGGCCGCTCGTTCAGATGAACCACTACGGATGCCAGGTGGCTTCTGTTGGGACCAGCCTCGGCTGTTCGCCGCGAGAGGAGGTTGCCGGCCATGATGCTGACCGCCTCGACCGACGTCCCTTCGCTCTGATCATTCACCGCCAGTGCCGCGTCGGAGAATCGCTCCGCAGCGGCGAGCGTCACTTCGAACGGCGTGCCCACGGGCAGCGTGAGATCGGCCTGAATGTTCTCGGAGGCATTCAGCACTTCGTCGAAGTAGACGACGCGCACGACGTTGGCTCGGAGCAGCAGGAGTGCGAACAAGACGAGCAGGGTTCCCAGGACCGGCGCAAACCAGAGGTGGCGAATGGACCAGGAGACCGCGGGCACTACGACCATGTCGCGAAGCGTCTGCAAGCGAACGTGTGCCCGATGCTGAATGTCTGACAGCGGCGGTCGGCTCCAGCGCCCCGGGTGGGACAGGTGGGCCGGCAATATGAAGAAAGCCTCGATCAGCGAGACCGTCAGTACAAAGAACGCCACATACGGAAACACGTTGACGATCTGGAGTCGAGGGGGGGTGATGAAGAGAAGCGGGATGAAGGCGAGCATTGTGGTTACCGCGCCGATCGTGATTGGCCCCACCATGGCGCGTGCCCCCGACACCGCGGCCTCAAGTGCTTCCTTCCCGCCCTCTCGTTCGGCCGCGATGCTGTCGCCGACGACCACCGCGTCGTCCACGACGATGCCCACCATGAGGAAGAAGGCGAAGATCGTCCCCAGATTGAGCGTGAGGTCACTCATTCCGAAGAAGATCAGGGAACCCAGAAAGGACAGGGGAATGCCCAGGGTGACCCAGGTGGCCACACGAAGGTCAAAGAACACGACAAGGCACAGCAGGACCAGTATCGTGCCCACCACTGCGTTTCCGACGATCGACGATATCGTGTCGACGGCATCGCCCGCCCGGTCGCTCCAGATGCCGATCTCGACGTTGGGAGGAGGCTGGTAGCTCGAAAGCCAGCTTCTGATGTCCTCGCCCATGGTCACGATCGACTGCTGCCCGGTCGCGTCGACGCGAACCAGTATGGCGGGGTCTCCATCAACTCGGGTGATGATGTCCTCATCCACGAACCCGTCACGAATCTCCGCAACCTCGCCCACGGTGAGAATCGAGCCATCGAGCCGCGTGATTACCGGAATGTCCTCAAACTCGTCGCCGAACTGCCGCTTTGAGACGGTGTGGAGCACGAGGCCTCCGGCGTCCGTACGCAGTTCGCCAAAGGTCAAATTCAGGGAGGCGCGCCGAATCGCATCCGTGATCTGATTGATGGAGAGTCCGTTGCGACGCAGCTCCACCTCGCTCAGCTCGATTGAAATCTCACGATCCCGCGTGCCGAGGAGCGTCACCTGGGAAACGGACGGCAGCTCGAGCAGCCCTTCCCGCAACGCCTGGGCGGCCAGCCGCAGTTCGTTCTCGGTGGCCGACGCGGACGAGACGGAGAGCGTCAGAACCTCGATCTCTACCCGACTGTATTCGATCTCGGGCTGTTCCGCGGAAACCGGCGGGAAATTCTCGATGCGGTCCACGGCATTCTTGACGTCGTCCAGGACGGCGGCGGCGTCCGCAAAGGTGGCCAGTTCGACCGTGACCTGGGCGAGCCCTTCATAGGCCGCTGCAACGACACGCTCCACCCCTGGCAGACCGATCACGTTTTCCTCGAGCCGCCGTACGATGTCCTCCCGAACCTCCCTGGGGGAGGAACCGGGCGACTTGACAGAGACGGTGACGCTGCGGAGGTCGATCTCCGGAAAGTTCTGGACAGGGAGGTTGGAGCCCGCGATCAGGCCGCCGACGATGAAGAACAGCATAAGGAGGTTCGCGGCGACCGGATTACCGGCGAAATATGCGATCAGCCCGTTTTTCACAGTGATTATCGGGTTCCTTTTGTCCTCGACACGGGGCTGCTAGGACCCAGCGCCCGCCAACTCGACCGCCAGTCCTTCCCGTGCTCCGGGAAGGGCGCCGATGACGATGCCGTCGGCTGCGTCAAATGCCTCGACCACCAGACCCTCGCTGGTCCACCCGATCGCGTTGGGGACAACCCGGCGCAGAGCACCGTTTTCGACAACCCACACGGCGTCGTCCTGCTGCAGAACCGATTCCGGCAGCAGATAGACGTTTCGGTAAGGGGGGCCCTCGATCTCAACTTCGGCGAAGGTGTTCGGCAGAGGCGGCGAGCTGGCGCGCCGAGCGGGCGAGAACCGCAGGAAGATCGTCGACAGACGCGTCCTCGGCGCAAGCACGGATGAGACGCGGACAATCCTCGCAGCATGAACGCCGGACTCCGTGGATACTCTGGCGGCGCGGCCGATTGCCGGGGCCAGATAGGCCAGGTCGGCCACTTCGATCGGTACATTGACCTCCAGGGCTTCGGTGCTGTAGACGATGCCCAGAATCGCCTGGGCGCCGACAAGCTCAGGCGGGCCGACGAGCTCGCCCACGCTCACATCCGCGCTGATCACGCGAGCCTCGTAGGGCAAGGAGATTTCTGTGCGGCTGAGCGCGAGCTCGGCCAGGCGCAGCGCGGTTCGAGCGCTCTCGAGCGCGGCTGCGGATACGGGCCCGGGCTGTGTCGACAGTCGCGCCTCGGCCTCCGCAACCGCGTTTTGCGCGGCTTGTACCTCGAGCGAGTACCTGGCCGTGTCGATTCTCACGAAGGGCTCGTCCGCCGCGAGTCTTCCCCCGTTGGTGAACTCCGGAGATACCCAGGTGACGCGGCCTCCCACCTCGGCCATCACCGAGACGCGGTCCGCGAGTGTGACCGTACCGGTCAGCTCCAGGGTCATCGACTCTTCGGTCACTACCGGGTCGAATGTGCTGACCGTGGGTGTCCCGGATTCGACCGCAGCTCCGGAACCCACTTCGACTTCGACTCGGGCAGGCGCCCGGGCCAGGCGCAGGGCGACTACGACCAGAACTGCGATGAGGAACAGTTGCGCGTACCCACGCCACCTCGATCGAACATTTCCGTCGGCAGAATCGCTTGGCATTTCTTAAACCATTGCGTCGTGAAGGGGTCGGGCAGCCATCTTAACCGCTCGTGCGAGCAACCACAACGGCGCTCCCCTGATCTGCCGCCAGCATCGCGCGCGGAGTTCGCAGTGAGCGGTTTCGGCCCTTACGTTCCTGTATTGACAGTTGGCAAGACGGCATCTTTGTGGGAGCCAAGGAAACAAGGTGTCCGAGGATCCCACTGCGTGCGGCCCTGGAGGGGCCCAGGACACGAGGATGGAGTCCCATGGCAATTCCATCACGGTTTGAAGGTCTCTTTCTTGTCGTTTCCGCGTTTGCTTTCGCTGAAGCGAGTGTCATTCCGGCAAGCGCCCAGGCCCAACAGGGGACGATCACGGGCCAGGTCACGGACGCCGAAACGGGAGAGGCCCTTTCCGATGCGGCGGTCGAGGCGCTTGGGGCGGCGGGGCCGATCGCGACCAACCAGGCAGGACGTTTCAGCCTTGGCGTGGCTCCCGGGTCACACACACTCGTGGTCACGCTGATCGGATACGAAACCACGCGGGTCGATGGCGTCGATGTGGTTGCCGGCGGCACTGCGGAAGTCTCCGTGTCGCTGCGCTCGCAGGCGCTGCTCCTCAATCCCATCGTCGTCACGGCGTCGCGCCGTCAGGAGAAGGCGCTCGACGCGCCGGCGTCGATTTCCACCGTTTCGTCCAGCGACGTGGCCCGAACGGCGGCGGTTACCGTAGCGGAACACGTGCGCACGCTGCCCGGGATCGACGCGGCCCAGACCGGACTGAGTCGGACAGCGCTTGTGGCGCGGGGGTTCAACAACGTGTCCTCCGGTGCGCTCCTGACGATCATCGACAACCGCTATGCACGCATTCCTTCGCTCAGGTTCAATGCGTACAGCCTGTTCCCGACGACAGATCTGGACATCGAGCGAATCGAGGTCTCACTGGGCCCGGGAGCCGCGCTCTACGGCCCGAACGCATCGAACGGCGTGATGCATATCATCACTTCGTCGCCACTCGACAAGCAGGGCTCCACCATTTCACTGGCGGGAGGTGAACGTTCGGTCTTCCACGGTCAGTTCCGCTCCGCCCATGCTGCTTCCGAGAGCTTCGGCGTCAAGATCTCGGGACAGTACCAGCAGGGGAACGACTGGGAGTATGACGATCCGTTCGAGATTGTCTCTCGCGACTATGGAACGTCCAGGTACAGTGCCGATGCCCGGTTCGACGTGCGCTTCGGCGACGACGGGGCGTTCATCCTGAATACCGGAACCAGCAAGATCGGCAGCGGCATTTCAATGACGCGGATCGGTGGCAGCCAGGTGAGAAACTGGGGCTACAATTTCGTCCAGACCCGCCTGACGAAGGGTCGGCTCTTCGCCCAGGCGTTCCTGAACCAGACGAACTCCGGAAGCACCGCAACGGGGGGATCGGCTGAAACGGGGACATTCCTGCTGCGGACCGGCGGCCCGGTGGTGGACCAGTCGCGCACCATGGCGGCTCAGTTTCAATACAGCTTCGATGTCGGACCCTGGCAGAGCTTCATCTACGGCGTCGATTGGCAGCGGACCGAGCCGCGCACCGGGGGTACGATCTTCGGGCGGAACGAGGACGACGACATCGTCTCCGAAGCCGGCACGTATCTGCACTCGGAGACGTCTTTGGGCGACCGTGTGGACCTCGTCACGGCAATCCGCCTGGACGATCACAACCGCCTTTCCGACGTGAACATCTCGCCTCGGGCCGCCGTCGTGCTCCGCCCGGCCGACAACCACAACCTCCGCCTCACCTACAATCGGGCCTTCGCGACTCCGACCACCACCAATCTCTTTCTGGACATCATCGCGGGACGGATCCCCGTGGCCGGAGACATCAGCTACAACATCCGCGCGCTCAGCGTGCCCTCGGGTGGCTTCACCTTCGGGGCTCAGTGCCCGGGTGGCGTCATGTCCTACTGCATGCGCTCACCCGTGGTTGACGGCCCCATCCCGGCAAACGCCGCGTTGCTCTGGGAGGCGCTCCTCCAGTTGCTGCCTTCGCTCGATCCCCGGACGGCGCCGCTCGTCAATTTCCTGAAAAATCCGGGGGCCCGCCCCGGGGATCCGGCGCTCGGCACGGTGTTCCGCCTCCTGGACCAGTCGGCCACCGATCCCTCCATGAGGTTCCCGCTGGACAATTCGCCGGCGGAGAACAGGACCGCACTCGCCCCAACCATCAACAACACCTACGAGGTCGGCTACAAGGGCATGATCGGGAACAGGGTGCTCCTGTCCGTGGACGCCTACTTCAGCCGGGTGCAGAACTTCATCGGCCCGCTGCAGATCATCACGCCGAACGTGTTCCTCGATCCCGCCAGCGCCGGGGCATTCATCGTCCATCGTCTGACCCCGCTTATCCGGGCGGGCCGCATCACCCGGGAGAGTGCTCTGGGAATCGCCGAGCTCCTCGCATCAGCACCGCTGGGCACCGTCGTGCCGGATCAGTCGGAGTCCGCTGACCTCATCGTCACGTATCGAAACTTCGGCGAAGTGGATTTCTGGGGGACGGACCTTGCAGCGCAGATTCTCGCATCGGACCGACTTCGTATCAACGCGAACTACTCCTTCCAGAGCGACGAATGCTTCGATTTCAACGAAGACGGCCTGTGCACCAGCTCGGACGACATCGCGCTCAATGCCCCCAATCACAAGGGATCGGTGGGGTTCACTTTTGACGACCGGGCCGCCGGTTTCTCCTTCGGCGGACGGCTGCGGATGACCACCGCCTTTCCAATGAACTCCGGCGTGTACAGGGGTGATGTGGATGGATACGGCATTCTCGATGTCCAGATCGGATACCGCCTCCCCTTCCAGCCCGACACGCAGGTTTCGCTGACGGCGAACAACGTCCTCAACAACCTGCACCAGGAGTTCGTAGGTGCGCCGGAGATCGGCAGGATGCTGTTGGCGAGGGTAAGGTACGACTTCTGACTTGCCGTGAGTCTTGTTCCCCTGACTCCGCCGTTACCTGAGGATCAACCGCGCTCGTCCACCAGGGCCGATCCGTCCTCCGGGATCGTCCCCGCTCCCACCACCTCCACCCCCGTTCGCACCTTCACGGCCTCGCGGATCCGCGCGCCCAACCTGTCCACCGAGGGGGCGTCGAGCGTGCATCCCGGTGCGGCCTCGATCCGCACCGTCAACACGTCCTGCCCGCCGTCGTCCTCCGTCACCACGGCCTGGTAGCGCGCCACCGCCGGCTCCCGCGCCAGCGCCGCGGCCAGTTCGCGTGGATGCACGAACATGCCTTTGACCTTCACGCCCTCGCCCACCCGACCCAGGAACCCCACAAGCCTCGGACTGCTGCGGCCGCAGCAGCACGGCTCCCGGTTCCAGCCGGACAGGTCCCCGGTACCGAACCGCACGAGCGGATAGACCTCGTTCGAGCTTGTCACCACCACGTGGCCGGCCTCGCCATCGGCTGCGGGACGGTCGTCGCCCGGCACGAGCAACTCGATCACGACGCGCCGCGGGACGTGCCAGCCGTCCTTCGCCTCGCACTCGTAACCGAGCAACCCGGCGTCGGCCGTACCGTACGCCTGGTAGACATCGACGGCGAACTCATCCTGGAGTCGCGTGCGCAGAGGCGGCGGCAGGGGTGCCCCTGTGACGACGGCGCGCGCGAAGCGCAAATCGCGTCCCTGGTGCCGCGCGCGTTCCAGCAGCTTCAGCAGGAACTGGGGCGTACCGCTGTAGCCAGTTGCTCCGGCCGCGCACGCGATCTCGATCTGGGCCGCCGTATTGCCCACGCCGCCGGGGATCACCGTGCACCCCGCCGCGCGCAGCCCGCCGTCGAGCATCAGGCCGCCGGGCGTCAGGTGGTACGAGAAGGTGTTGAGGACGACATCGTCCGCGCCGAGTCCGGCCGCGCGCACCGCCGTTGCCATGCTCCAGTAGTCCTCGCTGTCCCCCTGGGGGTCGTTGATAGGACCAGGTGAACGAAAAACCCTGCGCAGCGAGGCCACGGGCACGCCGAGCATTCCGCCGAAGGGCGGGTCGGCAGCTTGCAGGCCCGGGAGGTCGTCCTTGGCCAGCACGGGGATCCTGGCAAGGTCGGCGACGCCTTGTACGTCCTCTGCTGAGACCCCAGCGCCCGCCAGTCGCTGTGCAATCTCGGGGCTGTGCACCGCCCCGTGGCGAACGGCGTCCACAGCGACCCGGTCCTGCACGTCACGCCATTCGGGCGACGGCCACGCGGCCCCAGGCTGTGCGACCCCGGGCCGTGCCCTCACGACAGCCACCGCTTTCGGCGCCGATAGTGCTTCACGTCCCGGTACGAGCGCCGCCCGGCGTCGCCCAGTCCGAGGTAGAACTCCTTCACGTCCTCGTTCGTGCGCAGCTGTTCGGCGGTGCCCTCCATGACCACGCGACCGCCTTCCATCACGTATCCATAGTCCGCCACGGACAGAGCCAGCCGCGCGTTCTGCTCGACCAGCAGGATCGTGGTCCCTTCGTCGCGGTTGATCCGCTGGATGATCTCGAAGATGCTCTCCACCAGGATCGGCGCGAGGCCGAGCGATGGCTCGTCGAGGAGCATCATGCGCGGGCGGGCCATGAGGGCGCGGCCGAGCGCCAGCATCTGCTGTTCGCCCCCGGAGAGGTGCCCGGCAGTCTGGCGGCGGCGTTCAGCAAGCGCCGGGAAGTAGTGGAAGACCTTCTCCACCTCGGCTTCGGCGCCGCGCCGGTCATGCCGGGTGTACGCCCCTGCGGCCAGGTTCTCGCGCACAGTGAGATGCTCGAACACCCGGCGTCCTTCCAGGACCTGGAAGATGCCCATCTCCACGATCCGGTGGGCATCGGCACCCTGGATCTCCTGCCCATCGAAGACGATCGTGCCGTCGGTGACCTCGCCGTCCTCGACGTACAGGAGTCCCGAGATCGCCTTTAGCGTCGTGGTCTTCCCCGCCCCGTTCGACCCGAGCAGCGCCGCGATCCTGCCCTCGCCGACCTCGAGCGAGAGTCCACGCAACACGAGGATCACGTCGTCGTACAGGACCTCGATGTTGTTGAGGCACAACAGGGGGGCGGCGCTCCCGCCGGGTCCGCCATTGCCGGTCGTGGTCGCGGTCACCGCGTCATGGCACCGTCGGCGCCTGGATGAACTCGGTGAAGGGCACCCATTCACGGCCTTCCACCCGAAAAAGCCTGAGCCCCTTCGCTCCGAGATGGTCGTCCGGAGTGAAGCTGATCGGAACCGTGACGCCGCCCATGTCCAGATCGGTGAAGGTCTCCAGCGCAGCCTTGATGTTCGCCCCGGTCAGCTCCTGCCCCGACGCCAGCACCCGCCTCATCGCCTCGGCGAAGACGGCGAACGTCCACCACGCCTGAGTGTAGGCGTTGGTCTTCCCCTCGGTCGTTTCGCCCTTGCCCGTCAGGTAGTCGCGGATCACGCGTGTCCCGGGCACGTCAACGTAGAGCGGCGCGTAGGGGATCGTCCCAATCACCCCCTCGGCCACCTCGCCCGCCAGGTCCACAAGCTGCCTGTTGGCGCACCAGTTCAAGCAGATGTAGGTCAGCTCCAGCCCCAGGCTGCGCGCATTCTGCAGCGCCACCGCGGCCGGCCCGGACGTGTTCTGGAACACCACGTACTGGGCGCCGCTCTGTCGTATCCGCGAAAACTCGCCCGTGAAGTCGACTGCGGCGCGCGGCATCTCGTAGAGCGTCAGGTCGACACCGACCGCCTCGGCATATTCGACCCCGCCGTGCCGCGACGGAGACAACCCGAAGGGACTCGCGTTGTGCATGAGCGCCACGACTGGCGTTCCCTGTCCGTGATTGGCTGCAATCCAGTCCAGCGCAATACGGAATTGATCGGTGTAGGTGGGCGCAACCAGAAAGTTGTACGGGGCGTCCGCCGGGTCGCCCAGCACGTGCGAAAGGGAAGCCGAACTGAACGGGACCTCGTCTTCGGTGATACGGAGTCGGAGCGCCTCGGTGTCGCCGGTGCCCCATCCCATGAAGACAACGGCGCCCTCACTCACAAACTGGCTGTACAACTGCTCAGCGCGATCGACCTGGTAGGCGTAGTCCTGGTAGATCAGGTCGATTGGCCGCCCCTCGATCCCGCCTTGCATGTTGACCCAGTCCGCGTAGCCCCGCATGCCGTCCGCGTAGTCGGTCCCGACATCGGCAGTGGGGCCGGTGAGGTCGAAGATGGCACCCACCTTGATGGCATTGTCGGCCGGTCCCCCTCCACTGCCATCGCCACCGCAGGCCGTCGCGACAGCGAGGATGATGGCGACCAGGAAGTGGCCTGACCGTGACCGTTGGCACCTGCTCATGGCGTCGCTCCTGTTCAATACTCCCCCCTCCGGCCCGTGCGGGCGTAGGGGTGGGGCC
>VYAQ01000256.1 GCA_009844885.1 Gemmatimonadota bacterium
GTGGTGGGGGGAGTGTTTGCGCGTACTTATGCCGGGAAGCAGGATCGTGATCATCGAAGCGGGCGCGGGCGCGCGGGCGTGGATGACCAACGGCGGACTCGCCACCCTGCTTGACGAAGACGACACGCTGGTTGGCGCCCTCGCCCCGCCGGGCGCGGGACCCCGGCCCGTGAACTGGAGGGGTCCGGACCCGGGGCCGCGCGTGTGATCGACCGGGGTCGGCCGGGACGCCCGCAAGGGGACTCGCGCGGTGCGGCCCTTGAAGCCGTGGCCACGCGCTTCTAGCTTTTCTGGCCCTTGGGGCCTGTAGCTCAGGTGGTTAGAGCGCACGCCTGATAAGCGTGAGGTCGGTAGTTCAAGTCTACCCAGGCCCATTGACGGGGGCGGAGGTGTGGCCGCTCAGGATGCGCCACCCGGCCGCTTCGTGGACCCAGACCGTCGTCATCGCTCCGCCGTAGCTGAACGCAAGCTCGCCTTCACCCCGGAGCGTGCTCTCGAACAGGGACCTGACGAGTGCGAGGCCCGGCGCCAGCGCCTCGATGTCGATGTCAGAGTAATCGGTCGTGATCCGCATACCGGAGCCGAGGCCCTCGAGCGCAGCGCGCACCTCGGCTGCCGACTCGTAGCGCAGCGCCCCGTTCTCATAGAACCGAAACGCCGGGGACTCGGAGTAGAATACGGCCACCGCAGCCGGGTCCGGGCCCGACCCGAGTTCGCGAAACGCATCGAGCGCGCTCGACACGCTGTCGCGGATCGCCGCGGCGTGGGCCTCTGACAGCCCGACGGAATCTGCGCCGGCCCGGCAGCCGAGACCCGCGCACAGGGCGAGACATGCGGCGGCAAGGGCGGGCTGGGGAAAGGGGAGTGATCTCATGTTCCTTGATCCTCGAAGGCGGCCTCGTGGTGTTCCGAGCGTTTCCGTGTGGAAGCGAAGTGGATCAGCTCGCCTATTCGTATCTTAGCGACTCCACCGGATCGAGACGCGCCGCCTTGCGCGCGGGGAGTATGCCGGCCGCGAGCCCGATCGCCATGAGCATGCCGACGCAGATCGAAGCGATCGGCAGGGAGAGTTTCGGGTTCAAGATGTACTCCATGGCCGGGTTGTCGCTGGGAATGCTGTCAATGCCGGCCACCAGGAGTGAGGCGATCGCCAGTCCGAGCAGACCCCCGCCCACGGCGATGAGGATTGCCTCGCAGAGGAACTGGTTGACGATGTGTCGTCGGCGCGCTCCCACGGCTAGCCTGATGCCGATTTCCCGCGTCCGCTCACGCACGACGACATACATGATGTTCGCGACGCCGACCCCGGCGACCAGCAGCGTGAAGGCACCCACGAGCCCCAGGAAGACCTGGATGCCGAACCCGATCTGACCCACGATCTTCTCATCCTCGATGAAATCCCAGATACCGAGCGCTCGTTCGTCCGTCGGGTCGAACCTGTGCCGGCCGCCGAGGACCCGGTACAGCTCCTGCTTGGCGACCGGCGCGTCCGCAATGTTGCGGGGGCGTACCAGAAGGTGGTTCACGAACTCGTTGCCGTAGATGCTCCGGAAGGTGGAGGCCGGAATCACGGCGCGGTCTTCATCCGGACCGTTGTTGCTCGAGTCCTGGAACTTGGATTCCATCACACCGATCACCCGGAAGGAGAGCCCGTCGAGCAGGACGGCCTGGCCCACGGGCGGTGTGTCGCCGAACAGGCGCTCCGCGATCCCGTCGCCGAGGAAGAGCACGCGTCGCCGCTGATCGACGTCGCGCTGATTGATGAACCGTCCGCCGGGAGCGGGGAACATGCGCCGCAGCTCGGAGAAGATCGGGGCCACGCCCTCCATGTAGGTCGTGGTCTGGTTCTCGCCCGCCTCGATATGCGTCCTGCCGCGTCCGTACGACGGACTGCCAAACTCGAACTCCGGGATCGCCCGCAGGACCAGGTCGAGATCATCCTCCCGCAGCCGTACCCGGCGTCCCCTCGAGAGACCCTCGTGCTCGAGGCTCGTCTGGCCGCCGTAGACCATGAAGATTCGCTCTCCCGCGTTGAGCAGGCCCGTCGAAACCTGGTTCCGGAGCCCCTGGCCGAAGGCAAGCAGCAGGACGATGGAGATGGTGCCCCACACCATGGCGAAGATGGTCAGGAAGGTTCGGGTGCGGTGGGCCCGCAGGTCGCCGAGAACCTCCGCGAGGAGCATCTTCCACATCGGTCAGGCCACCCTGGTGGCGCAGTGCGCCGGTGCGCGGGTGCGGTGGGCCGGCGCTAGTGACGGAGACATTCGACCGGATCCAGCGCCGCGGCGCGACGGGCGGGCAACAGGCCGGCGAGCATCGCGACGAACGCGAGCAGCGCCATCGTGACGGCGGCCACCTGGAGCGAGATCACGGGCGTGCCCACGATCTCCTGCATGGACTCCTGCATGGGGAGCAGAGACATCGCCTTCACGATGCCTGCCGATACCAGGACGCCGAGCGCAGCCCCGACAGCAACGATGAGGGCGCTTTCCACGAGGAACTGCCAGAGGATCGACCTTCGGGTCGCGCCGACCGAGCGCTTGATCCCAATCTCGCGCGTTCGTTCGTGCACGACGATGTACATGATGTTCGCGACGCCGATCCCTCCGACGCTGAGCGTGAAGCTCCCCACGATCGCAAAGAACAGCTTGAACCCGAGGAACAGGAAGCCGAACATGCGCTCCCATTCGGCCGTGTCCCAGAGTTCGAGCGCGTCCTCGTCCCGTGGATTGAAGCGGTACTTCCTGCCCAGCACCTCGTAGACTCGTGCCTCTACCGCCTCGGTGCGTGAGGCGTCCGCGGTCCGGTAGACCAGGTTCGAGACGTAGCGCGAGCCGAAAAGGGCCGCGTGTGTGCTCGCCGGAATGAACACCCGGTCTTCGTCGCGCGAGTTGTAGGAACTGTTCTGAACCTTGGGCTGGAGCACGCCGATCACGGTGAAGGGGGAATCCCCGACCCTGACCTGCTCTCCGACGGGATCCGTGTCACCAAACAGGACGCTGGCGACCTCGTCGCCGAGGAAAACGACTCGTCGCCGCTCTTCCTGATCCCGCTCGTTGATGAATCGGCCGCCCGGGAGCGGGAAGATGTTCCGCATCTCGCCATAGACGGGATGAATGCCGGTGATATTGGGACTGAGTCCGTTCCGGCCGCGGCGTACGGGGGCTTCGCGCGTCGAGTACTCGGGGCTGATCATCGTGATGTCGGGGATCTGGCGGGCGAGGATCTGGGCATCCGTTTCCCGCAACCGGATGGTTCGCCCTTCCCGGAATCCGGCGTGAGGCAGCACCGTCCGTCCTCCGAAGAGCACGACGATCCGGTCGCCCAGCCCGTGAAAGCGCTTGATGGTCTGGCGCTCCAGCCCGACCGAGAAGGCGAGCAGAACGACGACCGCGACCGTGCCCCAGGTGATCCCGAGCACGGTCAGGATCGTGCGCAGACGCTGCGCGGAAAGGTCCGCCCACAGTTGCCGGACCCCGTCGACCAGCCTCACGGCGTCTCCATTAACCGCGCGGCGCTAGGTGATCTCGCGCCGAGGGGGCTCCATGACGCGCTCGCCCTCCGCCAGACCGTCGACGACCTCGACACTGATCCCGTCGCTGAGACCCGTCCTGATCTCGCGCTCCTCGGTCTCCTCCGGCCCCAGCCGAACGGTCACGAACGTGCCGCCGTCCTCGAACCTGACCACGCGCTCCGGGATGATCAGAATGTCCGAGCGGCGCTCGATGATCACCTGGGCGTTGGCCGAATAGCCGGCTCTCAGCAGGATGCCGTCGGCGGGTGCGACCGCGATTTCAACCGGAAAGGTGGTGGCGTTCTCCTCGTCGCGTCCCGTGAGCGAGATCTTCGTCAGCCGCCCCTCCACGCTCGCGTCGGGAAGAGCCCCGATCGTGACCTCGACGGGCATTCCCTCCGTCAGCCGACCCACATCGATTTCGTCGACCGTTCCCCGGAAGAGCAGTTCGTCCATCTCGGCCATCGTCATGAGGACGGTCCCTTCCTGGAACGTCGTGAGCGGGACCACCGGATCCCCGATTTCCACCATCTTCTCGAGGATGAAGCCCTGGATGGGGCTCTGGATCACCGTCTCCACGGCCTCGTTTCCGATGGTCACGCGCCCCTCGGACAGCAGGGCCAGACGCTCCCGGGCGATCTGGAGCTGGAGTGAGACTTCGCTCGCCGAGTAGTCGGCGTCCTCGAACTCCTCTTCCGACGCGAGCTCCTGTTCGCGCAGCGCGGCCAGCCGGTCGCGACGCCTCTCGAGCTGCTGCAACTCGATCTCACGCAATTCGATGGCGCGCCGCGCCTCGACCAGCTCGATCGGCGTCGGGTTGGGCTGGACTTCGAGCAGAGGCTCACCCCGCTGGACGTATTGGCCGGGTTCCTTGAACATCCGGCGCACGACGCCCGCGAGCTGGGATTTCACGCTTACTTCGACGAGCGGTTCGATGCGTCCGACCGCGAGCGCGCGGTCCACGATCTCACCCCTCTCCACAGGGACGGTGTCCACCTCGGTCTCGCCGCTCCCGGCCGCGAACATTGCGAACGCCGAGGCTCCCAGGCCTCCGGCCACAATCGTGCCGACAAACACCTTCGTGCCTGTTCCCATGATGACTTCCCGCGCGAGTCGCACCCTTGAGCGAACGTGCCCGATGCGCTGCAGCACCGCCCATGCACACTGGAGACCTACGGCTCGGTTGGGGGGTCGGTTTCGCGTGGTGACGGTGTGCTGGCCGGTGTGGCCAGCCCCTTCACCGCGGCAGGCGAAAGCGGAGAGCGACGACCGAGTGCACCTCGGTTGTCGGGTCCATGACGACGCCGACGATGACGTTGTCGCCGAAGAACGGCGGCGGATCGGACAGCAACGGGGCCGGTACGACGACGGTGGCCCGGTAGCGCCCGTCGTATTCCAGCACGTCAAAGTACCGCGACGATCCCATCCCTTCCGAGGGCCAGCGCTCGACCCAGATGCGGTCGGAGGCGCCTACGTGGAGCGACAGTACAGCTGGCAGCGAGTCCGGGATCTCCCCCCTAAGAATCTCCGGCGCGACGTGCAAGACATCTTCCAGGGGGACAGGGAGGGAATCGATGCGCGCCTCGAGCGCCCTGATGCTGTCTGCGCGTTCGGTAGATGGCACGGCGCGCCTCTCCATCTCGGGGCCAGTGATCGTCCTCAGAAGCTGGCCATCCTGATCAAACTCCCGGATCTGGTAGGTCTCTCCGTCGCTCGCGATGATCGTCCCACGCTCGGTCATGTCCCAGTCCGCGCGCGGACCGAAGGGTACCATGTTCAGTCCATCGACCATCCGGCCGCTTCCGGCGTTCACCATGTAGAACGCCGTAAACTGTCTCCCGAGGTTCCCCACGGCGGGCACTCTGGTCGTGTCGCCCGTGTGCCCTCCTGGGCCGTACTTCATGTAGAAGTAGTCAACGGGCTTATCGCGGATGGAGGTATAGTGCGGGTAGTAGTAGACACCGTCGACCAGTCGAGCCCGAAACGAACTTGGATTGAAATACGGCGGTATCCTCCATGTGTTGGTCACGGAATCCGGGTACTCCGACGAAGCGCTGGCCGCGAAAGTGGTGATCCGTGATCCCTTCACAAAGAGTCTTCCGTCGGCGGCGGGCAGGATGTCGACTGGCCATGTGAACTCGCCGGGGCCTTCACCCTCCCGTCCGATCCAGGCCACGAACTCCCCATCGGACCCGAAGACCCGAACCGAGGGCGTGAGGAGGTCCGCGACGTAGATCCGGCCGTCACTATCCGCAGCCACGGACTGCACCTCGCCGAAGATGTACTCTTCGGTCTCATCGCCCAGAGGCCCGCTTCCTATCCTGGCGGCGACGACCGCCGTGACGGTGTCCTGTTGGGCGGTCTGGACCGGATCGGCGACCGCGGCAGAGACGCCCACCGCGCCGATCGCCATGATTACGATTGCGGCGGCCATGCTGCTTGGGTGCGGTCGGTCCGGATTGAGGATGGCCGCGATTCTCCTCTCCAGCTGCGAGTGTGAGCGCTGGGCCATCGGCAGGGACAAGACGGGGCGATGGGCCCTCATGCCCCCTGCGAGCGAGAGGAGATGGGTGGCGTACCTGGAGGGGCGGGTACCGAAGGCCAACACCTCCTCGTCGCAGGCTTCCTCGCTCGCGGTTGCCGCGAGCCATGCCGCCACCCAGCTCAAGGGGTGGAACCAGTACAGCGCGAGCCCGACCCGCACCATGAGTTGCCGGAGCACGTCACGGCGACGCACGTGGATCATTTCATGCGCCAGCACCACGGTCCATCGCTCCTGGGTCCACAGCATCGCCGACAGGGGGAGCAGGACCACAGGCCTTCGCAGCCCGCCCGTCATGGGCGTGGTCGCTGCCGGGTTCAGGACGACCCGCACGTCGCCGGGGATCCCCAATCGCTGGCGGACCGCCTCCACGCGTCGGAGCCGGGCGGGATCGCGAAGCGGGGTCGCCGTGCGCACGAGCCGTGCGAACCGGAGCCCACTCATCGCCAGGGACGCCAGCGCGGCGGCGCAGCCCACGCCCCAGACCAGGAGTGGAATGGGAATGGAGCGCTTCGGGGGCGCGGGCGCCCGCACCGGGACTCGCATGGGTCCGGCCTCCGGCAGCATCGGGGCGGGGGCGGGCGGAGTGAAGGACCGGTGTGCCGCGCGATCGACCGGAGCAGGGTCGGGAGAAACGACTGCCGGTGGCACACTAGCGACGGAGGGAATGACCGGCACCTCCCATGAGGGCGCCATGAAGCTGATGACTGGCATGATGAGGAGCAGCGCGAAGGTCATCGTCCACAGCAGATGACGGACCCTCGCGGGTCCCTTGCGGGTGAGCCACGCCAAAGCCAGCGCCGCGGACAGCAGGATCGTCGCCCTGACGACGAGTTCGAACATGTTTTGGAGCTGAGGTGCGGTCAGCAAGTCCATCACCGTCCCTCCTCCGATGCCTGGTCGATCAGCGCCTTGATGCGCGCGCGCTCTTCCGGCGTGAGCTTGCTGTCCTCCATCTGGAGCAGCGTGGCGACCGCGCCCTCCACCGAGCCGCCGAAGAACGTCCTCAGGACATGCCGCATGGCCGAGCTGCGCGCCCGTGGTGCAGGGACCGTGGGTGAGTAGACGTAGCGCGGTCCATCGTAGGCGCTTGACAGATGTCCCTTCTCGACGAGGATCCGCAGCACCGACCGCACGGCCGAGTCAGTGGGCGGGTCGGCCATTCGCTCCCGGATCTGGACGGCGGTCGCATCGCCCATTTCGTGGACGATGTCCATGACTTCGCGCTCTCGTCGGCTGAGTTGTGGCAGGTGCGTCACTGCGGCCTCGCTTGCCGGGGCGGTGAAGACGGGCGACTCGGCGTGGTGCCCGCCGATTCCTAACGATAACGGATTGATGCTGAAAAATCAACATAGTGTTGAGATTTCAGCTTTGCTCGGGCAAGGGCGACGGCGGGATCGGTGTGAATCCGCTGGTGCCCATCGGCCTCCTGGCGGGCTGTTGGGCAGCTACTCCAGGCTTAAGGCGTGAGCAGCAGCCGGGGCCCGATGAGCCTGTCCGGGTCCGCGTCCGGCTTCGGCGTGAACTTGTTGATCCAGCCGCCGCTGTACGATGCGATGTACAGGGCACCGTTCCCGTCCATGTCCATCTGGTGGGGTAGCGACAGGCCACCCGGCCACGTGCCGCGCCCGATTGCACCGGCCGCGCCGTATGCGCCCCAATAGTCCCGAAGAACACCATCGCGGTCGTACTTCAGAACGCGGTTCAGGCTTGCGTCCAGAACCCACACTGCGCCGTTCTCGTCGGGCCAGATGTTCACCGGGTCGAAGATGTTCGGCCATTCCTCGATGAACTCGCCGTCGTGGGTGAACAGTTGCAGGCGTTCGTTCTGACGGTCCCCGACGTAGACGCGGTCCTCGTCCACCGCGAGACCGTGAAGAAGATCGAACTCGCTTGGCCCGGTGCCGAGGCCGCCCCACTGCATGATGAACTCGCCGTCCTCCGAGTACTTGATGATCCGCGAGTTCCAGTATCCGTCGGCCAGGAGGAAGCTCCCGTCCGGCAGAAACGCCAGCTTCGACGGCCAGCCGTAGGTGTAGGGGCCCCAATCGGAGCGCGCGCGGGCGGCATCGCGGGTCTTCGGATGGTCGCGTTCGCCCATGCGCATGACGATCTCGCTGCCGTCATTGGTGAACTTGACGACCTGCATGTGGCCCTGGCCGCCCCCGCTGTCGATCACCCACACGTGCCGTTCGGGGTCGTAGGGGTTGATGTACACCTGGTGCGGGAGCGTGAAGATCGAGTCCCACTGGGCCCATTGCTCGACGATCTCGCCGTTCCCGTTGGCCACGACCACGAAGTTCGTGCGCCGCAACCGCCCCTCGCGGGGCACCGACCGATCGGCGGGCCAGTCGCCGCGCGTGACCACGATGATTCGATCCGGGTGGTCCACCGCCACGCCGGCCACCTGACCCCAGCCCCACTCGTCGTCGTGGTTGGGTGCGGCCTTCCACCACCCGGCCACCGGATCGTAGGGCCCCGTGCGGTCGTCTCCCCCCTTCACGATGGCGCCAGCCATCCCGCCCATCGTCGCGGCGGCGGCGCGGTCGCCACTCTCGCACCCCGAGACGGCAAGAGCGGCGGCAAGAGTCAGACACAGCGTCGCGGTCTTCATGAACCGGGCCGCTTTCGCTCCGTATCGGTCGCGGCGGGTGCCCAGGGATCGTCGACGCCCGCACCGGTGCAGAAGTCCCCGGTATCCAGGAAGTGCGTGTGGAGGCATTCCAGGGTCGAGCCCAGGGCGGTCAGCATTTCGACGGTCTCCGGGTACGGGACGCGGGTGAAGAAACCGGCCCGGCCGCCGCGGGCCATGTCGGCCGTGGACTGTCCGAGGCGCGTGATCGCGGTGACG
This sequence comes from Gemmatimonadota bacterium, assembly GCA_009844885.1. Classification (GTDB taxonomy): domain Bacteria; phylum Gemmatimonadota; class Gemmatimonadetes; order Longimicrobiales; family Gaopeijiaceae; genus Bin94. The sequence continues at coordinate 8,908 of VYAQ01000256.1, forward strand.
TCGCCACCCCGCGACACGAGATACTCGATCATTTCGTTGTCTCCCCGTGAAGCCGCATAGTGCATCGGCGTGTAGAGCCACGAATCGCGCTGGTTGACGTCCGCGCCGAGTTCCTCGATCAGGTACCTGACGGCGGGGATGAACTGGTCGGGCCGGTTCCGGACGCTGAACGCGCCCAGCCCCAGGTAGCCGCCTCCCGCGGCGGCGTGGATCGGCCAGGCGTTCGGCGCACCCTCCGGTATCCACGGAAGCGCGGAGTCTTCCTGCTGCCGGCCGTCCTGCTGCCGCCGCTCCCGCATTCCGACTTCGGGCCACCGGGTCGGGATGTGGGGGTCCGCGCCGTGTGCGACGAGGAGTCTCATCGCGTCGAGATCCTGAGCGAAGGCCGCGCGCCAGAACGGCGTTGCCCCGGTGAGGTCGATCCCCATCTTGGTGAGTCCGTACTCCCAGTACCATAGGTGCGTGTTCAGGCGCGGGTTGGGGTCGGCTCCGGCGGTGAGCAGCGCGCGGAGCACGTCCATGTGCCCGGCTCGCTGCACGTCCTGCGCGCGCGGCTGGGGATAGTTGGACTTGGGCGCCCAGTGGGTTTGCAGGACGGCGAACAGAGGCGTGGCGCCGTCCGTCGATGCGGCGAGATCCGCATCGGCCCCGCGCTCGATCAGGACAAGCGCCAGGTCGAACTGGCCGTTGAGCGCCGCCATGAGAAGCGGACTGGTTCCGTCCGCGCTGACCTGGTCGATCGCCGCGCCGCCGGCGAGGAGGGCCGTCACCGCTTCGATGTGCCCCTCGCGCGCCGCGTGTAGCAGCGCCGTCATTCCGCCGGTGCGTCCGACGAGCACTTCGCGGTATGGAGGCCGAACGAGGTCGGGGCCGCCCGGGTAATCCGGCCCGGTGCGGCCGAGCGAGTGCGGGCCGACCTCGCCGACATCGTAACCGGAGCGGAGAAACTCCCTTTGTGCGCGGATGGCCGCCTGGACGTGGGCCGGAGCGGGTTCATCACGCCGTCCGGCTTCCGGGTCGACCCGCGGCCCGTACGCGCCGAGGGTCTCCGGCGGCGCGCGCACCATGTCGCGGAACCGGCGGTTGGCTTCGCGGTCGAGCGCCAGACTGGGCAGGACATCGATGGCGGCAGTCGCGATGTCGGGGTCGGCGCCAGCCTCGAGCAGCGCGGTCACCGCTGCCGTCCGGTTCGCGGCCGCCGCGAACATCAGCGGTGTCTGACCCGCCGACCCCTCCCGGGCGTTCGGGTCGGCGCCGTGATCGAGCAGGGCGGTCACCGCCTCCACCCTGCCCACGGCGCCCGCTGCCAGGTGCAGTGCCGTCACGCCGCTGTTCGTCGTCACGGCGTTGGGGTCGGCGCCAGCCTCGAGCAAGCGCACGACGACGGCGCCGTGTCCGGTCCGCGCTGCCAGGTGCAGCGGCGTATAGTTACCGATCCGCGTGCCGGCGCCGACCGCCGCGCCCGCGGCGATCAACGCGCGGGCCACCGCGTCATGTCCGCGTTCGGCGGCCAAGTGCAGGGCGGTCATCCCGTCGCCCCGCTTCGCGTCCACGTCGGCGCCGCTCCGAATCAACTCCCGGACCACCTCCAGTTCTCCGCGCCGGGCAGCATCCAGCAGCGCGTCGCCCGCAACGGCCTGTTGCGCCGCCAGGGCCGACGGCAGAACCGCCGCGAGCAGGAATGCGACCGCTGCGGCCCTCATGCCGGGCCGCTCCCGCCCGAGGGCGCTCCACCCGCCAGGTCGAGCGAAAATACGCCGTCGCTGTCGCCGAACGTGGCCATCTCCGGGTGCCCGATCTTGTGCATGAGGCTCACGAAGGCGTTGGCCATCGGGGTCCCGTTGGGGGCGCGCAGATGGACGCCGCCCTCCAGCGCCCCGTTCGCTCCGCCCAGCACGAGCAGCGGTGCGCGCCGGTGGTTGTGGAGGTTCCCGTCCGCCATGGGCGAGCCCCAGACGATCGCCGTCCTGTCGAGCAGCGAGACGTCGCCCTCCACCGTGTCGCGCATCTTCTCGAGGAAGTACGCGAGCTGCCCAAGCCGGTAGGTATTGATCCGGTTGAAGTCCATGATGTCCTCGGGGACGTTGCCGTGGTGCGAGGCCCCGTGGATGGATCTCGTTGTGCCGCTGCCGGGGAACGTCCGGTTCGACTGGTCGAAGCCGGTCTTGAAGGTGATGACGCGCGTCAGGTCCGTCTGCAGCGCGAGCAGTTGCAGATCGAACATCAGCTGCATGTGTTCCTCGAAGGAGTCCGGCACGCCCGACGGCGCTTCGGGCATCGCACGCTCCTCGCCGCTCGTGTTCCGCGCTTCGACCAGGTGGATCCGGCGCTCGATCTCCCGGATGTGCTCGACGTACTCCTCCAGCGCAACGCGATCGGTCGCGCCCAGAGTCCTTCTGAGTCGAACGACTTCGGTCGCGATCCAGTCGATGATGCTGCGGTCCGTGCGCCGCCGCGCCGCCCGATCCGCGGCCGTGTCCCCGGCGCCGAACAGCCGCTCGAACACGACGCGCGGCTCGCGGATTGCTGGAAGCGGCTGGTTGGGCGAGGCCCACGCCAGCGAGGTCGTGTACGCGCAGTGGTAGTTGTACGCGCAGCCGCCGCCGCGATCGATTCCCTCAATGCACAGTTCCAGCGAAGGGAGCACGGTTTCCTGCCCAAAGCGTTGCGCGTGCAGTTGATCGAGTGAGGTGCCGAGGAAGATGTCGGATCCCTGGGTCTGCTTCGGATGCGCCTGCGTCAGGAACACCGCCGTCGACCGGTCGTGGTCGCCGCCGATTTCCTCCGCCCTGAACGCTTCCGCCGAGCGGCAGTCCGTATTGCTCACGATCGTCATGTACTCGCGGAACGCCTCCAGCGGCTTGAGCTGGCTGTCCGCAACCAGTTCGAAGTCGCGCCCAGTGGCGGCTGGCGCGAACAGGTGTCGGGCGTCGCCCCAGTCGCTCGAGCCAGCCACGCCCATCGACTCCTCGATACAGACGAGGCGCGTGAATTCCGCCGCCTTCGTCGGGTCGGCCCGCAGGCGTCCGGCGGGGATCATCGCGTCGAGCAGAGGCAAGGCCACGCTGGCCCCGGCCCCCCGCAGGAAGGTGCGGCGCGAAAGGTGTCTGCCGGTAATGAAGTTCATGATTCTCCCTCCGTGTCCACGGCGGACGCCGGACGCGCCATCCGGAACGGGTCGCTGTTCACGACGCCGAGGATGAACGAGGACATTCTGTAATCGTTGGCTTCCGCTTCGCGGGCGATCGCCCGGATCGTCGGCTGATCGAAGTGCTCGGTTCTGCGGCCCATCGCATAGGCGAGCAGGTGCGCCGTGAAGTTCCGCACCAGGGGGACCGGCCGCTTCATTAGGACGTCGACGAGTCCCGCAGGCGTGCTGATCCCGGTCCCATCGTAGAAGGTCCCCCGCGTGTCGAGCGCGACGCCATTCTCGCGAATCCGCACCCGTCCCGTCACGTCGTAGTTGTCCAGCGCGAGCCCGATCGGGTCCATGAACCTGTGGCACGAATTGCAGGTGGGATTCGCCCGGTGGATCTCGAGCCGCTGCCGCGTGGTCAGGGGCCTCCCGTCACGCGCCGACTCCGTGTCGTCGAAGGCGGGGATGTCGGGTGGGGGCGGCGGAGGCGGTGTGCCCATGAGGACTTCCATCACCCATTTCCCGCGGAGCACGGGCGACGTGCGCGCGGACATCGACGTCAGGAGCAGCACGCTTCCGTGCCCCATCACGCCGCGCCGGCTGTCGTCCGGGTAGTTCACGCGGCGGAACCCGGGTCCCGAGACCCCCGCAATCCCGTAGTGCGCGGCGAGACGCTCGTTCAGGAACGTGTAGTCCGCCGTGTAGAGCTCAAGAAGACTCCGGTCCTCGCGAATCAGATGGTCGAAGAGGAGTTGCGTCTCCCGGACCAGATCCTCGCGAAGCTGACCCGTGAAATCCGGATAGAGATAGGGCTCGGGCTGGTTGTCCTCCGCGTCCTGGAGCCGCAGCCACTGCGAGGCGA
>VYAQ01000337.1 GCA_009844885.1 Gemmatimonadota bacterium
CGGCATTGCCCCGCACGGCCGCGTTCGGAGGATTGTCACGCACCTCGATGAGGTACCTCACGACCGTCTGGTAATCGGTCCAGTCCGGCGCGGCGCCGCCGTCGTCGTCGCGCACCGCGACCGTCCCGGATGCGGGATCGCCCGCCGCGTAGCCGTCGCCCTCCGCCACCGTCACGCTCAACGAGCCGTCCGGCTCGTCGACATCGTCGTCCGTGGTCGCCAGCGTCAGCGTCGCGCTGCCCGCCGTCGGGATCGTCACCGTCCGGCGGCCGGCGGCAACGCCCCAGTCGCCCTCGGTCCCGACGGACACCATCACCGGCAGATCCGCCGCCGGGGCCGGGGTCGCCGTCAGCGTGAACACCGCGTCGCCGCCCTCCGTCACCGCGCTCCCCGCCGCGACCGTCACGAGCGGGTCGGGATCCTCGTTGCGGATCGTCACCGTCACGCTGTCGGGCGCGGCCGGCTGATACGCCCCGCTCGGCCGCAGGCGGACGATGATCGTCTCGCCGTCGTCCTCGATCGTGTCGTCGATCATCGTCACCGGAATCTTCACGCGGGCGGCGCCGGCGGGCACCGCGACCGTGCCGCTGCTGCCGGTCACGCCCGGAATGGCGTAGTCGGCGCCCGGCGTCGCCGTGCCTTCCAGGGCGAAGTTCAGGGCGAAAGGACTCGGCGCCGCCGGAACGATGTCCACGTTCAGGTTCACCGTCCCCTTGAAGCGCTCCGCCACCCACCGCTGTCCGTTCCCGAAGGACACCCCCGCCAGCGAAGCCCCCACCGTCAGCGTCGCGGTCGGGCTCGCCCCCGGAACGTAGGGCGTGACCCTGCGGGCGTTAAGCACCACCTGGTACGGCGCCGGAAGCACCCGGGCGATCAGCGTCTGGCCCGCCCACGGGGCGGTGTCGATCCTCGAGCACAACCGCCCCGTATCGCCGGTGCGGAACTGCTGGGCCGATCCCCTGACCCAGACGCCCGCCTCGGTCCTGACCTCCACATTCACATGGAACCACCCGAGTTCGTTGTTGCGCGGGGTGTGCTCGAAGAAGTCGTCGACGGTGGTGCAGAACGTCGCCCACGCGCCCTTGGCCACGCTCCCGCTCACGGGCAGCACCTTGATCGATATCTTCGGCGGAACGAACGGCAGCGGCGGCGGGTCGTTGTCCAGCACCGTCACCCAGGCGATGCGCGGATTGCGGGTCCCGTAGTAGAAATCGGCTTCGTTGGGAATCTTGCGGTCCGGCCCCCCGGGGTGCAGCGCCTTGTACCGCATCTCCGCACGCACCTCGCCGTGCTCCTCGTTCGTGCCGTCGTCCATGGTCGCAACGGTCCAGGTCGCCGAGGTCTGGCCCTTCGGGATCGTCAGCGTCACGAGGCCTTCGTCGCTCCCCCTGAGGTAGTCACTGAGGTCCGGCGCGTCGAACACCGCGAAGGTCACGTCCAGATCGTCCGGCGGCGGCGGGTCCGCATGCACCGTGAAGGTCACGTTGCCGCCCTCGCGCACCGCACTGCCGCCCGTGATCCACACGCAGCCGGGAAGCGGATGGTTCGTCGAGGACGTACACCGCGTCGGGGCTGCGACATCGTTTACCGGCACGCTGAAGCTGTTCTGCGATGCATGCGGGTCCGCGCCGCCGCCGACGTTGGTGCGCAAGCTGCCGCGGTCGAAAACGGTGTCCGATTCGAGCGCGACCGTGTAGGTCACCGTGCCCTCCGTCTCGGCGTCGTGCAGCGGCATCAGAACAAGCCTCGCCGCCCGCGCGCCCGCCCCGTCGAAGCTCACGATCTGCCAGGTCTCGGGCCGAAGCCTGACGCCGGTGTTGAAGCCCACCACGTTCGTCTTGGCAAGGCGCCAGTCGCCCCGGGTCGGGCGCCCGCCGGAAACATCCAGCGGTACGTCGACGATCTCGCCCGCCACCAACTCGCGGCCCAGCGTCACCGTGAACTCCACGCTGCCACCCTCGCTCGTCGCGCCGCTGCCAACCCGGGAGAGCGTGACGATCGTGGGGTCGTCGTCGCTGATCGGTTGCGTGTCGCTCCCCTGGGTGCTGTCGATCGCATAACCATCGCCGGGCAGAAGCGTGCACGTGACCGTGCCGTCCGGCTCGTCCACGGCGTCGTTGTCCAGATTGAAAAGGTAACTGTCGTAGAAATCCGTCGCGCTCATCGCGACGAACGTCTTGTCGCCGGTCTCGCCGGGCGCCAGGAAGTCACCGGTCTGGCTGATGCGGAGATTGACGGTCACCGGTGAACTCAGCGTCATACCCGATTTTTCAAGGACGGTGCATGTTTCAACACCCCCAGGCGACCCTTCCGACATCGCGATACCAGCGATGACCCTAAGGGTCGGTTTCGACTGGGCCAGGGCCGCAGGCGCGAACGCGCCCGGCAGCGGCACGGCGAGCAGGGCCGCGGCGAGGGTCAGGGAGCGCAATCGCGAAGGGTCGCGCCGCAGTCCCCGCGACGGACGTGAGGAATCGAGGCCGCCGGAGCATGAAGCCCCGAGGACGGCCCCCCCCCAGCCGAAGGCGGGGAGCGGCGCAGACATCCGAACGCGCTCACGGCCGTCACGCGGACGTAGGTTGGGCGGCTGACCATTGGAGACAATTGTCAGCGCCAAACGTCAGCTCCGCAACCAGCCCGCCGCCGCGCTGGTCCGAGTCGAGGATCCCCGGGCGGCCGGAGACCTGGCGGGCCGCCGCCTCCATCCGCCCGAGGGCGGGTTCATTGCCTTCCCGCAGGGATCACTCGCGCCGCAGGCGCGGGCTGGGA
>VYAQ01000032.1 GCA_009844885.1 Gemmatimonadota bacterium
GCCCCGGCGACCCCGGTCGCTTCGTCAGCCCTCCGGATTCAGCGACACCAGCCGAATCACGCGCACGGTCGGAACTTCCAGTTCGTCCAGTTCGATGTAGGCCACAAGGCCATCGGGGCCGAAGGCATCCGGGGTCCGCAGGCCGTCCGCGGCCAGCGTCCCGATGTAGCGGGCGTCCGGGGTCACGATATCGGTCGGCCCGTCGTCGTCGCCGTCCGGGCCGCTTCGGGTCACCCAGATCCGGTCCTCCCAGTCCACCTTCAGATCCCCGATGACCGGCACCTCGTCCGCGAAGACAAGTGCCTCCGCGCCCTCGCGTTCGATCTGAAATGTCCTGTTTCTGACGCTTTCGAGTTGCCTGGTCTCTTCACGGTAGCGCTCGCGCTCCGCCTCCATGATCGTTTCGCTCACCGCGAGCGGCGCAATCGGCCGTTCGATGACTCCGGCTACGCCCCCGTCGAGTCCGATCAGCTTGACGCGGTAGCCGATCGAGTCGGCAAGCGCGAGTCGGCCGTCGGTCAGCATGTCGAAGTGGAGCCCCGGCTCGAAGGCGCGCCCCGCCGACAGGCGAATGGTGCCCGGTTCCGAGTCGTCGCCGGCGTCCTCGGCCGCGGGATCCTCGGGGAGATCCCAGGCGGTATAGTGAACTGTGGGCTCGCTGCCGTCCAGCGGGATGACGTGAATGGGGCGGCCCTCGGGATCGGGGAACTCGCCGGACGCCATGAAGTCCGCAATGCGAACGAACTGTGAGGCGACCAGACGGCCGTCGGGGAGCGCCACGCTGGCCAGGATCAACCCCTGCTCCAGAGTGACGCTCCGCACGAAGTTCCCGTCGGGTGCGAGCAGATCGACCCGTGAGGAGCTCAGCACCGTGTAGGACCCGTCGCGCGCGACGATCGCCGAGCTGACGTTGCCGAACTCGCCCGGTCCCTCTCCGCGACCGCCCACCGTGCGGACCAGCGATCCGTCCGGCCCGACCACCAGGATGTGCTCGCTCTGGGAGTCGAAGATGTGCAGGTTGCCGCCATTGTCGAAGGCTACCGAGCGCACGTTGCCGAACGTGTCCCAGTCGTCGCCCGCGACCGAACCGACGGTGAAGACCTCGTCGGTGACTGCGTTCAGCATCACGTCGGGACCGTCGAGGGTTCCGCGGGTGCCGGGCGCACCGTCCTGGCTCGCGTCGCCGCAGGAGGCGGCCAGGAGGACGAGGGGGGCGACGGCAAGCAGAGGCTTCGGATTCGTCTTCATGGTCGGCGCACCTTTCCTTGTCAATCTGTTAGACATCTCATGCCATCCTGCGGGTTGCGAGACGCCGTGTTCTGCTTGATGGGCACCCGGTCGAGACGCATGTTCGGACCCATGTGCGAATGACCCGTCACCGACCCCGTGAAGGTGCTTGAACATGTCGACTACGACCGGAAGAACCTCGACTCCCAGGCAGCGCTCCTCCAGCAATCCAGCGGATTTTACGCGCCGCAAGTGGCTGGCCGCCACCGGGGCCGGTACGGCAGCCCTGATGCTGAAGCAGGACCACCTGCAGGCGCACCTGGACCGGCCCGCCCCGCCCGGCGCGACCCCGGACGCCCAGGAAGCCACGGTCGTCTTTACAAACACCACCGTGGCCAACCCCGACCTGGTGCAGGACGACGTGGCGCTCGCCGTCGAGGACGACCGGATCGCCGCGATCGGGCCCACCGACGAGGTCCTGGCCGGGTACCCGAGGGCCGAGCAGTACGACGGGCGCGGCAAGGCCCTCTTCCCCGGCCTGATCAACACGCACGCCCACATGCGCGCAGTGATCGCACGCGGCTTCAACGAGGACTTCGGCTTCCCCAACACCGCAGGCCTGGCGATCTCGCCCGCCAGTCTGCTCGAGGGTGAAGAGGGCAACCTGATGGTGCAGGTCGCGGCGCTCGAGGCGATCCGCACCGGGACCACGACCATCGTCGAGTACACCGGCAACGTTGGGCGCCAGGCAGCGGTGCTTGCGGACTCGGGGCTGCGTTGCGTTCTGGCGGAAGGGATCCGCGACACCGAGAACGTGCCGGGCCCGGTGTCCACCCGTTCGATGGCCCGGTCGTTCAGCGGGACGCCCCGGTTCTCGGCCAGTCTGCGGGACGAGGGCATGCAGCGCATCAGCGACCTGTTCACCACCTGGCACGGCGCGATGGGCGGCCGCGTCTCGGTATTCCCGGCGGCCTCGCTCACCGAGACCTCGTCGCCCGAACTGCTGCGGGCCGTGCGGGAGTTCGCCGAAACGCACGATCTCGGCTACACGATCCACCTGAACCAGAGCCGTGCGGAGTACGAGTTCATGGTCATGCACCACGGCCTTCGTCCGGCGGAATACCTCGACCGGCACGACTTCCTCGGCCCCCGCCTGTTCGCGGCGCACGCCCGCTACGTCAACACCGAGGAGGTCGTGCTCCTGGGGCGCTCGGGCACGATCATCGCGCACCAGGCGGGGATGGCGGCGAACCGCGGCATCAGCCCGCCGATTCCGGAGCTGCGGGCGGCCGGCTGCCCCATCGCCCTCGGCACCGACAACAACACCAACGACGTCTTCGAGGTAATGCGCATCGCCATGCTGACCGAGCGCATCCGCCGCAACCGCGACGGCGACGAGGTCCCCGGCCTGCAGCCCCAGCCGGAGGACGTGCTGGCGGATTGCACGCAGGGCGGGGCGCTGGCGGTGCAGCAGCCCGACGCGCTCGGCACGCTGGAGGTGGGGAAGAAGGCGGACCTGCTGGTTGTGGACATGCTGCGCGCCCACCTGGTGCCGGCGGGGCGCGTCATTTCGGCGCTGGTCCACAGCGGCCACCCCGGCGACATCGAGTCGGTCATGGTGGACGGCCGGTTCGTCATGCGCGACCGCGAGGTCCTCACCATGGACGAGGACGCGATCATCCGGGAAGCGGACGCGGTCGGAAGGCGGATCTGGGGCCAGGTGTTGGAGGCGAGTCCGCTGACGGTGCCAAGGTTGCGGCGGTGACGGGCGCGCAGGCCCGCACAATCGCGCCGCCTGGCGAGATCTATCCGTCGAATTCGTACAGGAGATGCCTCCCGGATATGCCCTCGATATCCAACACGATCCTGCCCGGACCGGGTCCGTAGAACTCACGATAGCGATTCTTGACCAACGTGAGATCGAAGACGTGGGACTCGGTCAACCACGCCTCGCAGGAATCGCCGTTCGCCTCATGGGCGAGCACTGCCGGGAGCTGCACCGGATCCGACTCCCTGAACGACGCCGAGATCACGAGTGTGAACGCGTGGTCCCGGCAACCGCCGCTGTACGAGACTTCGAGGGTCAGCCGGTCCCCGTCGAGGGCGGCCGAGTTCACGACGTAGGGGTCGTCCCCCCAGTCGCGGCCATCGGCGACCACGACGTTCGTGTCGCGGTCGTTCGGCTCCATCGGGGATTCGCGGCAACCCGGCGCGGCCATGAGTGCGAGCACGAGCGCGACGAAGGCCGTGCCCCTCGCGCCGGATATTGAAGAGGACGTCATTGAGTACTCCGACATTGGTGACGGCTCCGACATGCGACTGGTCCATGCGGGACCGTGGCAGGGCCGCAGGATCAATGTATGACACCGCTTCGCCGCATTGGTTCCCGCCGAATACGCTGGACGTCGGTCATGGACCACCTTGTGCACCAGATGTACGAAGATTATCGTAGGTTATCAGAAAGTTGCCCACCCAAGCCACTCGGAGGTGCGACCGCAATGCCATGTAGTCTGCGAATACTGGCCATCGGGGGACTATGGATCGCCGGAGGGCTTGATACAGCCTCGGGAGCCACGGTCCTCCACGCCCAGGAGATCCTCGATCTCCCTGCGGAGGACTCTCCGCTCTCGGCAAACTTCGAGCCGGTGTACCGCATCGGATCGGCGCAGGCGGCGGCCGAATGGGAGGAGTTCTTTGCCATCCAGGGAATCGGCTTCGACAGTGCAGGGAACCTGTACCTGCTGGACGGTGGGGACGCGGATGGCGGCAGGCGAGTCGTCGTCGTGGACCCTGCCGGGCGGCATGTCCGGGACTTCGGCCGCGTCGGTGAGGGCCCCGGCGAGTTCCAGATGGCAAGGCAGCTCATGGTGTGGGCGGACGGACGCAGTCTCGTCAGCGACAGGATGAGGGGGTATCACGTTTTCAGGCCTGACGGCCAGTTCGAATACACGGCGCAGGAAAACGGCGGCTTCATGGTCATGACGCGCACGGGCCTGCGACCGGAGCGCACGGGATCTCGGACCGCGCTGGTCCGGGACGAACGCTCGATCCTCCGGATGGACCTGTCTTCGGCCGAGATTGGGGGCGGAGTGCTTGTGGAGGGCTGGGTCGCACGCGAGCCAACCGAGCTTCCTTCAGTCTTTAGCTTCGAGCAAGCGCTCGAAACGGTCGGTGAGGAGTGGGGGTTCGAACCGGAGGTGCTGTTCGACGCCATGCCGGCGGGCGGAGTCGCGTTCTCCGATTCGTCGGCGTACGCCATCAAGCTCACGGACGCGTCCGGCGCGGTCTCGCGCATCCTTCGTCGGCCCATACGGCCGCTGCCCGTGACGGAGCGGATGCAACGCGCGGAGCGGGAACGCCGCTTGGAAGAGGAGAGCAACCGGCAGTTCACCCAGCGAGGAGGCGATCCGCCGCCGGAGGTCCGGGCGATGATCGACCGCTACATGGAGGCCCAACGGGCGGGGGTCGAGAATATGCAGTTCCACGCGGAAGTGCCGGTGATTGCGGCCGTGCGCGTCACCTGGGATGGAAGCCTGTGGGTCGAGCGGAGCACGGAGCCGGGCACGGACGGGCCGGGCGCGGTCGACGTGCTGGCTCCAGACGGCGGTTACGTCGGCACCTTCCCCGAAGGACGGCTCGAGATGCCGGATGCGTTCGGTCCCGATGGGCTCGCTGCGTTCGTCGACACGGACGAGTTCGATGTCCCGGTGATTGCGGTCAGGCGATTGCCGCAACGAGTCCGGTAGCCGAACTCACTGATTCCGCGGCCGGCTGGACGCCATCAGCACTCCCGCCAGCCCCAGGCTGATCCAGAACGCGGATGATGCCAGCCACGTTTTGGCGGTCGGCACGTGCGTCCACTGCCTTGCCCACCCGTTCGGGATCTCCACCATTTGTGAGAAGAGCGAAACGCCACCGATCTGCCAGTCGACGAAATCAAGGGTGCGCTGGATCCATCCGATGTCCCAGATGTTGGCGACGGCTGCCATGACCGCGCCTGTGACGAACAGCCCGATGGCCCAGAGCTCTGGACGCGCCGTGCCGAGCAACAGGGTGCTGGCCAGCATGTAGGCTGCGGTCGCTGAGGTGAACAGGCGCGCCCACTTCCACCACGGAGTGGTCCAGCTCACCCATTCCACGGCGCCGGGCGTACCAGCGGAAGCGCCCACCGGGTCAAGGACGAGGAGGCCGCCTTCTTCGACACCCAGAGTGCCGCCGCTCACCAGTATCGTGAGCGTGGCCAACACGAGGGCACCGCCCACGATCGCCATGAGCCAGACCCATCCGGCCGCAACCCTGAGGAGCACGTGCCTCTGGTGACGGACTGGCATCGACCACAGCGGGGTGTCGCCAAACCGGTGCTCGCCCTTCCACACGACGAGCGGAAAAAGCAAAGCCACGAGCACCGTCAGAAAGCCCCATTGGAGCATGCCGGGACTGAAGACGGGATTGAGCGTCTCCCCATTCAGGAGTGCCACTACGACCGGCACCCTGCTCGTGCCAATCACCGCCAACGAACCAAGCGCCAGCACCAGCCCCGCCAAGGCAGCCTCGCGGCGAATGGCCAGCCCGACCACCCGCAGCTGCTCCATCCACACCGCCTTCATCGCCGGCATGCGGCCCACCGTCGAGTCCGTCATGATACCTTCCTTCCCGTTTCCGAAAGCAGTGCCACCGCTGCTTCGTCCACCGACAAAGGAGCGACCTCCCGAACCGCCGCCCCCGCCTCCGACAGCCCGCGCGTAACGGCCTCACGATCCCCCCACACCGTCCATTCGATCGCGCGGGCCGCGCCGCTGCGCTTGACCACCCGGCCTCCCAGCTCGCCGGGCCCGCTCCAGCCTTCGGGCACGTCCGCCCAGTAGCGCAGCAGGCTCCCGCGCAGCTCGTCGCGCGGCAGTTGCCCCAGCAGCCGCCCTTCCGAGAGCACACCCACATGGTCCACCAGGGGCTCCACCTCGTAGACCCGATGCGTGGAGATCAGAACCGTGGTCGGGGAATCGGCGAGGTGTTCGCTCAGAATACTCAGCGTCTCATCGCGCACCACGTGATCCAGACCGTCGGTCGGTTCGTCCAGCAGGAGCAGCGGCGGCCTGTGCGCCAGCGCCGCAAGCAGCTGCACCCGTCGGCTCTGGCCCTTCGACAGCGTGTGGCACTTCCGTCCGGGATCGATCTCGTATCTCGTGCTCAATTCACGAGCGTACTCCGCGTCCCAGGACGGGTGGTAGACCGCCTGGTGCTCGAGCCAGCGCCCCACCGTCATCCAGGCGTAGCCGAACCGGTAGTCCTCCGGCACGTAGCCAATGTCCGCGCGCACCTCCGCTCCGCGGTCGGCCGGGTCCCGCTCCAGGACGCTGACCGCTCCGGCCTGGTAGCGCACAAGACCCATGAGGGTCCGGATCAGCGTGCTCTTGCCCGCCCCGTTGGGACCCACGAGCACGTATACGGCTCCTTCCGGCACCTGCAGATCCAGGCCGTCCAGAGCCCGCACGGCGCCGAATCGCTTGGCCAGCCCTCGTGTCGTGACCGCGAATGGGCCGCCGCCGAGGTCGATTGGCAGCGCCGCCCTGGCGATGTCCGTCATTGTCCACCCTCCTTGCTACCGTCACCGTCTCGATGAGGATCTCCGCCTTCCACCTCCCGCAACGCCGTCATCAGGTCGGCCAGCGCGAGTCCGTTCCGCGAGGCATCGGCCAGCGCCCGCCTCGCCACCTCCCTCGCCAGACGCGGGCGCTCCCTCTCGTCCGGCCGCACCCCCGGCGCCACGAACGTGCCCTTCCCGTGCCGGACCAGAACCACTCCGTCCCGCTCGAGCGCCGCGTACGCCTGCGATACCGTCCGGGGATTCACACGGAGACTCGAGGAGAGCTCGCGCACCGAGGGCAGCGGGTCCTCGGGCCGAAGCGTCCCCCGAACGAGACCGCTGCGCACCTCGTCCATGATCTGGACGTACAGCGGTCGGCCATCGGCGTGGCTGAGTCGGATCTTCATGGTGCCTCAACTGTTGCAGTCATATACTACAGATACAACAGTATGAGCTGGGGGTGAGGGTGTCAAGGGGCGGGGCGCTCCGTCGTGAGTCGTGGCCCCTCGTTCGCACGTTGACCGCCAGCTTGCCGGGCTCCATGATCAGTGCCCGCCTCGCCACCTCCCCCGCAAGCACCACGACGTTGGCCTGTGAAGATCCCCAGCGCGTACGCAGCAGGATATGAAAGGGCCCAAGCTCTCGATCCCCGGCTGGCGACAGCATACATCCGTCATACCACAGTCGGCGATCCGCTCGCGGACGCGGTGATCCGCGATCTCGGATCCCTGTCTCCCGAGGAGATCCACGAGACCCTGGCCAGCGTTCTGGAGGGTCCGGACCCATCGGGCCGCGGCGTTCCCGATTCCCTGTTGGCTTTCGTCCAGGAAGCCAGAACGGTACCGGAATGGTTCGACAGAAGGCGCGCGAGAGTCGCTTCCCAGGCCTTTCTCCGCAACTCGGACATCGTCCTCGCAGCCCTCGTGGGCGGCAGCATCGTGGAGGGGTTCTCGACGCTGATCAGCAAGTCGTTTCGAATTCGCGGGCGGCTCGTCGTTGCCGCCATTCGCCGTCTCAAGCACAACGGCATGCAGTTGGTCGAGCAGTATCTGCCGGGCGGTATGGAGCCCGATGGGGATGGATGGAGGCTGACGCTGCGCGCCCGCCTGGTGCATGCCCAGTCAAGGCATCTTCTCAACGGCTCCGACGAGTGGGACCGGGAGCGGTACGGAACGCCCCTCAGCGCCGCGCATATCCTGTTGGCCGGGTCGGCCTTCTCGGGCCGCCTGATGGGGCACGTCGCCACGCTGGGGGGCGACTTCAACACGGAAGAGCGCGAGGCCTTCATTCACGTCTGGCGCTACGCCGGACTTCTGTTCGGCATCCCCGAGGAGATTCTCTTTCACGACGAGGCCTCGGCGGTCCGAACATTCGAGATCGGCAGGATGTGCGAGCCTCCCACCGACGACGACGGGATCATCATGGCCAATAGCGTGGTCAACAGCGCCCCCATCATCGTCGGGGTCAAGGCGCCCCCGGAGCGCCGAAAGATGGCCCGCACCGTGACTCAGGTTTCCCGCGAACTGATCGGCGACGAGTTGGCGGACTCGCTCCTGTTCCCGCGCCGGAAACGGAAGTTGGTGCCGTGGCTGCGGTTCACGCACCGCGCCCGACGAATGGTCGGCAGGGTGCTTCCCGGTCTGGCAGCCAGGCAGAACCAGGATCGATTCGAGGCCCTGATGCAGTTCGCCAGTTTCGACGAGTTCGAGCACTCCTACAAGCTGCCTACCGCCCTCCACGACGAGCGGTCGTCGGACTGGTAGCGGTCAGATACTAAACAACTTTGTTTAGCGTCCCCCCTCCTCCGACACCACCGCCGGCCCTTCTCCCGCCTCCAGCGTCTCCAGCACCTGCCGCCACTGGAACTTCTCGCCGATGCCGGGCACGTAGTAGAATACAGGAACGTGTTCGCCCCCAATCACCAGGAGATCAGTCGTGAACCTGCAATGCACGGCGGTGTTCCGGAGAGTACCTGAAGGCTACATCGCCTTCATCGAGGAGTTTCCCGGTGTCAACACCCAAGGCGCTTCCCTCGAAGAGGCACGGACGAACCTTCGCGAGGCCGTCGCGATGGTGATTGAAGCCAATCGGGAAATGGCCCGCGAAGACACTGGCAGCGGTGCGGTCATCAGAGAGCCGATCACTGTCACGGCGTGAAGCGCCGGGACTTGCTACGGCACTTGGTTTGCTTAGCGTCCCCCCTCCTCCGACACCACCGCCGGCCCCTCGCCCGCCTCCAGCGTCTCCAGCACCTGCCGCCACTGGAACTTCTCGCCGATTCCGCGCACGTAGTAGTCCATCCAGGCCATCTCGCTCACGGCCTTGACGAGCCGGTTGCGCGGATCCGGAATCCCGTGGCTCCGGCCCGGGTACATGAACAGCTCGGTCGGCACGCCCAGCTTCTTGAGCGCCATGTGCAGCTCGACCGACTGCGGGCTCGGCACGCGCGGATCGCCCTCGACGACGTGGATCATGGTCGGGGTCTTCGCGTTCTTGATGTACTTGAGCGGCGACTGGTCGAAGTACGTGTCGAAGTCCTCGTACAGAAAGCCGTCGCCCATGTAGAACTGGCGATTCCGCTGCACGTCGCTCTGCGCGTACATGCTGATCCAGTTCATCGTTCCCGCGCCCGAGCTGATCGCCTTGAAGCGGTCGGTCTGCGTCAGAATCCAGTTGGACCAGTGGCCGCCGGCGCTCCAGCCGAGCGCACCCATCCGGTCCCCGTCGACGATCCCCTCGTCGATCAGGTAGTCGACGCCGGTGATGATGTCCTCGTACCCCATCGTGAAGTAGTCCCCCACGATGTCCGTGCGATGCTCGTTTCCGTAGTTCCGCGAGCCTCTGTAGTTGGGTTTGAGGACGGCATACCCCGCGCCGGCGTAGACCTGGGCGCTGTACCCACCATTGAAGCGCAGGATGTCGGCTGACGCAGGTCCCCCGTGGATCGCGACGATGAGCGGATAGCGCGTCCCCTCCTCGTAGCCGACAGGGTAGACCAGCACCCCACCCACCGTCCTTCCGTCGGACGAGCGCCAGTTGATCTCGACTTCCTGGCCGAGCGCGATGTCGCGCACGTGCGGATTGACGTCCACGAGCTGCGTCCACGCCGAGCGGTTCGGGACGTCGTCCACGGTGGCCACCGCAAACACGGTCGGCGGCGTCATCGGGTCGCTGTAGCCGATGAGGATCGTGCCGGTGTCGTCGTCGCGCGACACGGACAGCGCGGCCCGCTCCTCGGTGAGCTGCCGGACCGCGCCCGTCGCCACGTCGAGCGCGTGCAGCTGGGTGGTCACGGTTACGCCGGCGTTGAAGTAGATCGTCTCCGAGTCGTCCGACCAGAACCCGACGCTGGAGCTCTGGTCGAAGTCGGCGCCCAGCTTCTTGAACGCGCCTCCGCGGTCGGCGACCTCGCGGATGTACACGCGGTTGTCGGTCATGGTGTAGCGTTCCATGTTGTCCGGCGCCGAGAACGCGATCCAGCGGCCGTCGGGCGAAAAGCTCAGCCCGCCCTCGCCGACCTCGTAGTTGTTCGTGAGGCGCTCGATCTCGCCGGTCGCGACCTCCATGAGATACAGGTCGGCGTACAGTCGCTGCGCGGTGATGTTGCGCTCGTAGCGCTCGGTCGAGCCGCCGGTGATGCCGATCCAGCGGCCGTCGTCGGAGAGCGTGAAGCCGTTGATGCTGTACGACGCGTCGTCCGTCTCGCGCCGCTCCTCGCCCGTCGCGACCTCGACGCTCCACAGGCTCGACAGGGGCGTGACCGCGTTCCGCACGTCGACGGTGAACCCCTTCTCGACCCGCTTGACCTCGTCTTCGTCGAACGAGTCGGGGCGCGCGAAGTAGATCCTGGCACCGTCGGCCGTGAAGTCCCACTGCTCGACGCCCGCGTCGCCATGCGTGATGACCTCGGCCGCGGCCCCGACCAGACCATCCGCCGGCAGCCGATAGAGCTGTTCGCGGCCGCCTTCGCCGGAGCGGTAGACGAGCCAGCGACCGTCGGGACTGAAGTCAAAACCCGACACCCCCTCGTCCGCGTCGGTGATCTTCCGGGCCTCGCCGCCGTCGTGCCGCATCATGTAGAGCTGGCTGTCGTTGCCGTCGCGGTTGGACGAGAACACGAAGAATGACCCGTCCGGAGCCCACGCCGGACTCGTCTCGTTGTGGTCCTCGGTGTAGGTCAGCCGCCGGTCCGACCCGACGCCGTCGCTGAGCGACACCAGGTGGATGTCGGTCTGGGACTCGGCCTTCTCCCAGTCGGGGGTCGTGACGGTGTAGAGCATCCACGCCCCATCGGGGCTCAGTGTCCACGAACCCGCACGCTTCAGCTCCTGCACGTCCATGAAGGAGAGCGGGCGCTGCTGCGCGGCGAGAGGCGCGGCGAGCTGCGGGTTGAGTGGCGCCCAGAGCGCCGCGGCGGAAACGGTGAGGGCCAGGGAGAGGGTGCGCATGGTGAGCCTCGTTGTTGAGCGGTAGGCAGTCGGCCGGTGGGTGGGCGATCGGCCGGTATCCCTTATGATACGCGCCGGAATCGCGGGCGGCGAGGAGGGTGAGGGGTGGGCGGTCCGCGCCTCATCACTTGATGATCGCCTCGGCTTGAGCGCGGAAACCAGCGACACCTTTGTCGATCGCTGTCGGCAGCGGCGAGTGCGCCTCCAGAGTGGCCGCCAAGTCACGGTTGATCCAGCCGATCGTCTCGATGATCTCCGCATGGCGACGGTCGAGCTTCCTGTCCCAAACAGCCTCATGGTGAAAGACGCGGTTTCGCAGGTCCCGGAGCGAATTCAGGGAGTGGAAGACCTGACTGCGTGAACGCTTGGCTTTGGGCAGATGCGGGAATCCCCTGGTCACGAGTGCGGGCCAGAGGCGTGGCCCGTCAATACGCCCCTGCTCATATGGTCTCCTGCACAGGCTCACCCAGAAGCCGAACCCCAGGATAGAGACAAGCCGGCCCGCTGTCATCGGACTCCTTCTGATCCTGATCGCTTCCTTCGCCCGCTCAACGGCCTCACGCTCGCGTCCGGCAAGTAGAGAGGGTCGGGCGTCGAGCCAACAGGGAACCTTGTCGAAGCTGAGGGCTGCCTCATCCACGATCCGTCTTGAGACGCTGAAGAGGTGGTTTCGGACGGCGACCTCAAGGGTGTGAAGCGCTGGTTGGAGAGCGCTGCACAGCGCCAGGTTCCACAGGTATCTGGCGACGCTGTCGACCTCGTCGGTATCATCGGGCAGGGCATAGGCACCCAGGCGCTCCGCCGAAAGGGCATTTCGAAGGCTTCCGATGGAAAGCATGGCAGCTCGCAAGTTGCGTTTGGGGTGGGCATTGACGATACTCCAGACGTAATTCCTCAGGTCGTCCTCTACTGCACACGCCTTCGGGCGCAGCAAGACGCTGAGATAGGAGCCCCGAGGCGGTCTTCGCCCTCGGGGCTCTTGCGTTCAATGTACCGCCAGCTAGTGAGTATCCTGTCACCGCATGGGCTTCATCATCGCAACGCTTCTACGACGCGGGTTGGCGGGCGGCTTCGCGGCGGGCGTCCAGCTCATCGGTGCGGCGCAACCTGGACCGGAATGGTGATGTCTAGAATAGTGTAGCCTGGCCCAAGGCGTCGCCGGGCCCTCTTTCCGCAAAGGTCATCATGATGACAATCCTGCCATGGCGCTCCCGTCACCCCCGCGCGGTGCGGCTCGCTGCCGCTCGCGTCACCCGAGGCCTCGTTCTGGCGGCGGCTGCACTCCCCCTCGCTTGCGAGCCGGTCTCGGACTCGCCGGACGCGGCCGAAGCCGTTGTCGAGACCGAGACCATCGGCGACACGACCGTGGTCAGGACCGTGAGCGGAAGCGCCTGGGGTGGCGATGCCGCGCTGGTGCCGGAAACTTCGATCGGCGAGTTGGAG
This sequence comes from Gemmatimonadota bacterium, assembly GCA_009844885.1. Lineage (GTDB taxonomy): Bacteria > Gemmatimonadota > Gemmatimonadetes > Longimicrobiales > Gaopeijiaceae > Bin94. The sequence continues at coordinate 12,703 of VYAQ01000032.1, forward strand.
GGGCCGGACGAATACCTTTTCGGTTCGGTGCGCTCGATCGCCGTCGACGACGACCACAACGTGTACGTGCTCGACGGACAGGCCCGGCACGTGCGCGTCTTTGATTCGGCTGGCACGTACGTCGCGACGC
>VYAQ01000023.1 GCA_009844885.1 Gemmatimonadota bacterium
CGGGGCCAACGGGTTTCGACTTCGGGCACGAGTGAGAGGTACGCACATAAGTACGTAATTGAGGGAGGGCTGACTTAGTTGCGTACGAACGCGACCCCAAGTGCGGCCCCGGCCGGGCTGTCTTCCCGGCGTCCTACGCGGCCGCCCCGATGTTCTCCGCCCAGACCCGCACACCGGGCGGCGGGGCCGGCACTCCGTAGGACACTCCCTCGACGAGTCGCTGGCACCACATGGCCCGGTAGGCAAGAAGCGCGTCCGCGTCGTGCGATTCGACCACGATCCGCACAGCACTGCGTTCGCCGACGTAGTCCACGAATGTGCCAGCCTGCAACCTGATCCGGTTGGCCGGGTCCGGGCCGGAGTGATCGTGCTGTCGGGTGCGCCAGACGACCTTCCCGAATCTGAGCTTCCCGTCGATCATGCGGGGAGCACTTGGGCGGGGAAGGCCGCATGCGTCTCGGCGGCTGGACCGCCCTGGCCGCCCGCTGGGCGCACCGCCACAGCACGGACCTGGACCCCTTCACCGACCAAGAGTCATACGTCCACCTCTGGGAGTACCGCGACGCGTTCGTGCGCGCGATCATCCAGCGTGCCGGTCCAACCGAAGTCCTTACCGTCCTCCGCTGGAACACCAAGATCGTGCTGCACGGCGGACGGGAGGTCACCCTCTTCACCAGCCTTCCACAAACGGACAACCCCAGATCCGAGGATACGGTCCGGGGCACGCGCGTGCCGCTGGCAGCCAACGCCGAGATCCTGGCCAAGAAGCTCTGGGGGCAGATGCTTGACTCCAGGAGGCTGCCGGCACGGGACCTCTACGACTTCGCCGTCGCGAGGCACCACGACCCTGCCGCGGTCAAAGCCGCAATGAAGAACATCGACGTCTCGGAGCTCCGGCAGCTCAAGCACGAACTCACGAGCCTCGGGGAAGGCTGGACACAAAGAGCCAACCAGCGCGCCCTCATCCGGCCCGCCTACACTGCAGAGGCCAAAGACCCCGCGCCGTTCGTGGCCGACCAAGTCTTGCGCGAGATCCTGTCCAGAACGCCGGATCGTCACCGCCGCCACGACATCAGTTGGGAGCTACTGACGGCGCCTGATCTCAAATGCTCGATCTTCCGAAGATTCGCCACTTCTTTTCCAACCCGCAGACCAGCACAGGGGAACACTTCCCCTCCCGCGAGGAGCTTTACGCCCGCACCGAGCTGCGCGATGTTGAGAACTGCATCCTGAGCGGAGGAGACCCGAGCGAATGGGCGCTCGGCGTGCACGGCGCTCTCATTGGAGGGCCGGGAAAGCCGCCTCGTCATTACTCCGTGGACCCCGAGTTCGCGGTCCCTCACCGAAATCCCCTGCCGCTCGCGTGGTTCGAGCACCCGAAGGCCCTTTCGGCGCCCCCCACTCCCCCGGAGCAGGTGCGCGCCTTCTTCTCCCATCTTTCCGGTGGCCACCTGGCCGGTTACCCGGACCGCCCAACCGGCGTCGAACTCGCCCGGATCTTCCGTTCCGCACACATGACGCCTGTTGAGAGTGACCAGGTGAGGCACGTCTTCGCGTGTATCCATCCCTGGGACCTGCCCGGGCTTCTCTGGCACGGAGGCATGTCCGCCCACGATGTCGCCCGCGCCATCCATCTCTCGCGCACGTTCCGGCAGGACGTGATCGCCTGGATCAATCTCTTCGGAGTTCCGCCGGACGATCAGGTTTGATCACAACACGGCGCAGTTGCGTTCGTTGCCCGACTGCGGGCTGGCAAACCATGGCCCGCCACTCATCAGACCGGTCAGCCGGCGTGCCGCCCCAACGCTGTCCGCATCACCGATGAGATCATCACGGACGCATTCCGTTCCAGGATGCCGTCCCGATCGTTCCGAACCGACACCCCCTGGGAACGCAGAGGGCACACAACCCATGCTCGATGTCGTGAAGATCCGTCACTTCTACTTCCATCCTCCGCCCGATGACCCGGAACACGAATCAACTCCTGAAGAGCTCTGGGCGTCCGCGGAGCGCCAGGAGGTCGAGGAATGTCTGCTCCGGGGCGGCGATCCGAGAGCTGAGGGCCTCGGCGAACACGGTTCTCTCATCGGCGGGCCGGTCAAACCCGCCCGCTGCTTCGGTTTCAATCCTGAGAAACGCCTTCCCCGCAACCCTCTGCCGTTGAGCCGCTTCGACCATCCTCGCGCCCGTGCCACACCGCCCGCCACACCAGAGAATCCAGACCTGTTCTTTGCCGGGCTTTCCGCCAGCTATCTCGCGGGGTATCCGAACCGTCCTCATGGCGCCGCGCTCGGACGAATGTTCCGCACGGCCGACCTCACCCCCGTGGAGCGCGACCAGCTCTGGCACATCTTCGCCTGCATCCATACGAAGAATCTCGTTCGTCTGCTCGCGCGGGGCGGCCTCTCCATCTATCAGGTCGCCCGCGCCATCCACCTCTCTCATGCCCGGTTCGGCAACGTCGCTGCCTGGATCAACCAGTTCGCCGCGCGCCCGGAATCCGCCAACCAATCGACCCAATCACCTATGTGCGTCTGGTCGCGGAGCACCTGAGGCGGCGAAAGTGAGTTCCCCAGTGATCAATAAGCAAATCCGCGCGATGCCGGGCCGCCAGGGCCGCCGTAAACAACTCTCTCCGGCTGGCACCTCCGGACCTCCTGCGGCAGATCGCCGATGAACTCCGTCACCTGCCTTTCGACTGGATGGACACGCACCCGGTCCCGGTCGTCGCACCCTCGAATCCGGCCGCGGACCGGCACCCTCCCAG
>VYAQ01000305.1 GCA_009844885.1 Gemmatimonadota bacterium
CCCGCGGCCCCGCCACCGCACTTCCGACCCCGACCCCGACAAGGCAAAACCCCAGCTACCGCCTCGAACCACCCGCAAAGCAACACACCAGCCGCTCCCCCGCTCAAACACCAGTCCGGCCTCGACCACCGCCCACCAGCTGCCCGCCGGCACCACAGGGTCGCTCCCAGCCGCCCGGATCGCGACAAAAACCACGCCGAAAGCCGGCTTTTGCCGGCACCGGCAGTCGTTGCGGCGTTCTCCCAGGTCACAGCGCCGACCCTGAACGAAGGGTGGACTTCCGGACCATCGCGACCCCGACCCCGGCGAAATGGGCGGACTTCCGACCCTGGCAGGCCAGTGGCCGCGCCACAGTGTCGGCCATGATCCAGATGCGACACCACAGAAGCGGCAGAGACGGACGCCCGGCGGCCGAGGCCGACCAGGCCGCCTCCCGGCCGAACAAGGGACGGTGCCTGCTGATCCGCCCCTACGGCTCGCCGTTGCAGCCGGGCTGGACCCGAGAGGTGATCACCGCGGTCGACGACGGCCACGACAAGCTCATGCTCGCCAGCGAGCTGCGCGACGACGAGTGGGCCCCGGCGTGGGAGGTCCACGTAAACCCTGCCGAAGTCGAGGGGATCGTGCGGGCTCCCTACGGAGTGGGCGCAGACCTCGAGGAGCGGCTGAGGGACACCGGATGGCAGCCCGCTCTCGTCGACTGCCCGCCAGGGGCGCCAGCGCACCACCAGTGGTTCGTGCTGACCGCCGAGGCGGCACGCCGAGAGCGGTCCCGGCGACTGCACCCGTCGGCAGAGCGCCACGAGGCCGCCGCGGTGGGTAGCCCGGCCGGCGGCCTCGGGCTCGACCTGTAGGCGTGCCAGCAGTGGCTTCCGCTCAGCCGTCGCTGTGGGACGCCCCCGCTCCCACCGGCGCGGAGCTACCGGTGGCGGTGGGAGAGCGCACCCACGAATCCCGCTGGGCGCTCCGGAGCCCTGACGGCATGTGGCATGTCCGCTTCGGCACCGACGACGGCCATCGGTGGTGGGCCCGCACCAGCGCCATGAGGTCCAGCCAATGGGAGCTCGACGGCGGCAGCTTCGACGACGCGGTCACCGAGTTGTGCGACATCATGGCCTGTGACCCGCCTGGAACGGTCGGGTGGGCCGACCGGCGCGACCGGCATTCCCCCGTCGGCCGGGGCGAGGGCTCGGCTCCCGGGTCGGCCGGCCACAACAGCGCCCGCACCGAAGACGCTGATGCGGCCAGCGACCACAGCCGAGGAGGCCAAACCGCTGGAGCACCCTGCGATGGGGCCGAGGCGGTGACCAGTTGGAAGATCGCCGTGGTGGACTTCGGCCACGTCCAGCGCTGGTTGCCAAAGCCCCGCATCGCAGACACCGCCGAGGAAGCACTCGCCCAGGCCGCCAGGAGCAGAGAACTGGGCATCGGCACTGTCCGTGCCGGCCACACCGCTGACGGCCGGGCGGTCGCTGAGGCGTTCGACTTCGGCCGGCAAGCCACCCTCCGGGCAGTCGAGATCGACAATGGCCGGAAAGCGGAACGCGGTTCCCAGGCAGTGGAGGCGGGTCTGTAGGACCGGCGCCGGCTACCGGGGATCGGTGGGGCGGTAGGTGGCGACTTTGGCTCTGGACATGCCGGTGATGGCGCTGATGTCGACGGCGGTGCAACCGACGGCGAGCGCAGCTGCGATGGCGTCGTCCCGCTCGGACTGGCATCGACCGAGGTCCGCTTCAAGCTGTTCGAGCCGCTCCAGGGCGGCGGCCTGGGACCGCTTCTGGTCAGCCTCGTCGGAGAGCCGCTTGGCGATAGAGCCGTCGTCGCCGGGCATCGGCCCAAGCTACCACCGCGGCGGGGCGTAGCCCCCCATCGGCTCGGGGGCACGAGTTGGCGGGTCGAGCCGGGCTGTAATCTGAGGAGGGTGAACGAGGACGGGACGCCGACGCATTGCCGGCATTGCGGCGTCGACGTCGCATCAGCGCAGGAATGGCTGGAGGCCCTGAGATGCCCACAGCGGCCAGAGGGCGGCCCCTGCCGGCCCGAGCCCCACGAGGAGCTCTATGCCCCGTTCCGGCGAACAGCAGCGGCGAGAAGGCCACGGGGCGGTGTCGACGTGGAGGCAGCCGCGGCCGCTGCCCGGGCACGGCAGCGATCTGCCGCCGCAGGGACCGGCTGCGCCCTCGAGCCTGGAGAGGCCGGGGAGCCGGCGGTGTGCGAGTGCGGGTCGCCCGCCGTGGTGTCGTCCGGCCACGGAGCCGAGAGCCTAGAGTGCTCGACCACGGGGGCGCTGCTACGCGGCGATGCGGTGTACCGGGGGGTGGTCCCCGAAGGCCAAGAGGCCCAGGGCGGGGCAGCGAAGGCCTTCGCAGACGAGGATCGGCCAACGTTGCTGTCGGACGAGGGCCGATACGCAGCCCAGTGAATAGTCATGCGGCCGCGGCCACCAGGTCCTCCGGTTGCTGAGCTGGTGACGCGATCCGCTGACCAGGCGGTCTGAAAACGGGGTCGATCCACCCCCAGCCAGTGCCTGCATAACCATGCAGGCTATGCATGCGATGGGCGGCCTGTGGACGGCCGGCCGGCCGCAGGATCGGCGCTAGGGGGGCAGGAAGGCCTTTTCGGCCGAGGAGGGGGCCGAGAGGGGTCGATCACCCCGAAAACTGGCCCTTTGCGCTGGGAAGGGGGCACTTCCGGACCATCGCGACCCCAGGCGGCCACAGAATCGGAGGTTCCGACCCTGGCCGGCCAGCGCCAATGGGATCGTGGGGCATGACCTCGAACCAGGCGATGACAGTGATCGACGGCGGCCAGGGCGCGGTGGAGCGGCTGCCGGCGTCGATCTGGGTGGAGCCGTGGACTGAAGGGCCTGGAGCGGACCTGCGGCACGATCCCCGGTCCGAATACGCCGAACGGTACTGGCTGGGGCTGGTCGGGCCGACCAGCTTGATGTGCCTGCGGCTGACGGCCACGGAGCTGGACCGAAGCCCCTCGGGTTTCGAGATGGACACGGCGGCGACCGCGGTGCAGCTCGGCGTCAGCCCCAAGGCCGGCGCCAAGGGCCTGGACCGGGCGCTGCGCCGCCTCCAGCAGTACCAGATGGCCGCGGCGGGGCCGGGTGGAGCGGTGTGGGCGGTGAGGAGGGCGATGCCCGATGTGCCGTCGCACATGCTGGCCAGGCTGCCAGAGCACCTGCGCCGGACCCACCGGGCCGACGCTGAGGCCGCGGGGCTGGCCGACTGGACGTGGGATAGGGCCGCCGCTGTGGCCGCCACGCTCGCCAGCTCCGGGGAGCGCTCCGAGACTGTGGCCGGCCAGCTGCGCCGCTTGGGGGTTCCCGCCGACATGGCCGGCGAGGCCGCCCGCCAAGGATGCGGCCGCAGGGCCCCCGCCATGGCCGGACCCGCCATCGATATCGCCTACTGATCAGAGATCGACCCTGAAGGAGGGAAGATGACAGCACAGGTAACCGACAGGCTGGTCGCCCGTCATTTCACACGGTCGGGAGTCGACCCCTACGACGAGCTGGAGTGGGGGCGGCGCGACGCCCGGATCGGCCCCGAGGGCCAGCCGCCCGTGTTCGAGCAGCTGGGCGTGGAGTTCCCCATCGGATGGTCAGCCAATGCCGGCAACATCGTCGCCCAGAAGTACTTCCGCGGCCAGCTGGGAACCACCGAGCGGGAATGGTCGCTACGCCAGGTGATCGACCGGGTGGTCGACACCCTGGCCCGCTGGGGCCGCGAGGACGGTCACCTGGTCGACGACGACGAGGAGGCGGTGTTCGCAGCGGAGCTGCGCTGGCTGCTGGTCAACCAGCGGGCGGCGTTCAACTCGCCGGTGTGGTTCAACATCGGAGTGAGGGACGTGCGCCAGCAGGGTTCGGCGTGCTTCATCCTCGCAGTTGACGACACGATGGAGTCGATCTTGGACTGGTACGGCGAGGAGGGCCGCATCTTCAAGGGCGGTTCCGGCGCCGGCGTCAACCTCAGCCGCATCCGGGCCAGCAAGGAGCGGATGAGCGGCGGCGGCCAGCCCAGCGGGCCGGTCAGCTTCATGCGGGGCGCCGACGCGTCTGCGGGGACGATCAAGTCCGGGGGCAAGACACGGCGGGCGGCCAAGATGGTGATCCTCGACGCGGACCATCCCGACGTGGTCGAGTTCATCGAGTGCAAGGCGGCCGAAGAGCAAAAGGCCCGGGCGCTAGCTGCGGCAGGGTTCGACATGAGCCTCGACGGCGACGACATCCACTCGATCCAGTACCAGAACGCGAACCACTCGGTGCGCCTCAGCGACGAGTTCATGGCCGCGGCCATCGCCGGCGAGCAGTGGGCCCTGGTGGCGCGCACCACCGGCGAGGTGGTCGAGACGGTCGACGCCAGGGAGCTGCTGGGCCGGATCGCCCAGGCGGCGTGGGAGTGCGCCGATCCCGGCGTGCAGTTCGACACGACGATCAACCGGTGGAACACGGCCTCCAACACAGGCAGGATCAACGGGTCGAACCCGTGCTCGGAGTACTTCCACCTCGACAACTCGGCGTGCAATTTGGCGAGCCTGAACCTGCTGTCGTTCCTCGACCCGGCCACCGGCGATTTCGACGCCGGAGGGTTCAAGGCGGCGGTCGGCACGCTGATCGTGGCCCAGGACATCCTTGTGGACAGGGGCCAGTACCCGACCGAGAAGATCGCAGAGACGACCCGGCGGTTCCGCCAGCTCGGCCTGGGGTACACGAACTTGGGGGCTGCTTTGATGCTGCTGGGGATGCCTTATGACTCCGATGTGGGGCGGGGCTGGGCCGCTGCGGTCACCGCGTTGATGACCGGTGCGGCCTATGAGACCTCGGCCCGCATGGCGGCCCGCTTGGGACCGTTCGCCGGCTACCGGGACAACGAGGAGCCGACCCTTCGGGTCCTGGGCATGCACGCCGACGCTCTGGCCCGCCTCGAGGGCGAGCCGGCCCCGGAGCCGGTACTGGCCGAGGCCCGCGGGGCGTGGGCGTCTGCGCTGTCTCTGGCTGAGGCGAGCGGGGTCCGCAACTCGCAGGCCACGGTGCTGGCGCCCACGGGGACGATCTCGTTCATGATGGACTGCGACACGACGGGCATCGAGCCCGACTTCGCACTCGTCAAGCACAAGGTCCTCGTAGGCGGCGGCGACATGACCATCGTCAACAACACGGTTGCGGAGGCGCTGGACCGGCTGGGCTACACCCCCGCCCGGCGCGGCGAGATCGTCGACCACATACTCGACCGCGGCACAGTGCGGGGGGCGCCCGGCTTCGACGAGGCCCACGCCGACGTGTTCGCCTGCTCGATTGGCGACAACGCCATAGCCCCCGCGGGCCACATCAAGATGATGGCGGCCGTGCAGCCCTGGCTGTCGGGGGGGATCAGCAAGACCGTCAACGTCCCCGAGGAGACCACCGCCGCCCAGATCGAGGAGCTGGTGATCGACTCCTGGCAGATGGGCGTGAAGGCCTTCGCCGTGTACCGGGACAACTGCAAGCTCGGCCAACCTCTCCAGGCCGCCGGCCGCGACGCCAGCGGGGACGGCGACACCCCAGCTGACCCCGTGGCCGCGGCTGTTCCAGAGCGCCAGCGTCTGCCCCGCACCCGCACAAGCCGCACCTACGAGTTCAGGGTGGCCGACTGCAAGGGGTTCGCAACCGTCGGCGAGTACGACGACGGCCGGCCCGGAGAGATATTCATCCGGGTGTCCAAGCAGGGCTCGACGCTGGCGGGGGTCATGGACGGCTTCGCCATGGCGGTGTCCCACGGCCTCCAGTGGGGCGTTCCCCTCGAGAGCTACGTGGCGACGTTCTGCGGGATGCGCTTCGAGCCCGCGGGCATGACCGACGATCCCGACATCCGCATCGCCACCAGTTTGATGGACTACCTGTTCCGACGCCTGGCCGTCGAGTACCTCGACGCCGACACTCGCAGCGACATGGGCATCTACACGACCGACGAGCGGATCCAGCCCACCCTGCCCGGAGTCGAGGAGGCCGCGGTGATCACCGAGACCGGCAGCGATCTGGCGCTTCCGCTGAGCGTGAACGGCAACGGGTCGGGCCACTCCCCCAACGGGGTTGTGGGCGCCCCGTTCTGCTCGGACTGCGGCACCCAGATGCGCCGCTCAGGGGCGTGTTGGGCGTGCTCGGACTGCGGATCGACCAGCGGCTGCTCGTAGCCGGGACACCAGTCAGACCCGAAAGGAGGATCAAGTGCTCACGAGTTTGTGGTCGATGAAGGGAGGTGAGGGCGTGACGACGGCGGCCGCGTTGGCCGCCGTCGGCGCGTCCGCCGGCCGCCCGACGCTGCTGGTGGACCTGGCCGGGGATCAGACCGTCATGTTCGGAACGGGCAACAGCACCGCCGGCATCGGTGACTGGTCCCGAGGCTCGGCCCACACCGCCTACCTACAGGGCCTGGAGATTGGTGTCACCGACACACTGAGCATCCTCGACCGGGGACGCCAGAGCTTCAAGTGGGGCGACGGGCGCGAGGACCAGTTCATCGACTGGCTTAGGTCCCAGCGCCGCCAGGTGATCGTCGACGCTGGGACAATCGACCCGTTCGCCCGCTACGAGGGCGAGGACCTCGATCTGCGCAAGGCGATCATCCACAACTCCGACAGGTCGCTGGTGGTGACGAGCCCCGGCTACGTGGCTCTCCGGAAGGCCTCTTTGAACCTCATCCGGCCCGATGGTGCCATCGTCGTCGAGCCGCCACACACGCCGGTATGGGGCCTCGAGGACGTAACCACCGCCATCGACACCCCCGTCGTCGCCACCCTGCCCTACAACCCGGAATGGGTCGAGGCGCCGGGCAGGACCAAAATGACCGAGTTCGGGTGGACCGGGGCCGCCCAACAGCTGCGCGCCGCCGCAGGCCGCCCCGAGAACAGCCGGATCGTGTGGACCACCGAGGCGGGCGTCTACGACTGGGCCCCCTGGACCACCGCGGGGCCGACCGAGCACTTCCTCAAAGCGGCCAGCTGGGCAATCGAGAACACGTGGGGTCCCCATGAGATTCACGCCACCAGCGGCATCGTCTACTGCGAGGAATCTGAAACCGCGTGGAGTTTGAAGACCGCAGCATTGCACGCCGAGGCGAACTGGGAGCGCCTCGATTGGCGACGGCGGCTGTGGCGGGACATCGAGCAGCTGCGAGTCCCTCACCGAGTGATCGACACCAACGATGCCGGCGCCGGCATCGAACTCTAGGAAAGGGAGACGGCGATGCAAGCCAAGAAATGGTGCCCGTTTTGGGGCTTCGCCCAACGCCAGAGGTTCAAAGACGCTCTGGTGCGGGCGGTCTACGACTACTACGGCGGCGCCGACGTCGAGATCGACGACGACAACGGCCTGGCCCACGTAGAGGGGGTGGCCACCTTCACCCTGGCGCCTGCGGCGCGCACGTGCCGCACGCTGCCCCCCGATGACTGGTTCACCTTCTTGAGCCTGGGCTCGGACATCCTCGTAGAGGCTGGCACCGACATAGCCGTCCCAACAGACTGGGAGACAGCCCGGCCGCTGCTGCGCATGAAGGTCGTCACCGGCGAGTGGATCGGCTCGCACCTGGCCGACACAGCGGTGTTCGACGAGCTGCCCCTGGGCCTGGCCGCCGCGGCGGTGCTGCCCGGCCGAGACAGCGATGTGATCGTGGAATACGACACGCTCGCCCGCTGGGGCGTGGACGAGGACACCGCCATGGTGACGGCCATGGAGAACACCCTCGGAGACGAGCTAACGACGGCTGATGACCCGATGTTCCCCGGCCAGTTCACCGTGTTGAGGGGACCGGACTCGTGCGCGACCGGCAACATCTACTACCTCGAGCGGGCTGTGGGGCCGCTGGGGCCGCTGGGGGCCGCGGTGTGCGCTCCGACGCAGGACACGCTGCTGGTGTGCCCAATCGACGCCGACGACCCGAAGTGCTTCGACAACCTCGCCGCCATGATGGCCAGCGCCCACGGACGGTTTTCGACGGCCCACAACCCGACCAGCCCGAACGTTTTGTGGTGGCGGCCGGCGGGCGGGCTCGAGCCCCTGGCCCGGTTGGACAAGGCCCCGGTGGGGCTGGTCCACCACCCCGAGCTCGCTGAGGCGTACCGCAGCGCGACCCAGCACCGCCAAACAGACGGACGAGCAGATCGCCGCGGCGCCGACACGGACATTTCGCTGTGACCATGCCGCCATGTGCCGGCGGGCCCGCAGTCTAGGAAAGGGGACTTCTCAATGGCAGCGAAGCAATGGTGCCCGTGGTGGGGCGACGACCAGCGCCAGAGGTTCTTGGGAGAGGTCGAGGAGGTGGCTGCGGCCCGCTGGGACGCCCACGACCTCGACGCCGAGGCCGGGACTTTGGCCGTGCCGGCGCTGAGGACCACCCTCACCTTGGCCCCGGTCGCTCGGGCCTGCACCGCGGTGCCGCAAGCCGGGTGGCGTGCCCAGGTGTACGAGTTCTGCTCGTGGGCCGAAGCCCGCTCCCCCGAGCGGCTGTGGCGGCACTTCTCGGCTATGAGCCCCGACGAGGCCGCCGCTGGCATGAAGCTGCTCGCCCACCAGGCCCAGCCCGGGCGGCCCCGGCCCGCCGGCCAGGAGATCGCCGGGGGGCTGATGACCGCGCTGGCCCACGAGTACGACGGATCGCCGGTGCCGCTTCCGGCCCACCAGCTGGACGAATGGGGCCTCGATGCCGCCGAGATGCATGAGATCGCCAAACAGGCCGTGTTGGACCGCTATCGGCTCACCCGGGAGCCGGGCCCGGAGGGCAAGTGGGACTACTACACCGGCCAGTCGCCGTTCGCCAGCGGAAACCTGGCTTCCATGGACAAGATAGCGCCCGGCGCCGGCCCTGCCGGGGTGCTCGTAGCCGTCCCGGCCGCCCAGATGATCCTGGCCGCCGCTGTCGGCCCCTGGTGGCCCGACGAGTACCGGGAGACGCTTTCATCGCTGTTCCGCGCCAGCATCGTCGTCCACAGCGCCGCAAACTGCCCGATAAGCCCCGCCGTGGTGTGGGTGCAGAGCTCCGGCCTAGCCCGCGAGGTAGCCGGCTTCTCAGCGGAGGGGCGCCCGAGGCTGCGGTGCCCTAGCGAGCTCCGACAGATCATGCGAGGACGGGGCGCCCAGGGCCTCGACCTGGACTGAAAGGAAACAGACATGTCTAAACCAGACCAGAGCGAGGCGATGGTCACAACCCTGTACTCCTCCAAGGGGGGAGCAGGTGTGTCCACCGCGGCCGCCCTGATGGCGTTGGCCGCCGGCGGCCGGGACCAGGAGGTCATCCTGGTGGACCTCTGCGGCGACCAGCCCTACCTGTTCGGGGAATACGCCGATCCAGCGGGGATCACCGAGTGGGCCCGAAAGGGCTGCGCCGACGGAGGGCTGGACGCGCTGTTGCGGCCCCTGTCCAGCGTCGACTACGACGGCACAGCGGCCCTTTTGCCGCTCGGCGGCGAATTCCCGGTGCGGTCCCGTCTCGGGACAGGCCCGCAGATCACAGCAGAGCCCGCCGCGGCGGCCGAGGCGCTGGTCCGGTGGATGAGAGGCAGGGGCCACGTCATCGTCGACGCCGGCAACCTCTCAGACCCCCGAGACGAGCCCGGCCGGCACTGGTTGTTGCGCCGGGCGGTGGCCGAGGCCAGCGACCACAGGGTGCTCGTCACCCGCCAGTGCGTATTGGGGATGCGCACCCACTCGAACATGGACATCGAGCCCACAGGGGTCGTATTGGTCGCCCAGCAGGGCAGCAGCCTCAGGCGGGGGGACATCGAGCGGGCCGCGGCAGCCCCGGTCGTGGGGACCCTGCCGGTGGACCCCGAAACGGCGCTGGCCGCAGCCTCGGGGATTTCGCGCATCCGATTGGACGATGACGTTCTGGTCCGCATGGGCAGCGCGTACAGCGAACTGGTGGTCGCCGCGGCCCGCGACGACCACCGAGAAGGCGCCGGCGGGGGCGGCCCGCACCTGGGCCTCGTTCACGACGCTCTCAGCTGAACAGCCAACAGGAGGCAGAGATGATCATCACAATGCACTCGATGAAGGGCGGATCAGGCGTGTCCACAACGGCCGCATTGACCGCGCTGGCGGCCCGAAGGAACATCGACCAGCCGGTGACGCTGGTCGATCTGTGCGGCGACCAGCACGCCATCTTCGGCCGCCCGCCAGCCGCCGGCATCGCAGAATGGGCAAGCAGGGGCTTGCCCCCCGAGGACCTCGACAGCGCCCTGGACGACGCCGCCTCCGGAGTGCAGTTGCTCGGCCGCGGGGCCGGGCCGATGCCCACGCGGGGACGACAAGCCGCAGAGGTCGTCGACGGCCTGTTGGTCTGGATGGACACCAGGGGCACCGTGGTGGTCGACGCCGGCAACCTGCACCCCGGCTGGGACAGCGCTAACGGACCTGGCTATGACCTTCGCTGCCAGCTCTCGGCGGCCAGCGACCACACCATGGTGGTGGTGCGGCGCTGCTATCTGGCCGCAAGGCGGGCACCGTCGATGCCGCATCGGGCCAGCGGGATGATCGTTGTCGACGACGGCGGCGACCGCATGAAACCCGACGAGATCGGCCAGTTCACCGGCGTGCCGTTGGCCGCTTCCATCCCCGTCGATGCGGCCACATCCAGAGCCGTCGATTCCGGTCTGATCGCAGCGCTCGCCACCGATGCGACGCTGCGCAGCCTGGGCGGCATGGTCGCCAAGATGCGGCCCACGAGAGGCCTCGACGCGGGGTTCGACTGGCCCCACAACTGCGACATACACCCCGAGGCGACGATCTCCGACGATCAGGCCTGCACCTGCCGCCCGGGCGGATGCGTCAGCTGCGCAGGACCCGTGCCCGTGTGGCGCGACACCACAGTTCCGCCGGACCCGAAGCGGGGCCCGGTGTTCCGCTGCGACAACGACGTCGGCGGCGGATACTCATGCCTCCGGCCGATCATCGAATGGGTGCCCGGCGTCGACGACCCCTCCATCTCGGTGTCCCAGAGCGGGACACGCGACACGTCCGGCAGCGGCATCGACGCCGGCCTCGACCCCTTCTAGGAGAAAGCCATGGGAGCCAGACAGAGACGACACGCCGGCCAAGAGCCGACCCGGACGGGGCTGTTTTTGGCCGCGGCCGAGCACGCCGTATGGCACAGGTACGGCGAGCACTCCATCTCCGAGAAGCGGGGACGGGTCCGTATCGACGCCCTGGGCGTCACCAGGTCGCTGCGGCCCGCAGCGAGGGCCTGCGCCGACAGCGGTCTGCCCGCCCAGGGCTGGCGGCGGCTGTTGGCCGACGGCCTCGACGACCTGCTGAACCTCCCCGGCCCTCCTCCGATGGCCGATGACCTCCGAGCACAGGACTGGCAGCGCGCCAAGGGCCTTCTGCGGCCGCTGGCAGTGGCGCCGACCAGGTTGACCGAGGTGGAGCGCCCGATAGTGCAGTGGCTGACAGGGGCCGCCCCAATCGCTTTGGTGATCGCCACCGGGGAGTCCACCCACCTGGTGGACAAGTCGATGCTCGACCGATGGGGGGTGCATCCGGGAGAGGCCCAATGGGCCGCGAAGTCCGGGCTGTTCCACAGCGGCAGCTTGAAGATGGCCGACCCGGCCCGCAGCCAGGGCCTGTACTACGAACTGGCGTGCCCGCCCATACAGGGGCGGTTCGGGCTGCTGTCGGCCCGCCCGCCGTTCGCCAGCGGCCACCTGGTGTACTTCGACCGCTACATCCAAGACGGGGAGCTCGGCGCTGCGGTCGCAGTGCCCTCCGAGGACGCCGTTCTGGTGCGGCCCGTCGAAGCCGGCCAGCCTGATGCGGTAGCGGCCGACGTGAGGGCGATGGGCGCCGACGCCGCGGCACGCCTGGAGGCCTCCGAGCGGCCCGTGTCGAAAAACGTGTTCCTGCACCGTCCCGACAGCCCTACCGCAGCTCTGGGGGGGCAGGTGAACGGCCGGTTCAAGCCCGCTCCCGGCATCTGGCCCGCATCGCTGGGCCTTCGAGCTGAGCTGGGCCGCGCAGGCGGGGTTGCGGGCCGCTGAGCGGCCCGACCCGGCGGTTGTGACATCGGTGTCCGCTACGATGGGGCGGGCCCGAAGACCCGAGGAGCGGCGATGCCAGTGGCAACAGCAACCGTGGACGTTCACCGGCGGGACGCCGGCACCGAGCGGGCGGGAGAGGTCAACTTCACCTTCGACCCGGCAAGCGGCTCGCTGGAGCTGCCGTCTGAGCGGATAGCGGAGGTTGTCGCGGCCAAGACCGGTGCTTTGATCGACGTGGGCCGGGTAATGGAGATCGACCAGGCGGCGGTCCCGGTCACCGGAGAGGGGATCATCGACGGCGAGGCCCATCCGGGCTCTGTGGTCAACTTCGAGCCCAGGCCCTCCACGTCGGTTTCGGTGTCGGTGCGGATCGACGCAGACAATCCGGCCAACCACGATGTGTGGGTGGCCTACGACGGCGACTCGGCGCAGCGGCTGTGCCTTGTGCGATGCGAGGAGGCCGCGGCCTTGGTGGAGGCGCTGTGGGAGGCCGCCGGGCTCACCTGCTCCTGTCCCAGCGGCGGCTGCATCGGCTACAGGGTGGTCTGGGGGCACCTCCCGCCGGGGGGGCCGATGGGCCTGTGGCCGAGCGAGGACACGACCCGCAGGGCGACCCTTTTGCACGGCGAACAAGTGATCGCCTACTTCACTCGGCTCGGCCCGGCCGGTTCGTCTGCGGCCTGATGGTTCTTGGACGTGGCCTTGGCGGCGGGTGGCGGCGCCACGGGGGGCCGATCCTACGGGTGGAGCTGGTCGGGCTGTGGCTCGTCGTGGCCGCAGGGGCCCGCAACTGGGG
>VYAQ01000238.1 GCA_009844885.1 Gemmatimonadota bacterium
ATCCCGGCAGGAGATCACGTAAGTCTAACTGGGACTGCACGATCTGCCACTCCTGTCGTTGTGCCGGACACTACTGGATCGTGCCCCGACAGCGGGAAAACCGGAGTCAATCGGCGGGAGTTGTAGAGCAACTCAGCCGGGCTGTGTCAGAAGACGAGCCGCAAACGTTGGTTCCTCCGACAACGCCGACCGCTGGACGCGGTCGCCTATCCCACGTCGCTCCGCGAGGGAGCGAACGAGATCGACGAACCAGTCTTCGGCGAAAGGCGCAACAACGATTCCCCCTACGAGCGTCGCGAGGTCGATCTCGCAGTAACATCCGCCATGTTCTTGCGGCTCAACCGCATCGGGAAGAAACAGGGCACGGACCTCTCGCTCATGCTGAAAGCTAATCCTCTTGTGAACCAGAGGTAGCAACCCGTTCCCAAAGGGAATGCTGTCGGTGCTGTAGTCTCGATACTGAACCACCGATGCACTGATTTCTTGGTCCCCCACGAAGGCATCCCTAAACCGAGCGAAGTCTGTCCTGATCGCGATTCCGTCCCGCTCGCGCGCATACAGCCGCCACATCGCCTCGGACTCGAATTCTCCCATGTGCCAGCAACTGACGCGAGCCATTCGCACGACCTGTCGAAGATCGAACTCCCGCATGGAGACCGGGCCCTCTCGGAGATCTTGAGGGAATGCAGGGGGCGTCACGTGTGACAAGGATCCTTCGAATGGGTCGCCAAGCAGATCGGGACGACAGAAGAACAGGGCCTCCTTTTCCAGCAGGGACACGAATCTCGTGAAGTCCATGTACCTCCAGAGCACGGTGTCGTCCGGCGGAGGCCAGAGTTGGGGGTGGTCGCTGTACATGCATCCAACCTCAGAGTTGGCTTATGTGATACACGCCATCACTGGCGCGAGCGAAGTTGAATTGAACATAACGGTGAGGCGCGGTTCGGGCTGGGTCCAGGTGAACCCGTCGCCGACCCAAGAACGGATTGGAGGATCGAATCCAGCGTTCCTGCTCGCGCTCTCCCTTTTGCAGGTGGAGCGATCATGCCGCCCAGCCTTCGGAAAGGGCCGCAGCCTGTTCGAGGACGGTTTGCGTGGCCCTCTCCTGCTTGTCGGGCGGGTAGCCATGCTTCCGAAGGATTCGCTTGACGAGCCGCCTCAGATTGGCGCGCACGTTCTCGCGTAGCGTCCAGTCGATCTTGACGTTGTTCCGAACGGTCTCGACCAACTCGCGGGCGATCTCCCGCAGCGTCTCGTCGCCGAGCACCCGTACGGCGCTGTCGTTCGTCCCGAGCGCATCGTAGAAGGCCAGTTCGTCCTCGGAGAGCCCCAGCGCCTCGCCGCGGGCGTTCGCCTCGCGCATCTCGCGGGCAAGCTGTATCAGTTCCTCGATGACCTGCGCGCCCTCGATGGCCCGGTTCGCGTAGCGTTGAACGGTTTGGTCGAGCATCTCGGCAAACGAACGAGCTTGGACCACGTTCCTTCGCCTGCGGACCGCCAGTTCGCCCTTGAGCAGCTTCCGCAGCAGTTCGACGGCGAGGTTCCGCCGTTTCATGCCCCGCACTTCGGCCAGAAACTCCTCGGACAGGATCGAGATGTCGGGCTTCTCAAGGCCGGCCGCGGCGAAGATGTCCACGACGCCGTCGGAGGCGACGGCCCGTGAGACGATCTGGCGGATGGCCATGTCAAGCTGTTCCTCTGTGCGCTCGCCTCCGGGGGCGCGTTTGGCCAGCACCGACCGGACGGCTTGGAAGAACGCTACGTCGTCCCGGATCCCCATTGCCTCCTCATGGGGGACGGCGAGCGCGAACGCTTGGGAGAGTTCGCGCACGGCCAGCCGACAGCGTTCCTTGCCGTTCTCCTGCGCGAGGATGTGCTCCTGGGCCGCTGGAAGCAGACTCGTGCGCTCGGCGGGAGTGCCATCCATCCACGCCGAGTAGTCGAAGCCGTGGAACAGACCTCGGCACACCTCGTACTTCTCCAGCATGACGGCGACCGCCTCGGACTGGTCCAGCGTGGTTCTGCCCGTGCCGCCGCTCTCGGTGTAGGTCGCGAGAGCGCGCTTGAGTTCGTGGGCGAGCCCGAGGTAGTCCACGACGAGGCCGCCCGGCTTGTCCCGGAACACCCGGTTCACCCGCGCGATCGCCTGCATGAGCCCGTGGCCGCGCATCGGCTTGTCCACGTACATCGTGTGCAGGCTCGGGGCATCGAAGCCGGTCAGCCACATGTCCCGCACGAGCACGACCCGGAGGGGATCGCCGGGGTCGCGGAACCGCTTCGCCAGAATCTCGCGGCGCTTCTTGGTGCGGATGAGCGGCTGCCAGTCGGGAGGGTCCGATGCGCTGCCGGTCATCACGACCTTAATCTCCCCTTCGGCGTCGTCCTCGTGGTGCCACTCGGGGCGAAGCCGGATCAACTCCCGGTAGAGGTCGATGCAGATGCGGCGGCTCATGCAGACGATCATCGCCTTGCCGTCGATCGCTTCGAGCCGCCGGTCAAAGTGCGAGACGATGTCCCGTGCGATGAGCTTCAGGCGGTGCGGAGATCCGACGACCGCTTCGAGTTGAGCCCACTTGGTCTTGAGCTTCTCCTTGCGCTCGACCTCCTCGCCCTCGGTCGCCTCCTCGAAGTCGGGATCGATCTTCGGGCGTTCGGCTTCGTCCAGCGTCAGCCTCGCGAGTCGGCTCTCGTAGTAGATCGGCACGGTTGCCTTGTCCTCGACCGCCCGCTCGATGTCGTAGACGCTGATGTAGTCGCCGAACACGGCCCGCGTGTTGGCGTCCTCAAGCTCGATGGGCGTGCCGGTGAAGCCGATGAATGAGGCGTTGGGAAGCGCGTCGCGCATGTGGCGGGCGTAGCCGTCGATGAAGTCGTACTGGCTGCGGTGGGCCTCATCGGCGATCACGACGATGTTGCGGCGCCCTGACAACTCGGGCATCCGATCGCCCTTCTCCTCGGGAAAGAACTTCTGGATGGTGGTGAACACCACGCCATCCGACTCGACGGCCAGCTTGGCGCGCAGGTCGGCCCGGTTCTCGGCTTGGGTCGGCGGCTGCCCGAGGAGGTCCTTGCAGCGGGAGAACGTGCCGAAGAGCTGGTCGTCGAGGTCGTTGCGGTCCGTTAGAACCACGATGGTCGGGTTCTCCATCAGCGGGTCGCGGGCGATCCGCCCGGCGTAGAAGGCCATGGTCAGGCTCTTTCCCGAGCCCTGGGTGTGCCAGACGACTCCGATGCGCCGGTCGCCCGGCGCGCCTCCGGGCTTCCGGCCCGGCTCGTTCTTATCGACCTCCTCGGCGACACGCTTCGCTTTCCGCCGGAGTGCGGCCGCGCGCACGGTCTCCTCCACCGCCGTCTCCACTGCGTGGAACTGGTGATACCCCGCCATCTTCTTGGCCAGCTTGCCGCCGCCGTCGTCCTCAAAGACGATGAAGTCACGAACCAAGGACAGGAATCGCTCGCGCTGGCACATCCCTTCGAGCATCACCTGCAACTGGGGAAGATGCGGTCCGGCCAGCGCCTCGCCCTTGATGGTGCGCCACGGCTTGAACCACTCGCGACCGGCGGTGAGCGTCCCCATGCGCGCCTTGAGGCCGTCCGAGGCGATGAGCACCGCGTTGAAGGCGAACAGGCCCGTGAGTTCGGCCTTGTAGGTCTGGATCTGGTTCCAGGCCGTCCACACCGTAGCCTTCTCGTCGGCCAGGTTCTTGAGTTCGATCAAGCCAAGCGGAAGTCCGTTGACGAACAGCGCGACATCCGGTCGGCGCTCGTGCTCGCCCTCGACGACGGTGAACTGATTGACTGCCAGCCAGTCGTTGCTCGCGGGGTTCCTGTAGTCAAGGACGGAGACTTGCGCCCCGCGCATGGCACTCCCGGCGGTCCGGTACTCAACCGTCACGCCATCCACGATCAGGCGGTGGAACCCACGGTTGCGGGCCTCCAGAGTCGAGCCTTCCGGGCAGGTGACCTTGCGGAACGCGTCGTCCAGTGCCTCGGCGGGCGGATCGGGATTCAGCCGGTCCAAGGCGTCGCGCAGCCGTTGTTCCAGCACGACTGCGGTGTAGTCCGCCCGTTCCGCGTCTGCTGCGTGCGGCCCAATGTCTGGACCGTGGGCCACCCTCCACCCGAGATCTTCGAGCCATTCGAGCGCGGCGGCTTCGACCTCCGACTCGGTAAAGGAACGCGACAGGGGCTTCACGTCACGAGTCTCAACGCACTCTCCGCATCCGGTACGCGGATCTCACCCGAAATGAGCTTAGGTAGCAACTTGTCTCGAAGGGTGACCAGTAGCGAGCACTCGTCGGAGTTGAGCCGCAACCTAGCGAAGAGAGGAGCGACCAAGCGAGAGAAGACCCTGCACGCAGGCTCGGCCGGCACTACTAGCGGAATCGACTTCAGATTCCTCTGGTTGAGCTTGGGTTGAACAGCACCGGTCACGAAAGCCGTGATGTTGGAGTGCTTTAGCAGTAGGTAGACGTGCTCGTCGCTGATTGCGGCGGTCCCTTTGATCACGTGCGCGTGATTATTGACCCAGAATTTACCCCAAACGTACTGGACAACCGGATGGCCGTGAGCGTCAACTACGGAGCCATCTTCGCCCATCAAGATGTGAACTCCATCGAACAGGTAATCGTCCACGAAGTCCATGATGCCAGCTGCGCCATAGTACGGATACGGCCCCTGCCGTTGGGATCGCTGACGCTTGTTGAGCGGGATTCGCTTGCGATCATGGAGTTCAATCACCGTCGCCAGCGTTGTCGCTTCCCAGCCCTCAGGTATCTCCCCCATCTCGGACTCCACCATCCGGTCGGGGAACAGGTCGGCGATGTCTGGCGGCAAGCCCGTGTCCCGGCCCTGCATCTTCGCCCGGACCGGATCGAAATCGACGAACCAGGACTTGAACAGCGCTCGCGCCACCCCCTCCAGCATCTCGTTCATCCGCCGGTTCAACTCGATCTTGTCGTCCAGCGTGCCGAGGACATCCGCGATAGCGCGTTGTTCGGGGATGGGAGGCACGGGAATCTTGATCTCAAGCGCCGCAGCTGGTGAAACGCGTTGGTGGCTGCCCGACGTCCCGGTGACGCGTTCCAGTAGAGAGGTCCGAAACCTCGGTCCCATGCACAGATGGTGTAGGAAGCGCCGATCCATTGAATGAGGGCGGAGAACCAGAAACTCGGTCGAGCAGATCGCGGGGAAGTCCCCGCCAACATCAGGGGTCCAAACCCGTGGGAATCTCGGATTGAGGCGCGACACAAGGACTGCGTCGGGCGGTACGGTGAACTTGTTGCTCTTGATGGCCGACCCGGACTCAACGGCAGGGCTTCGGGCCTCATCGAAAGCAGGGATCGAGTGGTGGGAGAACTTGCTGTCCGGCGACGACGACGGGTTGATCTGCTCCCTGTGAACACCGACAAGTTCACCCAGGGGAGCAAGACGCCACCGACAGCGGTTTACCCGATCATCGCCTTCCACCAACACCCTGCGATCCCGTTCCACTTCTCTCTGGAGAGCGAGCCACTCGATGCCGTCACGCCGGATATGATCCCGCAAGACCTGGTCTTGTATCGCGTCGTACAGCAGCAGATCTACGACCTGCGCCATCGGAATCTCGTCGAGGGCAGCAGAAAGACGAGCCTGATCCGTCAGCGTCAACCGATCACCGAACAGCGCGATGTCCACATCCGAAGTCATGGTGTTCGTCCCGGTCGCCCTCGATCCGAACAGCACGGCCCGTTCCACCCGGTCGTTGGCCGCGAGCGCGGCGATTATTGCCTCGCGGTGCGCGTCCTTGAGACCGTCCGTCATCGCACTCGTCTGGCGTCCAGAGCCCGATGGAGTCGCAGCAGCACCGGATGGTAGCGATCCTTGATCAACGTTTCCGCCTCCTGTGCCACGTCAAGCAAGTAGACGTGGCTCAAGAGGTTCCGCTTGTCCAGTGCGTCGAGCAGGGTCTCGCAGTCGCTCTCGCCGATGTAGTCCACCTCGAAGCTCTTTCGGATCACCGCGCGCGGCGCCTTCACGTCATGGCCCTCGTAGAAGAGGAGATCCTTGAGCA
This sequence comes from Gemmatimonadota bacterium, assembly GCA_009844885.1. Taxonomy (GTDB): domain Bacteria; phylum Gemmatimonadota; class Gemmatimonadetes; order Longimicrobiales; family Gaopeijiaceae; genus Bin94. Next base: position 6,053 of record VYAQ01000238.1, read on the forward strand.
CCTTCCAAGACAACTCGAAACTGAACTCGAACGTCTTGATCAGCCCGGCTAGCTCAAGGTAGTCGTATCGCTCCCGGTCACAGGCATCCGTCAGTTGCGCAAGCGCTGTCCCGAAGCTGTCGAGCCGCTGCTGCCATCGCCGTTCGTCCGAATTGCTCACGTTCTCTGTCCTCCAAACCCCAGCGCGTTCAGATTCTCGGTGATGGCGGTATCCAGCCGTTCGCCCTCGGCCTGCTGCGCACGGAGTTCAGCCACCAACCGCGTCATCTTCTCCTCAAACGCCTCGCCATCATCCTCTTGGGGTTCGACCCCGACGTACCTGCCCGGCGTAAGGACATGGCCGTACTTGCGAACCTCGCCCAGCGCTGCGCTCTTGCAGAAACCGGGCACATCCGAGTAGCCGTCCTCGCGCGTTCCCCACGCATGGTAGGTCTCTGCGATCCGGCCGATCTCCTCGCCGGTCAGTTCTCGGTGCGTCCGATCCACCATGCGGCCGAGCTTCCTCGCGTCGATGAAGAGGATCTCTCCGCGCCGCCGTCGCCCGCGCGCCAGGAACCACAGGCAGGCGGGAATCTGAGTCGAGTAGAAGAGCTGGCCCGGCAGCGCAACCATGCAGTCCACCAGTTCGGCCTCGATCAGGTTCTTCCGGATCTCGCCCTCGCCGGACTGGCTCGACGACATCGACCCGTTGGCCAGCACGAATCCGGCGATCCCCCTCGGCGCGAGGTGGTGGACCATGTGCTGCACCCACGCGAAGTTCGCGTTGCCCCTCGGCGGCACGCCGTAGCGCCAGCGCTGGTCATCGGCCAGCCGCTCGCCTCCCCAGTCCGACACGTTAAACGGAGGATTGGCGAGGATGAAGTCTGCTCTCAGGTCCGGGTGGCGGTCGTCGTGGAAGCTGTCGCCGTGGGCGATCTGCCCGCCGATGCCCCGGATGGCCAAGTTCATCTTCGCGAGCCGCCATGTCGTGTAGTTCGACTCCTGACCGTAGATCGAGATGTCGCCCCGCGCCTTGCCGCCGTTGGCGTTTCCGGTGGCGTGGGCACGGATGAACTCGACCGACTGCACGAACATGCCCGATGAGCCGCAGCAGGGGTCGTAGACCCGCCCCCGGTAGGGCTCCAGCATCTCGACGAGCAGCCGGACGACGCAGCGCGGGGTGTAGAACTCGCCGCCCCTTTTCCCCTCGGCGCTCGCGAACTGCGAGAGGAAGTACTCGTACACGCGCCCGAGCACGTCCTTGGACCGGGCTTCTGCGTCCCCGACGCGGATGTTGCCCACCATGTCGATAAGCTGGCCCAGGCGCTGCTTGTCCAGCGCGGGCCGCGCGTAGTCCTTGGGCAGCACCTCCTTCAGCGCCGGGTTGTCGCGCTCGATGGCCGCCATGGCCCGGTCCACGGTCTGGCCGACGGTTGGTTGCCGCGCCTCGGCCTTCAGGCGCGCCCAGCGGGCCTCCGGGGGCACCCAGAAGATGTTCTCCGCGATGTACTCGTCGCGGTCCTCGGCGGCCTCTTCTCCCCACTCGGCGAGCACCGCCTCGCGGCGTTCCTCGAAGGCGTCGGAGATGTATTTCAGGAAGATCAGCCCGAGCACGACATGCTTGTACTCGGCGGCGTCCATCGAGCCGCGGAGCGTGTCGGCCATCGCCCACAACTCAGCCTCGTAGCCGGTCGTGGCTCCGCTGTCGGTCTGCTTGGTGGCCACCTTGGTCAACTTCCTCTGTTCGTCCGTCGGCGTGGATCGGGAGCGCCCGAAATATGACATGCGGCGGGTTGCCGTGCATCTTTCGGATTGCGGTCGGGATGCCCGAAGGAACGCGGTGATCCGGCTGGCGGGTGATCGTAAGCCGACACGGAGTGCCGAATGCCTGAAGGATTGACCAGCCGTTTTGGGGAGGCTCTTGTGTACGCCGCACTCCTCCACCGGGAGCAGCGGCGGAAGGGCTCCGGCGTTCCCTACGTCTCGCATCTGCTTGCCGTGGCGTCGCTCGTCATCGAAAACGACGGAGACGAGAACCAAGCCATCGCGGCGCTGCTACACGATGCCATCGAGGATCAGGGCGGCAAGAAACGACGCGACGAGATTCTGCGCTTCTTCGGCGAGGACGTGACCGAAATCGTCGAAGGCTGCACCGATTCCGTTGCCGATCCGAAACCCCCTTGGAAAGAGAGAAAGCGGGCTTGGGTCGCGGCCATCGACAAGAAGCCGGCGTCGGTCCTGCTCGTCTGCGCCGCCGATAAGCTCCACAATGCGCGCTGCATCCTCAGCGATTACCGGGCTGTGGGCGAGGAACTCTGGGAGCGGTTTGCGGGCGGTAGGGAAGGGACGCTGTGGTATTACGGAGCGTTGGCGGACGCACTCGTCCGGACAGGCCGGACGCCGCTGGTGGATGAATTGGTGCGGGTCGTCGGCGAAATCGAGCGGGTCGTCGGCGAAATCGAGCGGCTCGCGGGCGGGCACGATAGCCCTTCAACCTCCGACGGATAGGAGGGCGAAACCGAAACGCCTCGGACCGCGTAGTGCATCTTGGTGGATCGCCAGACCGATGAGTTGGTCCCATGCCGAGAGGCTTCGGACAAAACCACGGCGGTGATCGCGGGTATGGGGGGCCGTGAGGCGTTCTCCGGTGCCGTCAGCGCTCCCGGTTACGCCGCGCTGGAGCGTGAAATCGACGCTGGGGGTCGATTCACACTTTGGGGCTCTCGGGATTCACACGGGCCTTGCCACTCATCCGCAGGGACGGCAACGCCTTGCGGTTCGGCCGTCCGCCCGCCCGTTGCCGAACGGGCCGTTCGGGCGGGGTCGGGAGCGACCCCTCGCCCCGAGGGCTTGGTGCGGCTTAGCGACGAGTGTGGATTCACACCCTCGTCCCGGCCTTCCAGAGGTCGCTCCCGAACCAAAGGTCCCTTGCGGGAAGGCCATCCGAACGCCGCCACGGGACGCGGCGGATCAACCGATCCTTCGCAGATGGTCACCGCTTGCCAATCGACTCGCGGCTGTTCCTGCTCGCGTGCGAACGCAGCGTCGCTGGCCCCGGCCACCCAATTCGACCATGGCCCCGGCACCCCGATCCGGGTCTGCCACTACGCAGCGGCCACCGTTCGGGTTTCGCCGCCGCGCCATGGAGACCGCCGCCGCCACGTTGAACGTGGCGCTCTGACCACGGGGTGCTCCGCTCCCCTTGGAACTTCCGGTGCCTCACGCTCCGTCACCCTCCCGTATTGGTACTGCTAGCGGCTGGCACGGACACGCCATGGAAGCAACGCCGCTCCGGCTTGAACGCCTCCGTGCGTGCGCGGTGATCGCTTGCGTCCACGAGTCTACGACTTCCATAGTCAGTGGCCCCAGTCGGGCTTGACGCGACTTGAACCACGTCGAGGCGTGACCGCGATGTATCGGAGACTCAGACCGTCGGTTATCGGCGGTATAGCAACGGTCGGAACGATCCTTGCCGTTTCGGGAACCACCGGCATCGGCGCCCAAGAGGTTGTCGATCTGCCTGCCGAGGATTCTGCGCTTCCGGCGGACTTCGAGCTGGTGTACCGCATAGGCTCGGCGGACGCGGTGGCCCGATGGGAGGAGTTCTTCACCATCCAAGGCATCGGCTTCGACGATGCCGGGAACCTGTACCTGCTGGATGGGGCGGGCACCGGGGGCGGCAGGCGGGTCGTTGTCGTGGATGCCTCTGGACGCCACGTGCGGGACTTCGGTCGCCCGGGCCAGGGACCGGGCGAGTTTCAGGCGGCGACGCAACTGGTCGTGTGGGAGGATGGAGGCACGCTGGTCGGCGACATGATGAGGGGATACCACGTCTTCGGTCCCGATGGTGAGTACGAACGCACGGTACGGGAGGCGGGTCCGGGATTCGGCATCGGAATCCGCGTCGGTCTTCGACCGGAACGGACGGCATCCGGGACGGTGGTGGGCCGTGATGAACGCTCGATCCTCCGCATTGACATGTCTTCGGAGGAGGTCGAGGACCGGGTGCTTGTCGAGGCTTGGGCTCCACGCGCACCGGCCGGGTTGCCGGACAATGCGGATCTTGAGGATCTGCTCGACATGGTTGGTGAGGAGTGGGGGTTCGAACCGGAGGTCTTGTTCGACGCGCTGCCAACAGGCGGAGTCGCGTTCGCTGACTCCTCGACCTACGCCATCAAGCTCACGGATGCATCCGGATCGATCTCTCGCATCCTTCGCCGCCCCGCGAAGCCGCTGCCCGTGACGGAGCGCATGAAGCGCGCGGAGCGCGAGCGCCGTCTCGAAGAGGAAGGCAAACGGCGGTTCACGCAGATTGGGGACGGTCCGCCCCCGGAGATTTCGGCGCTGATCGAGCGTTATCTGGAGGCTCAACGGGCGGGGGCCGAGGACATGCGATTCTACCCCGAAGTGCCAGTGATCGCGGCTCTGCGCGTCACTTGGGAGGGCAACTTGTGGGTCGAGCGGAGCACGGAACCCGGTGCCAGCGAGCCGGGTCCCATCGACGTGCTTGCACCGGACGGGCGGTACATCGGTACCTTCCCTGCCGGACAGTTCGAAATGCCGGACGCCTTTGGTCCCAATGGTCTGGCTGCCTTCCTCGAAACGGACGAGTTCGATGTCCCGATCATCACCGTCATGCGATTGCCGCAGAATGTCCGTTAGAGTCGCGCCCCCGCCGCTGCGAACACGTCCCGACGCTGGGGCCACGGATCATCGGCCCGGATTCCCTTGCGTCTTCATGCTGATCGGGACCCTCGCGGTGTTTACCGGGTCGGCGGTCGGTCGAGCGGCGGCCCAAGAGGTCATCGACCTGCCGGGCGATGATCGCCAGTTGGATGCGGCGTTGGACTTTGACGAAGTCTACAGGGTCGGTTCGGTCTTGGGCGAGGACTGGGAGCAGTTCGGCAACGTGCGCCGCGTGGCATTCGATGCGGCGGGTCAGCTGTACGTTTTCGACAAACAAACGGATCGAGTCATCGTGGTGGGTGCGGATGGCGGGTTCCGACGGGCCTTCGGGCGGAAAGGGGATGGACCGGGCGAGTTCCGGAGTCCGGATGGCTTCGCGGTCATGCGGGACGGGCGCGTCGTGATTGGCGATCTCGGACACCGCGGCTACCACATCTTCGGCGCGGACGGAGAGTTCGAGCGCATAGTGCGGATGGCACCCGAGCCGGGGACCGCGCGAATGACGGACCTCCTGCCCGACCCGCGAGGAGAAGCCGTGTATTCCGCCGTGGGGGCGCAGATGCTCAGCAGCCGCTCCGGCACCACGGCGCGAACGACTCCGCCCGCGTCGCGGCCCGTCGAACGCCTCACCCTGACCGGCGACGTGGCCATCAAGGATACCGTCGCGGAGGGCTGGCTCCCTCCAGGCGGCGACCCATCGGGGCTGCCGGTCGGCGGTCGGCCCAGCTTCGATTACCCGCCCCGGCAGGTGTTCGGGCCGATGATGCTGGCCGCAGTGCTTCCGGATGGGACCGTGGCGTTTTCCGATTCGTCGGCGTACGCGATCAAGATCGCGCGCCGCGGGGCGGGGGTCCTCCGAATCCTGCGGCGGCCCTTCCTGCCGACGCCGGTCACCGACCGGATGATCGAGAACGAGCGAGAACGGCTCGCGGCACTCGCGGCGGCGGGCCGAGGGCCGAGAATGGTGGTCAACGGCGTGGAGTACGTCCCGCAGGTCAGTCGTCTAGACAGGGTAGGAGTCTTCAACGAGGTGTCGATTGTCCGGGGATTGAGAACGACTTGGAACGGCGAGATCTGGGTGCAAAGGCGCGGGGAGGAGCCCGGCGACGATGCCGGCCCCATCGATGTTCTGACGATGGACGGGCGCTACTTCGGGACCTATCCAGCGGGCGCGATCGCGCTGCCGGACGCTTTCGGCCCTAACGGCTTGGCCGCGTTCATCGAACAGGACGAAATGGACGTGGAGACAGTGGTGGTGAGGCGGCTGCGGCGGGCGTCGCGGAGCCCGTAGCTGCCCGAAGGATTGACGCCGCCGATGTGTCTTGCGCGCTTCGGGCGCGGGACGTCTTCGGGGTCGAGGGGGCGGAGCCCCTCGATAGCCGCCACGTTCAACGTGGCCGTGTGCTGAAACACCATAGCGGCTCAGCCAGCCCCGGTGGATGCGGTCGCCGAAGACACCCTGCGGGCGGTCCTCGAAAGCGAGGTCCGGGGCGGTGGGACTGGCCACATCGGCAGCGTGTAGGGTGCGGTCCGCTGAACCCTCGACGGGGTGGACAGGCTCGGAAGCGGCTCGCCCCACCCGTTGAAACTCGAACACCACCGAAGCCGTAATGCCTGTTGTGGGCCGTAATGCCTGTTGTGGATCGTGCGACCGGTTGGCCGACCAGCCAATGGAGACACTTCGGTTTGCCCGCCGACCTTCGAGCCGCGAAGCGCTGTTTCGTCTTGAAAGCAGGTTCCGGCATCCGACGAGTGCGGGCGGGACAGGGCGACCGCCCCGGAAGAGGCGCAACACGCCGGAGTCGCGTTCGACGGTAGGCTACGCCCCGAGTTAGAGCCGTATCTGAGCGCGGAAACGACACGAGGGGTCGCTGCACACTTCGGTCGGCCAGCGATGCGCACCGGCGTTCCCGTCGATCCGCTGACACGGGAACGTTTTTCGGCCTCACCGCCCCGTTCGCCCGTGGCGCACGGGCCGATCAGGCCGTGACGCTAGCGACCCTGTACCCCTCCTGAGTGCTTTGCATTAGATCGGAAGGACATTCAAG
>VYAQ01000160.1 GCA_009844885.1 Gemmatimonadota bacterium
CGATGGGACCGAGACCGTTTTCCTGACGGGGACTCAATACTCCGAGGATCCGTTGGCGGAGTCGCCCAGGTCGTTCATGGACCGCGTCGACATCCGCACGGGCGAGAAGGAAAGGGTCTACGAGAGCTCCAACGACGGCGAGTCCGAGCGCATCACCTCGGTCCTGGACGCGGCAGCCGGCCGCTTCGTCGTGCATCGCGAGTCACCGACCGAGATCGGCCAGTCCTTCCTGGTGGAGGGCGGCACGCGCACGCAGCTGACGAACAACATCGACTACACGCCCGACCTGACCAACGCGCCGCGCCAGCGATTCACCGTCGAGCGCCCCGATGGCTTCAGCTTCCTGGTGAACGTGACGCTGCCGCCCGACTTCGAGGAAGGCCAGGAGCGCCCGGCAATGTTCTGGTTCTACCCGCGGGAGTATGAGGATCAGGAGTCGTACGACGAGGGCGCCCGGACCTTCAACAAGAACGCTTTCCCCAACTTTGGAACCCGATCGATCGAATACCTGGTGCGGCTGGGCTACGTCGTGGTCGAGCCCGACGCACCGATCGTGGGCGAGGCGGGGCGGATCAACAACAACTACCAGCACGATCTCCGCAACAACCTCGCCGCCGTGATCGACGAACTCGATGCGCGAGGGATCATCGACCGCCGCAGGCTGGGTCTGGGCGGCCACTCATATGGCGCGTTCGGCACGGTCAACGCCATGGTCCACACGCCCTTCTTCAAGGCCGGGATCGCGGGCGACGGCAACTACAACCGCACCTTCACTCCCCTGGGATTCCAGCGGGAGCGCCGGCACTTCTGGGACGCGCGCGAGGTCTATCTGGGCATGTCCCCGTTCGTCTACGCGAACAACCTGACCGGCGCGCTGCTCCTGTACCACGGCATGCACGACCAGAACGTCGGCACGGCCCCGGACCACTCGCCGCGCCTCTTCCACGCCCTCAACGGGCTGGGCAAGGATGCGGCGATGTACCTCTACCCGTTCGAGGACCACGGCCCCGCGACGAAGGAGACGCTGCTGGATCTGTGGGCGCGCTGGGCCGCGTGGCTGGAGGTGCACCTGGCGGAGGAGTCGAGGCCGGTGACTTGAGGGGCGGGGGGATCAGGTAGGGACATCCCCATGAACGTCGGGGGCGTCCCCTACCGCGCGATCTTCACGGAGCGCAACGGGAGAGAGGTCCGCGTCATCGACCAGACGCTCCTTCCTCACAGGTTCGAGACCATCCGCCTTGAGTCGACCGCGGACGCGGCGCGGGCGATCCGGGACATGGTCGTGCGGGGGGCGCCGCTGATCGGCGCGACCGCGGCGTACGGGGTTGCGTTGGCGATGCGGGGGGATCCCTCCGATGCTTCGCTTGCGCGGGCGACCGCTCTTCTGGCCGGGACTCGCCCAACGGCGGTCAACCTGCGTTGGGCGCTCGAGGCGGCGGGTGCGCTGCTGCGGGACACGGCGTCGGGCGAGCGAGAGGCCGCGGCGTACGACTTTGCCGCCCGGCTGTGCGAGGATGACGTGCGCAGGAACCGCAGCATTGGCGAGCACGGGCTTGGGGTCTTTCGGGCGATAGCGCGCTCGGGCGGGTCGAACGCGCGCGGCGGCGCCCGCGAACTCAACGTCATGACGCACTGCAACGCGGGCTGGCTGGCGACGGTCGACTGGGGCACCGCGACCGCGCCCATGTACCTGGCCCACGACGAGGGCCTGCGGGTCCACGTCTGGGTCCGCGAGACGCGGCCGCGCTTCCAGGGTGCGGGCCTCACCTCGTGGGAACTCGGTCAGCACGGCGTGCCCCACACGCTGGTGTCGGACAGCGCGGCGGGGCACCTGTTGAGCCGCGGCAAGGTCGACGTGGTGATCGTGGGCACCGACCGCACGACAGCTGCGGGCGACGTCGCCAACAAGGTCGGCACCTACCCGCTCGCGCTCGCGGCCCGCGACAACGGGGTGCCGTTCTACGTGGCGGCGCCGTCGCCGAGCATCGACTGGTCGATCGAGGACGGGGCCAGCATCCCGATCGAGGAGCGCGACCCGGAAGAGATCACGCGCGTGTGGGGGGTGGACGAGGAGGGTGTCGAGCGGCGCGTGCGGGTCGTGCCGGAGGGGACCCGCGCGGCCAACTACGCCTTCGACGTGACGCCCAGGCGGCTGGTGACGGGACTGGTGACCGAGCGGGGCGTGTGCGCGGCGGATCGGGAGGCGCTGGGGAAGATGTTCGGGCGGTGAACGGGCCTCCCCCGGAACCTGGTCGCCGTGACCACCGATCCCCCCAACCTCCCTAGGGCTTTCGCTCGAAGATCGACACCCTCATGGCCAGGATCTTCTGTCCAACGTAGCCGGCGACCGGCGTACCCGACATGCGCGCGTCGATGTCGTGGCGGTACACCGCCGCCTTACCCTCGAGCGTCGCGCATTCGTCGAGAACGATACGCGTTTCGTAGGTGACGTAGCTGTCTCTCGGGAGCACCCCTCCCTCCCCCACGATCCACTCCGGCCTGCCGAGGCCGTCGATCGGCCCTTGGGACCGGGGCACGCCTATCTGCGAGAACATCTGCTCGACCTTCACCGTGAGGGGGAGGTCCAGGGGCTCGCTCCACCGGTTGAGCAAGTCCACGCTCACATCGAAGGTGCAGGAGGCGGCGTCGAACGTGCTCGTGTTGACGAGAACCGCGACCGAGTCGGTGACGTTGCGTCCGAGATCCGCGTTCCACTCAGCCCGGGTCCTGGCCGTTCCGGCGACCTCCACGGGCGCGGTATACAGCTGCGCGACCCCGGTCCGGTTGTCGACCCAGACGGGGTGGAATCGACCGTCTGCCGCCACCATCATTCCGACGTAGTCTCCCACTTCCTCGTAGGTGCGGTGCGCTCCGCCCGTGATGATCGCGATCCAGCGGCTGCCGTCACTGGGTCCGGGGACGGCGCCCAGGCCCGCATACCCTTCCCGTTCTCCCTCCGCTCGCGCGTAGGTGTGTGCGGCCTCGCTCACCGCAACGCTGGGCAGCACGCTTTCGCCCCCGTCCAGAGAGGCCGTGAATCGCTGACGGAACTCCTGATTGAGGGGGTCTTCACGACGGTCGAGCCAGGTGATCCCGACGACCCCGTCGCGGTTGACTGCGATGTCGGGCATGAACGCGTTCGGGCCTGCGGAATCGAGGGGAATGCGGGGGTCGTCGACTGGAAGGGGGCTGGCCCATTCCTCACCGTCGTCCGACCAGCTCAACATGATCTGACAGCGTCCGTACGTGTGGTCCGTGAACGCGAGGTAGACCCGCCCGTGGAATGGGCTGTCGGAATGATCGACCGCGATCTCCGGAGGACCGCCAAAGGGCGTACACGGCGTGGTCTTTGCGACGTGGTGCGGTTGGCGGATGGCCCTCCCACCTTCGGTGACCGTCACGACCGAGGCGAAGTTCTTCGTGGCCGTGTCTCGGTGGGCTTCCCACCAGGGGGGGTCCCACCAGGGCGTCGGCGAAGGAGCGGGGGGCGTGGGCTGAAACGGGGGGCGGACATCGACGGGAACCAGGACCCGCCCATCCGGATGCACGACCGGTGCACCGACCTGGCCCTGATACCAGTCCTTCGGGATGAACATGTCGACGGGACCTGTGTAGGTCCGGCCGGAGTCGGCCGAGACCACGAGCGACACATGCCGCTGGGGAAGCTCGCCCTCCTCCTCCTCGACCCGCACGCCCACGGCGTAGACGTGCCCGTGATACGGCCCGCCCGTCCAGTCGACGACGAGATCCGCGTTGTCCACGAACGGTCCGAGCACGGGTCCGCCCCACGTGCGGCCACCGTCCGTCGAGCGGAAGAAGTGGGTGATGACGTGTGACTCGTACGCGATCCTCGGGTCCCCGCGGGCCGGTAGCGACGCGAAGTAGGCCATACCTCCCGGCCCGAAGGCGCAGGCGGGGTCCCATGTCGTGCCCCACCGCGAGATCGTGTCGTTCAGCGCGATGCCCCAGGTCGCACCCGCGTCATGGGACACATAGATGCCCGTCGACAGCCGGCTTCGGGTGGGGTCGACGATCATCGAGCACACCGCCATGCGGGTCGAGTCCGAGGGATCGGCATGGGCGAAGTACTCCGAGTGCGCCGCAGCCGCATGATCGCCACTGACGAGCACATTCCGTCCCACCTGGATCAGGGAGCCCCCTTGGCGGGGCTGTTCAGGCGGCGCGCACGCCGCGGTCGTGAGGATGAATACGCAGGCGAGGGCGAACACGGCCGCCAGACGGGGTGCCGTGCGGGCGAATCCTGGTTTGGAGATCATTTTGATCCGGTCCCTTCACCTCTTTGCCGAAATTGTCGCATTCTGTCCGAAATTGTCGCAATCTACCCCGCGACGATCTTCCAGATTTTCCCTCGCAGCGAGTCGCTCACGTAGACCGATCCATCCGGGCCCGCCGCCACGCCCGTCGGCCGGTTGTCCGCCTGGTTCGATGACGTGATCTGTCCTCCCGCGAACCCTTCCGCGAAGACCGACCAGTCTCCCGTGGGCGCTTCGCCCTCGAAGGGGATCCACACCACGTTGTAGCCTGCCTGGATGGGCGTCCGGTTCCATGACCCGTGGAAGGCGACGAAAGCACCGTTCCGGTAGGCCGGGGGGAAGCCGGTGCCGGTCGAGAAGACCATCGCGTTCGGAGCCCAGTGGGCGGGAAGTCCGATCGCGGGCATGTCCATGTCGGCGCATCGGCCGACCTCGACGCCATCGCCGCCGTATTCGGGGGCCAGGACCTTGGTGTTGTTGCTGGGGTCGTGGAAGCAGTACGGCCATCCGAAGTCGGACCCCTGGCGGATGTGGGCGAACTCCTCCGAGGGCTTCTCCGTGCCGTCGTTGGACGTGAAGTGCGCGGGCCAGAGTTCGCGCAGCTGGTCGCGCCCGTGGATCACCGCGTACAGCTCGCCGGAGCCGGGATGCACCGCGATTGCCGCCGCGTTGCGCACGCCGGTCGAGAAGCGTTCGCCGTCGGCCTGGTTCTGGTCGAGAACGTCCGTCGAGAAGCGCCAGATACCGGCCCGCGTCACCAGCTCGCCACAGGGGTCGTGACCGGAGACACCGGGTGTGCGCGGGCTGACCTGGCAGGCGTTGGACGGAGAGCCGATGCCGACGAAGACGCTGCCGTCCGGGTGTAGGGCGATGCTCTTGGTTGGGTGATTGCGGGCGCTCGGAAGCCCGTCGACGATGGTCTCCGGCGGACCGGACGGTCTCAGCGACCCGGCGGCGATCGGGTAGCGCAACACCGCGTTGTTGGTCGCCAGGTACAGCACGCCGTCGCCCAGCACGATGCCGCTGCCGCCGTCGTCGCCCCAGCGCTCCGTCTGGTCTGCCGTGCCGTTTCCGTCCAGGTCGCGCAGCGCCATGACGCCGCCCGTGGTGTTGCCGCGGTTGCGTATCGCTACGAAAACGTCTCCGTTTGCTGCCACTGCGAGTTGCCGGGCGGCGCCCACGCCGGGATGGTAGACCCGCGCGCAGAAACCGTCGGGTACGCTGATGGCCGGATCGCAGACGGGATCCTGCGGGACTTCGGTCGGCACCTCGGGGGCGGGGGAGTCAGCGGTCCCGCACGCGGCGGCGAACGCAGCAGCGAACGCGACCCCGACGGTCGCCCGATACAGCTTTCTCGATTTCATGACATTTTCTCCAGCCACGAGGCGCCTCAACATGATAAAGCTACGCTGCAGTGCACATGTACGCCGCAGCCAAACAGCGATTGCAGTCGGCCTGCTCCTGGCCATGGCGGGATCGGCCGGCCTGGCGACCCCCGACGCCCTCGCGGCCCAGACCTTCCCCAACCCCTACCGAGCCACCCTCGGATGGGAACACCTGCCCGAAGGCCGCACGCTCGGCATCGTCAGCGGCGCGATCCCGGACCCCGATGGCGAGCACCTGTGGATCCTCGACCGCTGCGGCGCGAACCAGTGCGCAGGCACCGACCTCGACCCGATCCTCAAGTTCGACCTCGAGGGCAATCTGGTCGACAGCTTCGGCGCGGGGCTCTTCGCCTTCCCGCACGGCTTCGCCCTCGACCACAACGGCTACCTGTGGGTCACGGAGGGCGGCGCACACGGGGACCCGCGGGGCGCCCTGGGCGAGTCCATGGGGATGGGCCACCAGGTCTTCAAGCTCACGCGCCAGGGCGAGGTGGTGATGCGCCTCGGTGAACCGGGCGTGCACGGCGACGACGAGTCGCACTTCAACGGCCCGTCCGGCGTCGCCATCGCCCCGAACGGGGACATCTGGATCGCGGACGGCCACCGCGGCGGCAACAACCGCATCGTTCGGCTGGCCGGCGACGGCACCCCCATCCGCGCGATCGGCGGCGGTATCGGCTCCGAAAGCCGCGAGCCCGGCCGCTTCAGCGACCCCCACGACATCAAGATCGACTCGCGCGGGCGTGTCTACGTCGCGGACCGGGGCAACAGCCGCATCCAGGTCTTCGATCCCGAGGGGAACCTTCTCTACATCTGGACGCAGTACGGCAAGCCGAGCGGCCTGTTCATCGACCCCAACGACATCCTCTACGCGGGCGACGGCCTCTCCGGCGACCTGCGCACCGGCCCGCCGGACCCCTGGCGCAGCAACTTCGGCTGGGAGAAGGGCATCCGCATCGGCGACCTGAAGACCGAACAGGCCTGGGTCACCTACTTCATCCCCCAGCACGACGAGAACGTCGGCCCGGGGATCGAGTTCCTGGGCGTCGACCTCGACGGCAACATCTACGCCGGCGAAATCAACCGCATGCGCATGGTCCGGTACGTGCCGGAGCGCCCGCTGCTGATTGGGGGCAGGCGCTAGGGGCCTCGGAGCCGGCCCTCAACCCCTCCGCACTGCTACCGGGCGACCGAGAACGCCGCGCTCGCCACCTGGTCGCCCCACCAGACTGTGAACATGCCGCCGCTACTCGTCATGTCGGTGAAGGCGATCACCATCTGGTCGGCGGACATCGCGCTGGTGGACACGCTCATCGATGTCCGCAGCACGTCACGATCCGGCGTGTAGTTGTAGGAGCCCCACAGCGTGTTCGGATCCTCGTCGCGCGGGTTGGCCTTGGCTCCCCAGTTGGAGAAGATCAGGGTCCATTCGCTCTCGGTGAGCTCGGCGAACACGGTGTACTCGCCGGCGGGCAGCCGCTGGCCACCGAACGTGAGGTCCGTCTCGGTCATGAGGACGGTGGACTGGTTCGCGCCGAGCCGCCACACGGGCGCGCCGCGGAGGAACGCCTGGCCGTACTCCGCACCGGAGCCGAAGAGGTCGCGACCGCGCAGAATGGGCCGTCCGTAGTCGACGACGATCCAGCTGCCGCCTTCGTAGCGGCCGTTGTCGTTGTATGAGCCGCCGACCTGGGTGGCGGCCTCGCCGCGGGGGCTGGCCGGCCGGTCCTGGGCGTCGGCGGCAGTCGCAAAGGCGAGCGTCAGGGCGAGAGGGGCGATAGTGCGGGCGATCTTCATCGGTTTCTCCTGCAGGGTGAGTGGAAGGGATTCGAATAGTAAGTATGCGCTTGTGAACCGGGAAGTGGCGTTGCGTGCTCTGTTGCGCCGGTCGCCCGTCCTGCCAGTGGCCAAATACGTTGCATCTGCCATCACCTGAGACGTAGATTCGGAATAGTCAGAATTTAGGGGGAATCAGAAATGGAGTTCTCAAGGATTACCGCGCGTGGGCAGACGACCATCCCCAAGCGCATCCGGGAAGCGGCCAACCTGCGAGAGGGCGATGTGCTCGCCTTTGACGTGCGTGGCGACCAGCTGGTCGTGCGCAGAGTAACGCCGGGACCTGACGGCTATCTGCACGGGTTGTCGAACACCATGAGCGAGTGGATCGAGTCCGAGGACGAGGAAGCATGGCGTGATCTGTGAGCCGTACGATATCGTGGTCGTCCCTTTCCCGTTCACGGATCGGGACGCCTCGAAACGGCGGCCCGCGCTGGTCGTGTCGTCCACTGGGTTCAACCGCGGACACGCTCAACTCTTCCTGGCCATGATCACGTCGACCAAGAGCGAGTGGCCAAGCGACGTGATCCTTGGCGGCTGGCGTGACGCCAACCTGAGTGTTCCCTGCAAAGTCCGCTTCAAGCTGTTCACGCTGGACCGCACCATGATCATTCGTAAACTTGGCATTCTGGCCCCCGGAGACCGCCAGGCCGTCCGGGACGCGCTCTCACGCTGGATCGCCATCACCTGAATTCCCGAGCACGGTAAGAACAACATGGATCGCCGCTCATTCGTCCAATCGTCCATTGCCGCCGGCGTGGTCGGTGGCGCCGCCTGCGCGGACGGAGCCCTGCCGGCTCAGTCCGCGGCGGGCGCGAATGGCTCTTCGCTCGTCGCGGGCGTCCCGCCCACCGGCTTCCCCGGCCGCACCGGCACCCCCGGCGAGCGCGACTGGGCCGCCATGTCCCAGGTCGACATGAAGCCGCCCCGGCCGATCGGCGCGCACGTTCGTGTGGTCGGCTCGGGCGTGATGGCCACCACCGACCATCCGTACGCGACCGAGGCGGCGCTCTGGGCGCTGGAACGCGGCGGCACGGCGGCGGACGCCTATATCACGGCAGCCCTCGTGCAGTGCGTCCTCGAACCCGCGATGACCACGCTGGGCGGCGGCTTCGGCGTCACCTGTTTTGACGCCGCCACCGGCGAGCTCTCCACCGCGGGCGGCGCATTCGCCTTCCCCAGCGGCGCCCCCGCTTCCGAGCCCTACGAGGAGGCGCGCTCCTGGACCGGCTTCGGCGCCATGGTGCCCGGCTACGTGCGGGGCCTTGAGGCGGCCCACGGTGCGCACGGACGGCTCCCCTGGCAGGACCTGTGGGAGCCCGCGATCACCTTTGCCGAAAACGGTTTCGTCATCGACCACACTCTCTGGGCCTACACTCATCACTACCGGAAGATGGTGGGGCGCTTCGCGGGTCCGGGGCGCGACAACTGGTTCCGTGACGGCTACCTCCTCGGGGTGGGCGACACCGTGCACCTCCCCGAACTCGCCTCGACCATGACCCGTCTCCGCGACGAAGGCGGCGACTACTTCTACACGGGTCCGTTCGCGCGCAAGCTGGTCGACGAAGTCGCGCGGCGCGGCGGCGGCATCACCATGGACGATCTCGCCGCCATGCAGGGCTTCGTGTCCCCGGCGTGGAAGACCGGCGAACCGGGGGGCGCGCCCTACCGGGACTAGGAGATCGCGCCCTCCAGCGGTCTTCTCTTCCTGCTCGGCCTGCAGGTCTTCGAGGCCGCCGACCTGCGCTCGATGGGCCCGCCCACCGAGAACGTCGAAGCGCTGCACACCCAGATGCGGGTGGCACAGGAGCTGTGGCTCCGCGGCGCCGACGTCACCCCCGCGAACCAGGACGACTTCATCTCGCCCGACAACGCGCGCCGCGTGTGGCAGGACATCCAGAACAGCCCGCCGCGCCCGTTCGTGGGCTTTGCCGCGGCGACGTGCGGCAATGTGATCGTCGACGCCGAAGGCAATGTGGCCGCCGGCACCCACTCCAGCTCGTCCGAGCCCTTCGGTACCGGGATCAACGTCGACGGCGTCGTGATGAACCGCGCGACCTACCTGCGCAAGTACACCGACCTTCCCGTCGGGTTTTCCACGCAGCTCTGGCTCTTCCGTGACGGCCGGCCCGCGCTGGTCATGGCGACGCCCAGCCGCTCGCTCATGGAATGCCTGTTGCAGGGCGCGGCCAACTTCGTCGAGTACGGGATGGACGGCGAGCAGGTCGTCCAGGCCCCGCGGTTCGGCCATCCGCACCCCGGGATCGCGTCGGCCGAGATCGAGGGCGACTTCGGCGACGAGGCCCTCGCCGAGCTGGAGGCGCGGGGCCATGCGCTGTTCCCGGTGAGCCCCCGGGACGCGAACATGGGGTCGATCCACGCCGTGCGCCGGCTGGACGACGGGCGGCTCGAAGCGGTGGCCGACCCCAGGCGGCGGGGGCGCGCGAGTGGCGGTGCGGTGGAGTGAGCGCGGGTAGCGGCGGCGGGCCCCGCCTGAGTAGCCGCTGGGTCCTGAAGCAGGTCTTCGGCCGGGCGCTCCTGCCGCACCACATCTTCCGCTGGCTCCGTCGCCGACGGGTGCATCGCCGCGTCCCAACCGTGCATGCCAACGCCCAGCTGGCACTGTACAACCGCATGCTGCCCGGTGATTTCCTGCACTACGGCTACTTCGACGATCCGGACACGCCGCCCGAGACGGTCAGCTTCGATGCGTTCCACCGCGCCCAGGGCCGGTACGCCGAGGTCCTGCTGGACCTGATTGAGCAACCCGACGCGCAGTCCTCCGACGCCCGGATCCTCGATGCCGGCTGCGGCATGGGCGGCATGCTGGGCATCCTCGCCGCGGCCGGGCACGACGCCACCGGCCTGACCCCCGACCGCTTCCAGGCGGACCACATCCGCAACGCCTATCCGGGCGTCCCCGTCCTGCATTGCCGCTTCGAAGACATCGATGTTGACAGATTCAAGGCATATTTTGGCACAATCATAAACGCGGAGTCCCTGCAGTACATGGATTCCGATGGTGTTTTCGCCGCTGTGGACAAAATCATGGCACAATCTGGCACATGGATCGTGGCCGACTACTTCCGGGTGGGGAATCCCCCGGCCCGCGCCGCGCCCATCAGTGCCGCGCTCACCGCCGACCGCGCCGACCGCTCCGGATGGCAACTCGACGTCTTCCGCGCCCGCCTGAGGGAGCAAGGGTACAAGGTGGCCCACGAAGCCGACATCACCGCCAACGTGCTGCCCACCCTCGGCTTCGCCCGCCTGCTCGCGGACCGTATCGCGCTGCCCGTCCTCGACTTCGCACACGACAAGTTGCGGGCGAAAAACCCGGCACTCCATTACGTTCTGGAGAACGTGGCGGAGCGTGCCCGAGATGCCGCCGTCCGCAGCGCTGCCGTCCTCGACCCGGCAGCCTTTGCCGCGCACAAACGCTACCTGGTGATGAAGATCCGCAGGACCTGACGGAGAGCAGACCGATGGGGAGTAGAACGATGTTGCGGAATCGTGCAGCTGGCCGGCGTCGGCCAACGGGCCTCGCCGCGGCCCTTCTTGCCGCGCCGTTCCTTTTCCCGGCGCTTCCCGGCGTCCACCCGCTTGCCGCCCAGGACGTCACCATCGTCGACTACGAGCCCCGCAAAACGCTCGTCGTCCCGGAAAACCCGCTCACCCGGGCGAAGTTTCCGTTCGTGGACATTCACGGCCATCAGCGCGGCGAGAGGATGTCGGCCGCCGACGTCGACCGCCTGGTGGGGGAGATGGACGAACTCAACATGGCGGTGATGGTCAACCTCTCCGGCGGCAGCGGCTTTTCGCTGACCAATGGACTCGAGAACATGACCGCGCGGAATCCGTCGCGCTTCATCTTCTTCGCCAACACCAACTTCTTCGGCGTCGGGGAACCCGGCTGGGGTGAGGGAGGCCGCCGCGCAGCTGGAAGAGGACGTGAGGAACGGGGCCGCGGGCCTGAAGATCTTCAAGGGCCTGGGAATGGCTGATCGGGACACCGACGGCAACCGGATTCCGGTCGACGACCCGCGTCTGGCGCCGCTGTGGGACAAGGCCGGCGAGCTGGGGATCCCGGTGCTCATCCACTCCGCCGACCCCGCCGAGTTCTGGCAGTCTCACGACCGCTTCAACGAACGCTGGCTCGAACTGCGGCTGCGGCCGCGGCGGATCCGGCCTCCCGGCCAATTCCCGCCCTTCGAGCAGATTATCGGCGAGCAGCACAACCTCTTCCGCAACCACCCGAACACGAACTTCATCGCCGCGCACCTGGGCTGGCTCGGGCACGACCTCACGCGGCTTGGCGAGGTGCTCGACGAGATCCCGAACATGTACGTCGGCCTCGGCGCGGTCGTGTACGAACTGGGCCGGCAGCCGCGGTTCGCCCGCGAATGGCTGACCGAGTACGGCGACCGCGTGCTGATGGGCAAGGACTCGTACAACCAGGAAGAGTTCCACACGTACTTCCGCGTCTTCGAGACCGAGGACGACTACTTCGACTACTACCGCCGCTACCACGCCTTCTGGCAGATGTACGGCCTGGGCCTCCCCGACGACGTCCTGCGCAAGATCTACTACGAGAACGCGCTCAAGCTCGTCCCGGGGATCGACCGGAGCCTGTTCCCCGGCTGAGGGGCGCCCGCCCTGTCCCGCCGAAGCATTGCTCCGCCCGCCAATGTGGCCCGATACCAGGCGATGGCGCCCAACTCCATGAAGGCGGTCTGGTACAGGGCGACGGGACCCGCACGGGAGGTGCTCCGTTACGGTGATGTCGAGGCGCCGGGCCCGGGGCGGGGGGAGGTTCGCGTTCGCGTCGCGGCTTCGGGCGTCAATCCCTCCGACACGAAGAAGCGGGGCGGCTGGCTCGGCATGCATATGGGGCACGCACGCGTGATCCCGCACTCGGACGGGGCGGGGACGATCGACGCGGTCGGCGAGGGGGTCGACCCGGGCCGTGTCGGCGAGCGTGTGTGGGTGTGGAACGCGCAGGGTGGATCGCGGCCGTTCGGTACGGCCGCCGAGCGCGTGACGGTGCCGGCTGGGCAGGCGGCGCGGCTGCCGGACGGGGTGCCGTGGTCGGTCGGGGCCGGGTTGGGGGTTCCCGGCTGCACCGCGCACTACGCCGTGCTGGGGGATGGTCCGGTGGAGGGG
>VYAQ01000362.1 GCA_009844885.1 Gemmatimonadota bacterium
GCCGTAGAGGATGGTGTTGAGGGGGTGGATGTTGGGGGGTGGTGGAGGTGCCGGGTCGTTCGGTGGTTCCAACAAGTCCAAAGCGGCCGAGTAGGCGTCAGACTTGGCGAAGGCATCGTAGGCGGCGCGCCCGACCCTCGAAAAACGGACGGCCGGCATGTCGGCGGCCAGGGGCGCACGTGCCTTGTTGATCCACAGCAGGTGTATCCGGCCGCTCCGACGTGACTGCTCGCCGTAGCCATGCACGATCCCGATCCCGCGCCCTTCCCTCGTCCCCGACCGGACAAGCACGACATCGCCGGGGTTGGGTTCGTGGAGCCGGCCATGTTGCCGGTCTGCCCGCCCACCGTGGCGGACCCGGTTGTTGTCGCGGAAACCGCGCCATTCGTCGTCACTCGCGCCGATCTGAAACCAGCGGTTGCCTTTGCGCGGCAGGTGTCCGCTCGCCCACAGGAAGCCGATCACGTTGAGCTCGTAGGGTCGGCAGCCGGGAAAGACGGTACTGATTCTGCGCATTTCCGCGACATAGTCAGCCCAGGACATCGCGTCCGGAGTTTTTCCGAACAGCGACAACAGGGCGTTGGAGTCAAACGGCTGAAAGACCTTCGGATTGATGAGAAACAGGACTTGCGTGAGCTTCGGGACACGGACGCCCTTGATCCGCAACGTGCGGGCGAAGGTGTCGGCGTTGACGACATCGTACGATTCGGCACCCGCGGCGCACGCCTGATCGAACATCTCCCAGAGCAGCTGCGGATCCGCACCGGTCCAGGTGAACTGCACCCCAAGCGGGTTTGGCTGCGGGAAGATGAAGCGGTCGCTCGCACCGTAGTCGAGGTAGCTCTCGATTCCGAACTCCCTCGCAACGCTCGCATAGACCGTCTTCCTTTTCGCCGCCCCTTTGGCGATCGAAGCAAGATGGTAGAAGAACGTCAGCGGGTCGGCATTCTCCTCCCCATTGGCGAGCACGGCGCACTTCAACCCCGCCCAATCCACTTCCTTCGCCCTCTCCACGAGTCCCTCCCGCCGCCCTTCCCGTACCTTCTGGGCCAACTCCCTGAACCACGGTACCCATTGGAACAGTTCCGGCATCCGCACACCCCCGTCATCGCCAGCCCTGTCGGCAAGCCCGGCGCGGCGGCGTGCGGCGGCGTCGGCTTCTTGCTCCCACGCGTTCGGTTCCGTTCCGGCATACATGCCCAGCCCGACCCCTGAATCGGCAATGCGGACCCCTAGGTCAACCGGAATCTCGGCGTCGGTTGGGACGTAGTGATGCGGCATATCCCGCAGGAACTTCTTCAATTCGTTCTTGGTGTGTTTGGCCGAGTATCGCTGCGCCAATCGGCTGAGGACGGCTTCCGCTTGCTGCTGTAGCTCCGTTGTCGCCCCCCATTCGACCCTGTAGGGAGTACTGTTCCTATCTGGCCCTTCTTGGTCATCCTTCTTCATGACCAGAGCGTCCGTGAAGCTCTGCCCGCCGTCCAGACTGGCCTGAACGCGGAAGTAGTGCTCCGGACTGCCCCTCGTCCTGCCAAACCTGACCATGATGTCAGAGCGCATGAAGAAACCTCGTGTGGGGACGGTGAGCGTCCGTCAGCGGATCTCGGAGCGGGAAGTCTGGGGCGCAGTCACTCGGCTGGGCAAGGGCTCACCTGGATCCTCGGTCGCGTTCGACTGCCGGGCCAGCTTGGATCGCGTGGCCATCCGTCCCCACCGGTGGGGCCGCGACAGCGGATCTGCAAGCGATCCATCGTCCCGATGCCTCGCCGGAAGCGCGGGTCTCGGGGTTCGTTCCGGCAGCGCCGTGTCGGACCGGATCGCCCTGGCCACGAACAGCCGCGCGGGGATGGTCGGTCGGTGCTCAGGGCATTGCCTATCCGTTGGGATGGCCCGCGAACCTGCTGGCCGCGGGCGAGGGAACTCGCCACCTCCGGGTCGCCAGACGCTCGGCCTCGGCCCCCATGCTGCCCTAACTACGCCTGTGGCAAACTGGCCTAGAAGGGATACCGTCGCGAGTACCACCCCGCCATGCTGCGCGAGTTGGTCCTAAGAGGGGAAGGCGAAGCGGTAAATGTGGGAGTTGATGAGTGTGTGCTCGGCGATGGACCTATTCGCCGCTTGTTCGGTCCGGGGATGGGTCGCGTTGGGTGCGGCGATGATGGATCGATGATGAGGCGATTGTATCGTCCGGAAGGCGGGCCAAGACCGGTACCCCGCCTACGCGGTAGACCCCAGCAAACCCTCCAGATCCTGAGGACCACGGGATGAAGACCATCGAGAAGCTCTGCACCCTCGCCCGCGAACTGGCGGGCGAGGCCTGGGACTATGATCGTCGCCGCTTGCCCGCGCAGGCGCACGTCCGACGCAGAGCCGCCAGAGTGCTGATGACCCAAGCCGACACCATTCAACGTGAAGATGCGATGTTCGAAGATCTGCGGACCGAGTGCGACTGATCCGACGAACTCCGTCGGGGCTCGAACCACGCTCGCGGTGGAAAGACCGCCACGGCGCAGCAGGGACACGACCACCTTGACCGGGTGCTGGTCCGTCCAAATGCCCGCCATTTGGTGCCGTTTTCCGCTATTTGGGTACGGCAGAGCCAGACATGATCCAACGGCAAGAACGGCAGATCGTGCAGTCCTGTAAGAACTTAGACGATTTCTTGCGTGCGCCGTGGAAAGGCGCGCGTTCCTAGTGGGTGCGAATCCCAC
>VYAQ01000344.1 GCA_009844885.1 Gemmatimonadota bacterium
TCGCCGGGGTCGCGGCGTACTGCCTCCACGACGCGCCGGAGCCGGACGACCGCCGTCCGAGGACATCGGAGCGGGTCGGGTGGGCCGACACCCGGAACCTTGCGACGCTGGGCTCGGGACGAGACGCCCGACAAGGGGGAGATGAGCCGGGCGGTGGGTGGGAGCCTGGAGGTGCTGGGGCTGGAGGTGTGGCCCGCAGGCCTGGAGTGGATCACCGCACTGCGGGCCGCGACGATCGGCAAGCTGGCGGGCAGCGGCGACTTGCAGCTCTCGCTCTTCGACGAACGGAACCTGGCCGAGATCACCTCTCCGGAGTTCCCCGGCGAGCGCTTGGTGGTGTGCCGCAACCCGCTGCTGGCCGCCGAGCGGGCACGCAAGCGCCTGAAACTCCTCGCAGCCCCCGAGGCCGAACTGGAACAAGGTCGTCGCGGCCACACGCCGCGACAAGCGGCCGCTGCGGGGCCAGGACAAGATCGCCGTGCGCGCCGACCAGGCGCTGCACCGCTACAAGGTCGCCAAGCACTTCGAGACCACCATCACCGACGACGGCTTCTCGTACGCCCGCGACGGGAGCCGCGTCGCCGAGGAGATCGCGCTCGACGGCATCTATGTCATCCGCACCAACGTGCCCGCAGACAAGCTCCCGGCCGCAGACGCGGTCCGGTCCTACAAGAGCCTGAGCCGGTTCGAACGGGCGTTCCGCAGCTACAAGACCGTCGATCTCAAGGTGCGTCCCGTCCACCACCGCCTCGAAGGCGGGGTCGGCGCCCACGTCTTCCTCTGCATGCTCGCCTACTACGTCGAGTGGCACATGCGCCGCGCCCTCGCGCCGCTCCTCTTCGACGACGACGATCCCGCCGCCGCCGAGGCAGACCGCGCCTCGCCCGTGGCGCCTGCCCGCCCCTCCCCATCGGCTCGCGCCAAGGCCGCACGCACCCCGGACGGCCTGCCCGTCCACAGCTTCCAGACCCTGCTTGCCGACCTCGCCACCCTCACTCGCAACCGCGTTCAGCCCGCCGTCGACGGAGCCGTCGCCGCCGATGTCCTCACCAGTCCCACCCCACGTCAGGCCAAAGCCTTCCGCCTCCTCGGCGTCTGTCCATGAGCCGTACCCAGTAGCGTACACCCGCAAATCCCACCTATGTCATGCCACCACAGTCACTTCGCCGCTTTCAGACCGTGGAAGTTCGGATTAGGGTGGTTGAGCAAAAGGGAGGCTGACGAGGGGATCTGCCCCCCGACCCCGGCATTTCGATGTGGCTGCCGGTGTAGCCTCCGTAAGGAAGACGCTGGCGGCGACCGACGGCCTTTCGGGGTCCACCCGTCCAGACGACCGCTATGTGAAGCGGGACCGTCTCAACTATCCTTGCGGGGGCGGATGCGGGTGCGCGACGGGAACACCGAAGGATCCGGAAGCAGGTATGACACGGTCGGCATGCGGATCCCACGCACTCAGATCGTCGCTGCCGCCGTCCTGCTGGGCGGCTGCGCGACTCCCCTCCCGCAGCGGGAGGCTACGAGGATGTCTTGGCGAGCGGCGCAACGTTATCCTGCCGGAGAGCTGCCGATTGCACGGATCAACCAGATGTTCGCTCGAGACGCCGAAGCGCCGGTAGAGGTTGCGGTAAGCCACCGCGAGACACGGACGCAGTTGGAAGTCACCCACGCGTCCATTGGGCTCCCCTATCCCGTCAGTCAGAGATGCGCACTGGATTTCGGAGACTCGACCGCGCGGTTCAAAGATTTCATGGAGTGTCGAGCAAGATTTCCGGACGCCATCTTCTGTGTGATCGTCAGCGAATTGGTGTCCGATGATGTCGCGCTTCACACGATACTGGGTTCTATCTCCACCCCCGTCATGAGGGTCGGGGGACATGCGGCCGGCATCGCGATCCGTCGGCCCGTATCCAGATTGGGAGCCACCGACAGGGCGGATCAGATTGACATTCGGCTGGGAAGCTAGCGCGGTGGTGCGGATGCCGCTCACGAGCCCCCGCTCCGTGGCGGACACCATCCTTGGCCTGCTGCCCCGCCTCGCCGCTGAGCGGAGCGAGACATGACAACGCCCGATACTGTCGGGGAGGCGCGGAAAGCGGGCCAGCGGAGAGCGTTTGTTCAGTCGGGCGGTTGCGTCCCCGGACCACCGCAAGTTGCTGCTCTGGTTACGGAAGTACACCCAAAGAACACCCGAACCCGACCGGCACACGCGCCCGCGAAGGGCGCCTCTGGTTGAGCGAACTCGAACATGAAGCCGCGCAGGGGACCCTCGCGACCGGGCGCTCGCTGGCGATGGAGGGGCTGCGGGTCGTCGCGTTCCGTCTTCTCCGGTTTCGCGCCCGTCGCCAGCCAAGGCGTCGCCTTGGACATGTCCCACCGTATACCCCGGTCCACCATCGCGGCCAGCGAGATGGCGTCCCGAATGTTCCCACCGCCTCACACACCCCAAACCCGACGACCACATCCGACTCACCGTCGGACCGCTCCACCGTCACCTCCGACGATCCAATACGAATCGGGCTCTCTGGAGCGAATCGGCCTTCCACGTCGCCGTAACCGCCGAACTGGAATCCGTCACAGACAACGTCTTCTGTCAGGTAAGCTCCGGCCTTTTCGGCGTCGCTTCATCAGGGCCGCTGATCCTCCGTGCGCCATCGTGGCTGTGTGTGTCTAAACAATAGCACGGCGGGCGGTGTTAGTGGCCACTGGTCGTAGCGCCGGATGTGCTACGGCCCGAGGTTCGCCCGCATGGAGCCCGGAGCCCGACGCCTAGGATGCTCTGTCGCTCCGCTGTCTCTGGAATCCTCCCAGCTTTCCTCACAGCTGGAATCCCGCCCAATCTTGAGGTCGCTTGCCGAGTCCGCTACGATTTCCGTCCAGAACCGCGAGATCACTGAGGAAGCGCGCTGAGCCGAGAAACACTGTCTGATCACATGGATGTCACCATCGAACCAACAAGAGCGGCCAGTGCGCAAGATACACTGGCAGGCATCGTCCTGCGACATCTGCTGACTCACGGCTTCTTTCCTCGGGAGGTTCCGCAGTGTTTCGTGACAAGTTCCTATGGCGAGACGCTCACTATGGTCGACGCAAACGTCCCCAGCGCCATAACGAGGGGGCGAGCAGACCGGCGGCCCTTGGCGCGCCACAACCTCGCGCGAGTCGGTCAACTGCGGCGCCCGTTGGCCGTGCCACACCCGTCACGCTACTTCGCGTTATGCCGGGAAATCGCGAGCAACTGGGACCACCTGACAACCCTCATGAAACGGAGTCGGCTCTCAGTGTCGCGGCCTACGCTGCGCTTGGGCGAGGACGCAGATCGCGCGATAAATCGCGAGTACGGGCCGTCCGACTACCCGAGGCTCAGAGCTCACTACCGCCGGAACGCCGGGTACTTGGTGTACGCGGATGTTCAGCGATGCTACCCATCGATCTACACGCACTCAATCGCTTGGGCTGTCGAAGGCCGAGCCAAAGTGAAGTCCAATTTGAAGAAGCCGCGTAAGGAGCGAGAGGACCTCCTCGGTGACAGACTGGATGACCTCTCCATGCGAATGCAGGACGGGCAGTCCGTGGGCATCCCGATTGGGCCGGAAACATCGCATGTCTTGGCGGAGGTCGTCTTGAGTGCCGTGGACTCCCGGTTCCAAGAAATCATTGGAAAACCACTTCGGGGCTTCCGTGCTTTGGATGACTACGAGCTTGCATTTGAGTCTCGCTCCGATGCGGAGAAGGCGCTGGCCGAGCTTCAATCCACACTGCTTAAGTACGAACTTCAGTTGAACGAGAGTAAGACGTGCGTCGTCAAGCTTCCCGATGTGCTCCAAGACACATGGACGAGTACGCTCAGGAACGTTCGTGCAGGTGACCTGCTGGCGTTGTTTAGCCGAGCATTTGAACTAGTGCACAAGCACCCCGACAAGAGCATCTTGCGTTACGCAATCTCCATCGCTCACGGTGTCGACCTCGCGAGGGACTCGTGGCCGGTCTACCAGGATATTCTCTTGCAGTGTGCAGCATCCGAACCCGGGACGTTACGATACGTGACGACCGAGTTAGCAAGAGCTCGCGCCGCGGACCTAAGAATTGATGAGACGGGCGTGCGCGAGCTGTGCTCGTACCTCATAAGGGCGCACGCTCCTCTGGGTCACGGAAGCGAAGTGGCATGGGCGCTGTGGCTGGCGATCGTGCTGGATGTCTCCCTACCCGCAAGAGAGCTTAGCGGGCTTACGCAGATGGTCGATCCGTTCGTGCCAGTGCTGGCGATGTGGGCAGAGGAATGCGGACAAATCGTTGGTGGTCAGCTGGAAAGGGCTGGGTGGGTGGAAACCACAGTTGACGAAGGGCTTGCGGGCGGCCACTGGCTTCTCGCCTACGAGGGGGCCACTCGGGGTTGGCTGGGAGGGGATGCCGAGCGGAAGGTCGCCGAGCATGAAGTGTTCGGATGGCTAAGCGAGAAGGACGTTAGCTTCTTCGACGGCGAGGCATCCGTCCTCAATCTCAATCGATGGAGCGAAATGTCGCCTTATGGGGAACTACCGGACTCTGGGGGTGAAACTGGCAGCCCGAATCCAAGTGCTCCCTTCTGATCGAGGCTTCCGGCGGCCGACTGGGCTGCTCGTGTGTGCTGTTTGAGTAGCCAGCCCGTCCGGACGCCGCCGCAACGCCATTTGGGGGCGAAGAGGGTGAATCGCTTTGGTTTGATTGACCAACCGCCAGCACCACCGGACGGGCTCACGGTCGTGATTCGAGAGCATCCAACCGCTTCTCGATTCGCGCCAGCAGATACCCCAGATTCATCACCAACCAAAGCAAGGCCGCTTCCCGGTGCTCGGGCGACGTCATGGCTAGCATGTCGCTGTAAACCTCGTTGATCGCGGCGTACGGTTGCTCGCGGAGCTTCCGCTGAACATCCTCAATGTGGAAACCAACGAGTTCGTCGTCAGCGTTGTTTGTCATTCTGGTAACCTCTGTCGCATCTCGGTATGCTTTGCCGAGTGCCTTCTGTGCCATGTCTAACGCCATGTCTGCATTGCCTTTACCGTACATTGACGTTACCACGATCTGAAGCCCGCGTCAACTATTGGTTATGCCCCCAATTTATGCCAGTGTACTACCGTCACGCTGTAGGAAGCGAGTTCGTGCAATCCGCGCCACGGATTGTGGACACATTTCAGCCCCCCCGAGATGGTGGGTCAGCATCCGTTTCTGATCCAGGTCCGCGACTATCCGGAGAAGCGATGGACCTGGAATTGAGCGGACTCGGCATCGACCTTTGGGATCTCATCCCTTGGTGGACGCTTCGACGAGTTGTGTGGCCGCTGCCTTCCTAGCCGAAGTGCAGACCCTCTCTAGCGGAGCCCTCCGGCACCTGCCAGTGTTTGCACTCCGGTGATGATCGCACCGTTCCGCATGGGACTTCTCCCCTGGCTCTGAGGTGTGACCGACCCGGCCCCCGTTATCAATCCCAGCGACATGGCTTCGCAGAACGAGGTCGGCGAGGGCGTCCGCACCCGCGAACAGTAGGTGAGGGCAGCGGAGTCCCGCCATTCAACCCCGATTCTCCGGCTTTCGCGACAAGGTCCAGCAGGGTCCAGCCCAAGGACAGGAAACGCAGATCGTGCAGTCCTGGTTGACTTTGAGACGATTCCCCGCCCAGATTCGGGCCTCTGGCGACCCGCTGGCCCGACGAGGAGTTTCCCCCGCCCATGACATTCCGCCGAACGCTACTCCTGCTCGCCGTCCTGCTGGCGGGGTGTGAAGCACCGATTACGCCCCCCGATCTCCTGCCGAATCAGCCGCCCGTGGTGATTTCGGAGATTCCGTCTTGGTATCTACGGGGTCCAGGTGCAACGCAGATGCTCGACCTCAACGGAAACTTCACCGATCCGGACGGCGACTCGCTGGTGTTTGCAGCCGCGAGCTCAGACACGACCGTTGTTAGGGTTTCCATGGCGGGGCGTCTGCTAACGATAACGGGCGGCGTGACCGGGGGGACGGCGCGGGTGACCGTGACGGCCCACGATCCTCACGGGGCGGAGGCATCGTTTAGTTTCGGCGTAACGGTGAACCGCGCTCCCGTGGCGTTTGATTTGCCCGCGCAAACCGTTGCGGCGGAAGCCGTGCTCGGGTTCGACGTAGCCGAATACTTCGCCGATCCGGACGGCGAAGCGCTGACATTCGCGGCCGTGAGCTCGGACACGACCGTTATCCGAGTTTCGACTGCGGGAAGCGTGGTAATGCTGACGGGCGGGATTGGCGAAGGGGCGGTGGCGCGGGTGACGGTGACGGCCCGCGATCCGGAAGGCAACGAGGCTTCTGGAAGTCTCTTGGTGACGGTGACCGAAAACCCGGACCGGGCGGCGCTGGTGACGCTCTACGAGGCGACGGGCGGGCCGAACTGGCACCAAAGCGACAACTGGTTGACCGATGCTCCGCTCGGTGAATGGCATGGGGTGACGGTCAGCAATGGCCGCGTGGTTCAGTTGAAGCTAGACCACAACAACCTGACGGGCCCGATTCCCACCGAGCTCGGGGATCTTGCCAACCTGGAATCGCTGGACGTGGGCAACAACGAACTAACGGGCGCGATCCCCACCGACCTCGGCAACCTAGGAAAACTGGAATACCTGATGCTGTACGGCAACGAACTGACAGGCGCGATCGCCCCCGAACTCGGGAACCTCACTAGCCTGAAAGGAATGAATCTATACGCCAACGAACTGACGGGCACGATCCCTCCAGAGCTCGGCAGTCTCGCCAGCCTGCAAGTGCTGAACCTGTACGGCAACGAACTGACGGGCACGATCCCGCCGGAACTAGTAGGACAAATGATAAATGGCGTCCTATCAATATGTTAGCTCTTCTGATCTAGTGTGTGTATCACTTCAAATATGCAGACATGAGCGAGAGCTTACGCGACCGTATCGGAAGTCCGTAGACTCCCAAGCGTGTCAAGCCGCGAATAGCGGTCGGTCCGAATCCGCATTGGCGCGAGCAGGACCCGCCGGTCGTTCGTCTTTTCGATCCACCCGACGCGGCGCCGCCAGGACCACGGGCCTGACGGGCCGACCGAGGGTAGACTTGAGAGCCGCAGACCATTCGGCGGTAGGTGATCAAGCGTGTCGTTCCAACCCCAGCACCGTCCATGCACTCGGTGTCTCGGTCCCCGTGGACGTGGCACGGGGACGCTTCGTCGGTTGCTCGGTCGCTCCTCCCCACCGCCGTTCGAGCGATCCACCCGATCCCCTCAGCCAGCCTCCGAAACCGAAGCAGCGCGGATGTCGGAGCACCGAGCCTTGGCGCGAACCGCGCCCGTTGCTCGTTGGGACGATAGGGCGTCCCTTGGGAATGCCACCCGCCGGAGGACACATTTGTTCGCTGGCTGCAATCGGTTGGGTTAGATTGCCATCATGCCACCTCTCGCGCTCAAGCCGGATTCCAGCTTCTTTCGGAAGATTGCCCTCGGCGCGGTGGGCAGCAGACACGTAGCACACGACCTGGAACGGCTAGGCCACCAAGTCGTCGAGCTCGAACGCGGCGCGATGGACACGAAGCTCTGGAAGGACGTCAAGCGCAAGCGCGTCCGCATTCCAGACCTCGTTTGCGAACTGTGCGGGCTTCGCATCGAGAGCCGTGCCAAGACGAGGCCCGACTTGTCGATGTCCCATAGCTCCTCGGACCATGAGCGCGCGTGGGATTTCGGTATGGTGGACGCCGACGTAATCGCCTTCCCCGTCTGCAAGGCAGGCGAAGATGAACAGTGGAGCGCCGGTCGGCTTCAGGAGTCGGTCTCCTACTGGCACGAACGGAACTGGATCCGGTGGCATGCTGAAGGCACGGTGAACTACGTGCGCGTCGCTCGGTTCAGGGCCGTGTCGCAGGACGGTGAGACGACCAAGGGCGTTACCGAGGGATCGGAGACCAGCGTCACATGGAAAGCGTGGTTCTCCAGCCGAGACGGCTTCGTAGAATCGATCATGGGTCAGAGGATCACGACTGTGCGGGCCAGCGACGGACATCGGTACACTCGGACGGTTCCCGAGGAGCTCCGAATCACCGTGGCCCCTGGGGAGGAAATCGCGCTCAATCAGATCCTCGCATCGAGAGTCAAGCCGGAAAACGATGACGACCTGCGGTGCCCCGGCGTGTGGCCCGAGGGCCACCTTTCGCAGCTTCTGGAGTCCCGTGAGCGAACCCAACGGTTCACCGGAGTGAAGCTCGCGAGGCTCCGACGGAACGACTCGGTCGGGACGACCGTTGCGAGTCTCGAGCGCGATCATGAAGAGGACATGTACATCCGGTTGGAGGCAGCAGCGTACCTTGTCGCCGTTCGTGGCGAGAGTGCGGAGCACCTCTTCGCACCGTACTTGGCGAGCCCCGATCAGCAGATCCGGCTGGAGGCCGTGATTTCGTTGGGGGAAGCTGGCACCGATGAGTGCGTGACGATGCTGAGCGCGATCATGGACGATGACCAGCGCCCGTACTTCGTACGCAGCGCGGCGGCTTGGTCGTTGAGCCGCATCGGCGGCTCGGAAGCGTCTTCACGCCTCGTGAGGGCGTTTGGGGATGTGGATCAGGACCTCCGCGAGGAAGCCCTTGAGGGCATCGTCAGCCTAGACTCAGACGCCGTACCGGCACTCCTTGCAGGGTTGCGGGAAACGGAACCGGCGATAGCAGCGGGATGTGCCGAGGCGCTGCGCCAGCGCGGCGCGGTATCAGACGAAGCCATCCGAGAGCTCACGGCACAGCTTGCCAGTAGTAACCCCTCCGTATGGGCCGTTTGGTTGGTCGGTCACCTACCTAGAGAACGGCTGGCGGGCGCGGTTGCGGATCTCCAGGAAACGGCACCGGAACTCCACTACGCGATTACCCTGCTTTGGTCGTTCGTAGAGAGCTGGATAGCGCGACGGTGGGAACTGCAGCCGGAGGCGAACCTCCCAAATGCGGATGATGGACGATGAAGCTGGACCTTCCGAGCGACAAGCAGGTGTATCGGACGCCCCGCGGTCTCCAGCTGTGCGGGGATAGCGCGGAGTTGCTCGGGCACTTGCCGGAACAATCGGTGGATCTGATCATGACCAGCCCTCCTTTTGCGCTGTTGCGGCAGAAGGCCTACGGCAACAAAGAGCAGGGCGAGTACGTCGAATGGCTGGGGAAGTTCGGAGAAGCTGCGTACCGTGTGCTGAAGAACAGTGGCAGCTTCGTTCTCGACCTCGGCGGAGCCTACAAGCGCGGCAAACCCGTGCGCTCGCTCTACAACTACCGCGTACTGCTGGACTTCTGCGATCGCCTAGGCTACGAGTTGGCGGAAGAGTTTTTCTGGTTCAATCCGTCGAAGCTGCCATCGCCCATTGAATGGGTCAACAAGCGGAAGATCCGAGCCAAGGACTCTGTCAACACGGTTTGGTGGTTTTCCCGAACGGCTGAGCCAAAGGCGGATGTTACTCGCGTCCTAGTGCCGTATTCCGAGCGTATGAAGACGCTGCTCAAGAACCCCGACAAATACTACCGGCCCAAGGCGCGACCCTCCGGGCACGACATCGCTAAGACGTTCGGCAGGGACAACGGCGGTGCCATTCCCTCGAACCTCCTGCAGATTCCGAATACGGAAAGCAACTCAGGCTACCTGCGGCGGTGCAAGATGATGGGGCGAGACAGACACCCTGCGAGGTTCCCCAGCGCGCTGCCGCGGTTCTTCATTCAATTCCTCACCGACCCCGAAGACGTGGTCTTGGACATCTTCTCTGGGTCCAACACCACGGGCCAGGTCGCCGAGGAACTCGGCCGTCGGTGGATCAGCATGGAACTCAACCGTGAGTACGCGGCCCTATCGGCCGTACGCTTCATGGATGGCTGGAGCGACGACGAGGTGCGTGAAGCGATTAAACGCCTCGATGCCGGTGAGGTTGTCGACCTCTACCTCGGGTTGTTGCTTCATGGAATCCCGGGGTGAAAACCGGGCGCTTGAATTTTGGCGGAACAGACTACTAATGGCAGTGCAGAGCTGAGGTATTGGCCACTCAGAACGAGGCCCGGTCGCTGCTCTGTGAGCACGGCAAGTGTGGACCAAAACATGGCTGCGTGGCAAGCCCCCCGACTTTAGTTAGTAGGCTACCTCTGTATCCACAACATCGACGCATGTTGTTGGCCGTGTGTGGTTTGGGGCCGTTCGCCATTCATGATCTGGCGCCGACACTACTCGACTCAGCTCCGAGACGCGCATGCATCTCCAGTTGTGCGCGGGATTAGCGCTCAGGCCACTGCTGCTCTCCCCTCCGGACTGATAGCTGAGCACGTTCCAGAGGCCGTTCTTGGTGCCGACCAAGTGAGGGCACAGTATCCTGCGCCTCCCGAGATAGGTCGCGGTGATGGGTTGCTTACGCCTTATCGCACGCCGGATCGCCTGTATGCTCATCTTATCCTCCTGTCGCCGAGGGTATCCGTGGGTACTCCCAAGGCTCTGCTTCCAGCGCAGGGTGTGGTTTGCGTCACGGTGCGGAGCGACATGGACCGGCGTCTTGCTAGCTTAGCTGGCACCTTTGGGCTGCCCGATCTCACGCCCCAAAGATATCGCACCTGAGTTCTGCATACACTCCCATGTCATCGGTTAGAAGCGGTGCCAAGGTCACCCGCATGAACGCCTTTGCGTTGTTCCCGCAGCCCGTCAACCCGAGAGTGTCCTTACACGCGTTGTAGATGCTCCCACTACAGGGCTTCAGGTCGTCCGGTGCCCCCGTCGACTCCGCCACAATCCTGGCCTTCTGCTCAAGGAGGGTCTTCACCGTAGTGTCATCTGCGTTCTCCCGCATGGCCAGCGCCCGCAGGACCTCATCGTCAAACAGGTATGATTCCAGATTCCGCCTCCCGAGCACACGGATCTTGCTGTCGCGCCGCAACAGCTCCTCAACTTCTTCCATCGACCTGTCGTCCCGGTCAATAAGCCGCCAGACGGTCACGCCCTTGGTCAGGAACCGCAACACATAGGCCACGCCCCGCTTGTCCGTCACTACGTCCTCCGCACCGCCACCTGGCACAAATTCCGTCTCTGGAAACGTCTCCGCGAATATCTTTTCGTAGCACCGCGCATCGTGTGAGTAATTCGCACCCGCTTGTCTATTCCGCGGTTCTCCCTCGCAAATGACTACCCGATCCGGCGCGAGCAGCTCGCTCAAGTCATCCAGGGCAATGTGATACACCTTCTTCCAGAATTCACGACCCGGAGACGCCGGTTCTATCACGACGGATGTATCGAAGTCGTGATCGAAATCCAGGAATACCACGCTGCCCGGGGTGTCCAGCTCCATATCACGTGCTTGCCGTATCATTCCTGCGGAATGCGTGGCCAGCATGAGCTGACAATTCTCTGGCACAATGTTGCACAGCACCGACAGTAGCGGGCTTTGAAGTCGGGCATGCAGGTGCGATTCAGGTTCGTCGATGCAGAACACTGTGTCGTCATATTCTTGCGCCGTGAGGGCCAAATCGAGGATTAGGTCGAAGGCCGCCTTCTCTCCGCCGGAGAGGTTCTTGAAATGGAAGCCCTCGCTGGCGCCCTTCGTAAAGCGGAACGTCCCTTCCTTCAGGGGATTGCCCAGACTGTTGAGCAGTAGATCGGGGAACAGCTCCTGCAGAGATTCGCGCACAACACCGAGGCTGGTCTTTCTATACTGTTCAAATGTCGTCGACCCATCTCCGGCCTCGTACAGGTCTTCGATCCCCCTGCTGACTAGATCGTGGTAGTTTTCCTGTACCGCAACATCGTTGTCTATGAGACGCGCCACGCGGACTTGGTCCAGCCGAGGTGTGGTTCGGCTGAGGTTGCTAATCTGAAGGTCTGGACTGTTACGATAGGCCGATCGAACGTAGAACGTCTTCTTACTGACACCTACCTCGTGATCATGAAAGGTGATCGACACTTGATTATGGAATCCGCTCGATTGTGACGACCCCATCTTTGCATGGTATTCGTCATCCCACGAGCGATTTTTCTTGGACTTCCAGGTGTGCCAGGTGTGGAGCGCGTCGAAGAAGGATGACTTGCCACATCCGTTCGGTCCGATGAGAACGATGAGGCTAGCAGTTGACGGTATGTTGCGCACGACCAGATCGGTGAAACGCCGGAAACTCTGTATTCTCACCGTGTTCAGTTTCATTGGATGCTCCTTCGGGGGCAGCGGTTGGAGGCGTGGCAGCGTCTTGTGGAGTGGTCCTACGTCGTTGGACCGTCAGAGGGCAAAGTTGAGGTGGATTCCGATTGGGTTCGAGAGCCCTGGGAGACCTTACGATCCGTGAAACGTAAGCCCCCGTCGCCGCGAGGGGAACCCGACCGGCGATGGGGCTTTCTGGCGGGCGGGGAAAGTGTGCGGAACCGGCGAAGGACACGCTGTGCCTCCGAACCGCAGCCGCATGGGCTTGCGTCCCGACGACGGTGAAGTGCCCGGGCCGGTGGACGGGACAGGGGCCTGGGGGTACCGTCAGCGGCTCGGCCCGGAGTCCCGGTCCGGCCCAGGCCGCCGCATCCTTTCCACCAGCTGCCGCGTCATCTCCACGCGCTCCCTGGCCCTGCGCCGTAGGTGCCGGAGTATCCGGTCAAGTCCGTCACCCGCGCGCTCAGCCGCTCGACTTGCCGCT
>VYAQ01000007.1:0-3157 GCA_009844885.1 Gemmatimonadota bacterium
TCCTCGGTATGTTCGCCCATCCGCGGCGCACCCCGTTCGATCGGCAGCGGCGGTTCCGAGAACTTGACCGGCATGCCGAGCGCCTCGGCCGCGCCGTCGCCCTCCGGCACCCGGACCACCATCTCCCGCGCGGCCGTCTGCGGATGCCGCAACATGTCCATGATCGTGGAAACGGGACCGGCCGGCACATTGGCGGCCTCCAGGCGCTCCAGCCAGTCAGCGGTGGATTCGGTCTCGAGCCTCCGCGCCAGCAGGGCCCGGAGCGCCTCCAGATTCGCCATGCGGTCCGCGTTGGTCGTGAAACGTGGATCTTCCGCCAACTCATCCAGCCCGATCGTCCTGACCAGCCGCAGCCAGTTCACCTGGTTCCATCCCCCCACCGTGATCCAGCCGTCCGCAGTCGGCAGCGCCTCGTACGGAGCGGCAAGCGGATGCGCGGACCCCAGCGGGCTCGGCGATTGACCGGTCGCAAGTCCCACCGCCGATTGCCAGAAGGTCTGGGTGATCCCGGCCTCGTACAGCGAGGTGTCTACGCGTTGCCCAACGCCCGTGCGCTCGCGCGCAAAAAGCGCCGACACCACGCCCATCGCCCCCAGAATCCCCGCAGTGATGTCTGTCAGTGGCGGCCCGCACTTGACCGGCGGCCGTCCCGGGCCCTCTCCGGTGACGCTGAGCAGCCCCGTCATCCCCTGGGCGATGAGGTCGAATCCCCGATGCGAGGCCAGCGGCCCCGTTCGCCCGAAGCCCGTGATCTGACAGTAGATGAGGGCGGTGTTGGCCTCCCGGAGCGTTTCGTACCCGAGGCCGAGCCCCTCCATCACGCCTTCCCGGAAGTTTTCGATCACCACGTCGCAGCGCGCCAGCATGCGCCTGGCCACGTCCCGGCCCGGCTCCGTCTTGAGGTCGATCACGATGCCGCGCTTGTTGCGATTCATCATGATGAATGCCGCAGCGGTCCCCCCCATCTCCGGCGGCGCGAACGCGCGGGTCGGGTCGCCGGCGCCGGGCGGCTCGACCTTCACCACGTCTGCCCCCATGTCCGCAAGCATGCGCCCGCAGGTCGGCCCCGCCATGACGTGCGCGAGTTCGACCACCCGAATTCCGGACAGCGGACCTGCCCCGGCCCGCGGCTCGGCGCCCACCCTACTCGCCTTCGAACCGGGGCGGACGCTTCTCCATGAAGGCGGCCGTCCCCTCGCGGTAGTCGCGCGTCTGAAACGCCTCGTACGCCTCTTCGCGCTCCTCTTCCCGAATCGGGCGCGGATCGGCCGCGCGGCGGATGAACTTCTTGTGCCACCGGTTCACGAGGGGCGCTCCCCGCGCGATGTTGCGCGCGACCGCGGCACCCGTCTCCGCCACCTCATCATCCGGCACGATCCGGTTGACGATGCCCATCTCGCGGGCGCGGCGGGCGTCCACCAGGTCGCCCGTCAGGAGAATCTCCAGCACGGCCCCCGCGCCCGTCGCGGCCAGCAGCGGCGCCATCTCCTCGTAGGCCATCGTGGCGCCCAGGCGGTTGACCGGGGCCCCGAAGCGGCTGGATTCGCCGCACACCCGCACGTCACAGCACGCGGCGATGATGAGCCCGCCCCCCACGCAAAGCCCCTGCACCACCGCCACCGTCGGGTGCGGGCAGTCGTACACGCCTCCTATCCCGCGCCGCAGCGCAGCCGCGTACCGGATCACCTGCCCGGGTGTGCTCCGCTGCGCCCCGAACGCGCCGATGTCGGAGCCGGTCGAAAACGCACGCCCTCCCTCCCCCTTCACCAGCACGCAGCGCACCGAGTCGTCCGCCGACAGTTCCTCGAAGATCTCGCCCAGGAGCTCCCACGCGGCCATGTCCAGCACATTGAGCTTCCCCGGATGGCTCAGGGTGACGGTCACGACGTCCCCGTCTCGGGCCGCGGTCACGCGCTCGGATCCGCTCATCGGTAGAACATGTCCACCAGCGCCATCGAGAACGAGGGCACGTAGGTCACCACCAGGAGCACCGCCAGGAGGACCGCGATAAACCACAGGTTCGACTTGGTAACGGCCCAGATGTCCGCCTTGGCAACCGAGCAGGCGGTCACCAGAACGGAGGCGACGGGGGGCGTCTGCTGTCCGATTCCGAGATTCAGCGTCACGATGAGTCCAAAGTGCACCGGGTCGATGCCCAGCGCCTGCACCAGCGGCATGACGATGGGCACCACGAGAATGATAGCCGCCGCCGAATGGAGAAAGAGTCCGACGGCGAGCAGGAAGACATTGAGCAGCGCCAGGATCGCAAGCTTCGAGTCGGTCAGGCCGGTGATCGCCAGGGCGACCTGCTGCGGCACGCGGGCCTCGGTGAGGAAGTCGCCCAGCAGCGCCGACGCCGCCACGAGCAGCATCACCACCGCCGTCTGGTGCCCGCACTCGAGCACCGCGCGGCGCAGCCCGGCCAGGGTGAGTTCACGGTAGACGGCGCCGCCGATCACGAGCGCCGCGACCACCGCCAGGCCGGCACCCTCGGTCGCGGTCACCCAGCCCGAGAAGATCCCGCCCAGGATGATCACGGGCAGGAGCAGCGACCAGCCGGCCGCCTTGAAGGTCTCGAACACGTGCCCGAGCCGGAACGCCTCCTCGACAGGCAGGTTGTTGCGCCGCGCCCACAGGTAGGACACGAACATCATGAGCACGCCGCCCACGACGCCCGGGATGATCCCCGCCACGAACAACTCGACCACCGAGGCGCCCGACATGACCCCGTAGAGGATCATGGGGATCGAGGGGGGGATGATCACGGCCAGCGTCGCCGACGAAGAGGTGACCGCAGCGGCGAAGTTGCGCGTGTAGCCGCGCTTCTTCATGGCGGGAATCAGAATCGACCCCAGGGCCGCGACATCGGCGACGGCGCTCCCGGAGATCTCGGCGAAGAACATCGAGGCCGAGATGCTCACCATCGAGAGCCCGCCGCGGATGAACCCGAAGACCGCCGACGCGAACGCGATGAGCCGCTGCGAAATCCCCGTCGCGTTCATGATCGTGCCCGCGAGGATGAACAGCGGGATGGCGATCAGCGGGAACTTGGTCGCCCCCGAGAACATGACCAGCCCGACGTTCGGAATCGCGGCCCACCCGCCCAGCGCGATGATCGCCACCACCGACATGACGCCCAGCGCAACCGCGATGGGCA
>VYAQ01000007.1:3167-12546 GCA_009844885.1 Gemmatimonadota bacterium
GATCAGGACCACGAACAGGAGGATCAGGGCGATCGTCACGGGAGCGTCGCCTCTTCGGCTTCGGGTTCGCCGCGCAGCACCCCGGGGAGGCTCAGCAGCTGGGCGCAGATAAACAGCACCGCCCCGATCGGAATCACGGACTGGGCGAGGCCGGCGGGCACGGCGGGGAGGCTCACCAGGGCCGTGCCGGCAAGCGCCGACTGGACCGCCAGCCCGGCCCAGGCCAGCACGGCGAAGAAGCCGATCACCGCGGCCTCCCCGGCGATCACGACGCACGTGCGCAGACGTCCATGCAACCGTTCCACGACGGCCGGCACCCCGATGTGACCGCGGTGCAGCGCCGCCAGCGCGGCTCCGTAGTAGGTCAGCCACGCCAGCAGAATCGCCGCCACCTCGTCGTACCAGACGAGGGCGGCACCCGCCTTGCGGTAGATGACCCCCATGACCACGACCGCGGCCAGGGCGACCACCACGGCGATCACGATGACCTCGAGAGTCCGCTGGAAGACGCGCCTCACCCGATCCATTTCGGACACGGCTGCCGGCCGATCTAGTCGGACCCGGCCACCCTCATGGCGCGATCGACCAGCTCCTGTCCGAGTTCGACGGTCGTCGTGAACTCGTCGTAGATCGGCTGACTCGCCCTCTGGAACGCGTCTCCGTTCGCCCAGTTGACCGTGATCTGCGTGTCCGCAAGCGTGACCAGGAGGTCGCGGTCCAGCCTCTTGGCCGTCTCGTAGACAAAGTCACGCAGTCCGCGGGCCTCTTCCTCGACGACCGCGCGCACATGCTCGGGAAGATCCTCCCAGTGATCGGGGGAAACGGTCACGAACGCGGGCGTGTAGACGTGCTCGGTAAGCGACAGGTACTGCTGCACCTCGTTCAGCTTGGATGCATGAATCTGCGCCAGAGGGTTTTCCTGCCCGTCCACCACCCCGGTGCGCAACGCGATCAGCACCTCCGAAAACGCCATCGGGACCGGGTTGGCGCCGAAGTTCTGGAACAGCTTGACCCGCCAGGTCCCGCGCGGCGTTCTCAACTTGAGCCCGGCCAGATCGTCCGGCGCGCGCACGGGCCGAGTGTTGTTGGTGACGTGGCGGTAGCCGTTCTCCCAGACTCCCAGAATACGGTATCCGTGATCCTCCGCCAGCGGCGCAAGGACCGGCCAGACGACCTCTTCCTCAATCCGGGCCATGTGCTGCCGGTCCCGCACCAGGTAGGGCATCTCGAAGATCCCGAACTCCGGAATCCGGGACGACATGATCGACGAGGGCAGCGCAAGGTCCACCGTGCCCAGCTTGAGCTTGTTCAGGAGGACTTCATCACCGCCCAACTGGCTCGCTCCGTACACCACGACCCGCGCCTCGCCCTCGAGCCGGGCGTTGACACGGGCCGCGAATTCGTCTGCGGAGAGCGCAAACAGGGAGCCCGGAGCGCCTACGTGCCCGAAGCTGAGTTCCAGCACTTCCTGTTCGGGGGCTTCTGCACATCCCCACGCAAGCAGGGCCAGCAGAAACGCCGGGAAAGCCACGGCGCGGCCCCTTCCGGAGAGCGTGTGGCGGGAAAGATGTGGGTGTGCACTCTCCCGGGCCCGCTCCGGCATTCTGTGCCTCCTGTCTGGATCGTTGGGGAGCCGTGCCTATGACTTCTTAACATGCCGGAATCGTCCCGGTTTCGCCATTACGTCACAGCGACGCGTGCCCGGCGCCGGCATTCCTTGCTCGGACGCTTCGCGCCATCTACGTTGACCGACGAACCAACAGTGCTCCCCCCACCCGCTAGCAGCGTCCCGCGATCCACGCGTCGCATGCCGGGACGATGGCAATACTCGGGTTCCGGGCGCTCACCGTGCCCGGTCGGTTCCTCTTAGCCGATGGAGGGGGAAGTATGTGTAGGGTACTGTATCCGCGTACGCGGATGCGAAGGTGCGCGGCCGGCGCATTTCTGCTGGCGGCAAGCGCACTCGGGAGCGGCCCAATCGCCGCTCAGGACGCGACCGTTTCGGGAACGGTCGTTGACGAACAGGGCGCTCCGGTCGCCAATGCACAGGTCTTTGTCGAAGGCACCACGTCCGGAACGCTCACGAACTCCCAGGGTGCCTTCCGACTGGCTGTACAGGCCGGGGAACTCACCATCCGCGTGGTCAGTCTCGGATACCGCGCGGGACAGCAGGTCGTCACGGCGCCGGCCGATGGCATCCGCTTCGAACTTGTAGCGACCGCCATCAACCTGGACGCGATCGT
Organism: Gemmatimonadota bacterium; assembly: GCA_009844885.1. GTDB lineage: Bacteria > Gemmatimonadota > Gemmatimonadetes > Longimicrobiales > Gaopeijiaceae > Bin94. The sequence goes on from VYAQ01000007.1 coordinate 5,411, forward strand.
GGTCACGGGTACGGCGGGTGCGGTCGAACGGCGCGCCGTGGGCACGGCGATCGCGACCATCAACGCCGCCGAACAGGTCGAGCTGGCGCCAACCCCCGACGTCAGCCAGCTGATCAACGGGCGGGCACCGGGGGTAGTCGTGACCCCCGGGACCGGCATGGTGGGCAGCGGACCGACCATCCGTATTCGCGGCGCGTCGAGCTTCTCGCTGGGCACTCAGCCGCTGATCTACGTCGATGGTGTGCGGCTCGACAACGGCGTTGGCACGGGCATCTCGATCCAGGGATTCGGATCGGGGGTCGTGAACCGCCTCAACGACATCAACCCCGAGGACATCGAGAGCATCGAGATCATCAAGGGACCGGCGGCCGCGACGCTGTATGGCACCGAAGCATCGAACGGCGTGATTCAGATTCTGACCAAGAAGGGCAGATCCGGGGCGCCTGAATGGGGGGTCACGATCCGCCAGGGCGCCAACTGGTTCCACAATGCCGAGACCCGGATCGAGCCGAACTGGGGCTACGACCCGGTGACCGGCGAGCCCTATCAGCACAACCTCTTCGAGAGCGAACGCGCGCTCGGCAACACGATCTTCGACACCGGACACCTCCAGAGCTACGGGGCCAACGTACGCGGCGGGACCGACGATGTCCGCTACTACCTCGGGGCCGATCTGGAGATGAACGAAGGCATTGAGCCCACCAACAGCCTGTGGCGGCTGAGCACCCGCAGCAACATCACGTTGTCCACCGATCCGAGCTACGACCTGACTGCATCGATCGGGTACAACCAGGGGAGGACGAACCTCGCCTGCGAAGCCGGCTGCGGAGGCCGCATGTGGGCGACCATGTTCGCCCTGCCGGCCAACCGCGACAACCGCTTCCGCGGCTTTATCAGCTACCCGCCGGAAGTGATCTCGGAGGCGTTCAGGTTCTGGCAGGACACCGAGCGCTTCACGCTGAGCCTGTCCGCCAATCACAGGCCGACGTCCTGGCTGAGCCAGCGCCTGAACGTGGGGCAGGACCGGGTCTTTGAGGACAACATGCAACTGTGGGAGCGCATGGCGCCGGACATTGCCCAGTTCTTCGGGGCCAATACGGCCCGCGGCGGCAAGTTCGTACAGTCGAGGGACGTCGAGAACACAACCTTCGACTACAGTGCCACGGCCTCGTTCGACCTCACGGGTTCGATTCGCTCCGCCACCACGGGGGGCGCGCAGTACTATCGCCGCTTCACCGAGTTCCTGGTTACAGAGGGCAACAACTTTCCGGCCCCGGGACTCACGGTCGTCGATGCGCTGGCACAGACGTTCGGAGGTGAGGACTTCGTCGAGAACAGTACGGTGGGTCTCTTTGTGCAGGAGCGCATCGAGGTCGGTGACCGCCTGTTCCTGACGGCGGCCATCCGGGGCGACGACAACAGCGCATTCGGCAAGGACTACGACTTTGTTGTCTACCCCAAGGCAAGCATCTCCTGGGTGCTCAGCGAGGAAGACTTCTTCAGCCTCCCGGCGGTCAGCGAATTCAGACTGCGGTCCGCCTTCGGCACGTCCGGGCAGCAGCCGGCCGACTACGCCGCGCTGCGCACCTTTGCTCCGGTGACGGGCGGAGGCGGCATCGCGGCGGTCACCCCGCAGTTCATCGGCAACGACGCGCTCGAGCCGGAAAAGGGCTCGGAGCTGGAGGTCGGGTTCGAGGCCGGGCTCTTCGACAGCCGGATCGGCATCGACTTCACCTACTACAACACCCGTACCCAGGACGCGATCCTGTCGCGCAATCTCCCGCCGTCGCTCGGGTTCCCGGGAAGCCAGTTCGTCAACGCAGGCGAGATCCGGAACCAGGGCTTCGAGATCCAGGTGAACGCGCTGGCCTACCAGTCCGACGCGATCGGCCTCGACCTGGCACTCAACCTCGCGACAAACAACAACGAGATCATCGACCTCGGGGGCATCGACCAGGGCACGGGCTTCATCGCGGCCGGCAGCCAGCGCCGCGTCCCGGGCTTCCCGGTGGCGTCCTGGTTCCGCCGCAAGGTGGTCAGCGCGACGCTGGTGGGAACCGGGCCGACCGCGCGCGCCGTCGACCCCATGTGCGATGGCGGGGACCCCAACGGGAAGACGCTGCCCGACGGAACGCCGCTGGAACTCGGGGGGGCGCCGGTCCCCTGCGCGATCGCTCCACGCCTCTATCTCGGTCATGTGACGCCGGACCTTGAAGGCTCGCTGGGGACCACGCTCACCCTGTTCGACAGGGTGCGCATCTACGCGCTGGTGGACTGGAAGACCGGCTTCACGAAGTTCGACAACAACCTCAGGGCACGCTGCCAGGTCTTCAACCAGTGCCACGAGAACTTCTTCCCCGAGCAGTACGACCCGGCCCGCATCGCCGAGATCCAATCGGGCAGCCCGCTCAGATCGTTCATCTTCACCGACGGCAGCTTCGCCAAGCTGCGCGAGGTGTCGGCGAGCCTGAGTTTGCCCGAGCAACTGGTCAGCCCCTTCGGCGCCTCACGGGGAACCCTGACGCTGACCGCCCGCAACCTGATGACCTGGACCAACTACACCGGCCTCGATCCCGAGGCGTCGTTCGTCGAGTTCGGCTACACGCTCCTGGAGCAGGACAACACGCCGCAGCTCAACCAGGTCATCGCGACGCTGAACCTGTCGTTCTGAACGAGGATGAGAACAATGACATATCGAATCAATCGACGAGTTTGGCTGGCGGGTATCGTGCTGGCCGCGGGGGCGCCGGTTGCGGCTTGCGACACCCTGCTCGAGATCGATGCTCCCAGCCGGGTCAGGGCCGACGACCTCGCCAACCCCGACAACGCGCCGCTGCTGGTCGCCAGCGCGGTCGCGGACTTCGAGTGCGCCTTCAGCGAATGGGTTGCCGCAGGAGGCCTGATGGGCAACGAACTGGTGGACGGTCAGCTCGCGGCGCGCATGTGGCCCTACGACCGGCGCAGCTTCGAGGAAGCGGGCGGCGTCTACGCGAATTTCACGTGTGCGGACGCCGACCCCGGCGTGTACACGACGCTGTCGACCGCGCGCTGGGCGGCGGACAACGCGCTCGGTGTTTCGCAGGAGATCGGGGACGCGGAGCTCATGGCCACCTCGGCGGCCTATTCCGGGTACGCCCACCTGCTTCTGGGTGAGGCCATGTGCACGGCGGCCGTAGACGGTGGGCCGGAACTCACCTCGCAACAGATGTTCGCCATGGCCGAGGAGAAGTTCACCATGGCGGCCAGCGGCGGCGGACCCGCGGACATCACCAACATGGCCATGGTGGGCCGCGCCCGGGCACGGCTGAACCAGGGGAACACCTCGGGCGCAGCCTCGGACGCGGCCCAGGTACCTGCGGGATTCGTCCGGAACGCCCACTTCAGCGCCGCGTCCTTCCGCTCTTCCAACCGCATCTGGACGCTGAACAATCGCGACGAGCGCATGAGTGTGGAGCGCGTCTTCTGGAACCTCGAGTACATGGGAACGCCTGATCCCCGGGTCTCGTTGGTCGACCAGGGCCGCACAGCCGCCGCGGACGACCTGACCCCACTCTGGACGCAGAAGAAATACCCGGCCCAGGACAGCCCGATGCCGATCGCCCGCTACGCCGAAGCGCAGTTGATCATGGCCGAGGCCGCAGGGGGCCAGGCGGCGGTGGACATCATCAACGAGCTGCACGCCGCGGCCGGGTTGCCGGCCTTCCCCGGGGGAAGTGATGCCGAGATACGGGAGCAGCTGATCCAGGAGCGCAACCGGGAGCTGTTCCTCGAAGGCCATCATTTCTATGACAAGATCCGCCTGAATCTCCCCTTCACGCCCCCCGCGGGCGAGGTCTTCCAGGAGGGTTCGGGGCCGAAGGGCGGGTTCTACGGGAACACGACCTGCCTGCCGCTGCCGCTGCTGGAGAAGAACAACAACCCGAACATTTCGTGACGAATGCGCCGGGGCCGGGGCTCCGTCCGCACGCGGGCGTGAGCTCCGGCCCGGTCACCGGGAAGCCACCCGCCATCGTGAACCGGCCGGAAGCTGCGTAGATTCAGCGCTCTCATCGTCCCCTCGACGAGCGGAGTACCCCTTGCCCACTCGGCAGTCTGTTGCAGGCTCTCTCGCCGACCGCCTTCGCCGGCACGTCGAAGGCGACGTACGCTTTGACGCGCTGACCCGGGCCCTCTACGCCACCGACGCCTCCATCTACCAGATCAGGCCGCTGGGCGTCGTCCTCCCGCGCTCGCTCGACGACGTGGACGCGGCAATGACCATCGCGCGCGAGGAAGGCGTGCCGGTGCTCCCCCGGGGTGCGGGCACCTCCCAGTGCGGGCAGGCGATCGGCCGCGCCCTCGTGGTCGACACCTCCCGGCACCTCGACCGGGTCCTCGCCGTAGATCACCAGGCGCGTACCGCCCAGGTCGAACCCGGGGTCGTACTCGACCAGCTCAACCGCCAACTTGCCCCGACGGGCCTTTTCTTCCCGGTGGACGTGGCGACCGCGAGCCGGGCTACGATCGGCGGCATGGCCGGCAACAACAGCGGTGGCGCTCGCTCGATCCGTTACGGGATCATGGCCGACAACGTGACCGCGATCGAGGCGGCGCTGGCTGACGGGAGAATCGTCGAATTCGGGCCGGGCGCGGCCGCCGACGCTGCCGCCAATGGCCCGGCGGACGCCCTGACGGATCAGATCCGCGCGATCGCCGACCGCGAGGCCGACGAACTGCGGGCGCGTGTTCCGACGGTGCTTCGGCACGTGGCCGGATACAATCTCCACCGGCTGCTGAATCCGCATGCGTCGATGGCCGAGGTGCTCGTCGGGTCCGAGGGCACCCTGGCCTTCTTCCGGCGTCTGACGCTCAGGCTGGCGCGCAGGCCGGTGCGGCGCGTGCTCGGGGTGTGCGGGTTCCCGTCGCTGCTCGAGGCGCTGGACGCCGTACAGCACATCGTCGAACTGGACCCCCACGCGGTCGAGCTGGTGGACGACACGCTGACCCGTCTGGCGCGCGAGAACGCGGCCTTCCGCTCGACCGTCGAGGCCCTGATCCCGGCCAGCGCGCACAGCGTGTTGCTGGTCGAGTTCGCGGGGGACGACGATGCGCGGCTGTCGCGCCGGCTCGACCGCCTGGACGAGGTGATCACGGGGCCGGGACGCGAGCTGACCCGCGCCCAGGACCCCGCCGAACAGGCCGCGATCTGGGCCGTGCGGCGCGCGGGCCTGAACATCGTCATGTCCATGAAGGGCGACCGGAAGCCGGTCTCGATCGTCGAGGACTGCGCGATACCGCTCCCCGAGCTGGCCGAGTTCGGCGCCGCGGTCGAGGACATCTTCACGCGCCACGGCACCAGCAGCACGTGGTACGCGCACGCTTCCGTCGGGTGTCTCCACGTGCGGCCGTCGCTGAGCATGAAGGACCCGTCCGACATCAAGGCGTTCCGCTCCATCGGCGAGGAGGTGATGCACCTGGCCGTACGGCTCGGGGGATCCCACTCGGGCGAACACGGCGACGGCATCCTCCGCTCCGAGTTCATCGAGCCGATGCTGGGAGGCCGGCTGGCGCGGGCGTTCCGCGAGGTGAAAGACGCCCTCGATCCCGCCGGCATGATGAACCCGGGGAAGATCGTCGGCGCGCCGCGCATGGACGACCGCGAGCTCTTCCGCTATGGCCCGCGCTACCGTGCCAGGGCCCTGCCGGTGGCGAGCGACTGGTCCTCCGACGGCGGCTTCGTCCGCGCCGTCGAGGCGTGCAACAACAACGGGGCCTGCCGCAAGATGGATCCGGGCGTGATGTGCCCCTCGTACCGCGTCACCCGCGAGGAGACGGACACGACCCGAGGCCGGGCCAACGTGCTTCGTCAGGCCCTGACGGGTCAGTTGGGGCCGGAGGGATTGGAGGGGGATGAGGTCGCCGATGTCCTCGAGCTCTGCGTCGGCTGCAAGGCCTGCCAGCGCGAGTGCCCGGCCGGGGTCGACATGGCCAGGATGAAGGCCGAAGTCCTCCACCTCAGACATCGGCGGCGCGGTGTCCCCCTGCGAGAACGCCTGTTCGCGTCCCTGCCCCGCCTTGCGCCCGTCGGAGCCCGGTTCCCCGGGCTGCTCAATCTGCGGAACCGGAGTGCGGCATTGCGGTGGCTGGGTGAGCGGACGCTGGGCATCGCAGCAGCCAATGCGCTGCCGGAATGGCATCGGCGGCCGTTTCGGGATGCTGAGTTGTCGTTCGCGGGATTGGACAAATTATCTATTGATTCTGTCAATACCGACTCCGAGCGCCCGTCTGAAGTCCCCAATACAGCTCGTGTCGTCCTCTTTGTGGACACATTCTCCAGATATTTTGACCCAAACGTCGCTCGGGCCGCTCGGTCGGTGCTTGACAGGTTGGGCTATGAACCGGTCGGGCCGACCCCGGCCACGGCTCCGACCCCGACCCCGGCGCGAGCTCGTGGCCGACCCCTTTGCTGCGGGCGGACCTACATCAGCGCCGGCATGCTCGACCACGCGCGGGCGGAACTGCAGCGTACGGTCGCGGCACTCGCGCCATTCGCGCGGCGCGGATTGCCCATCGTGGGGCTGGAGCCCAGTTGCCTGCTGACGCTCCGGGACGAGGCGCTCCACCTGCTGCCAGACGATGATCGCAATGCCCGCGGGTCGGCGGGGGACGGTGCACATGCGGTGACAGGCGAAGACGTGCGCGTGGTGGCCGAGCAGGCGCTGCTCATCGACGAGTTCCTGGCCGAGCACGCGAGTGCCGCAAGTCCGCCAAGGTCGCGCACCACGGTTCAGATCCACGGACACTGTCACCAAAAGGCAGCGGGTACCGATTCGGCGACCGTCGAAGCGCTCGCCGCGTGTGCGGGTATTCGCGGCAAGCTTGTCGAGTCGAGCTGCTGCGGAATGGCAGGCTCGTTCGGCTACGTCGCCAGCCATCTGCGCACGTCCCGCGCCATGGGCGAACTGAGCCTCTTCCCGACCCTGCGGGCCAGCGCTCCCGAGGATATCGTGATTGCCAACGGCTTCAGTTGCCGGGCTCAGATTCGCGCAGGGACGGGTCGGCGGGCACGCCACGTCGTGGAGGTGCTTGCGGGACATCTCGACGCACGCTGATCAAGCTCCTTCTGGCGACGCGGGTTCCGAGGGCCGGACTTGAGC
>VYAQ01000001.1 GCA_009844885.1 Gemmatimonadota bacterium
GGCAGCTCGCTTCGCTAAGAACAGGCGTCCGCTTGCGAGATGGATACTGAACGACGAAACGGGCGTCAGACTAGCCCGTGGGCACGGCCGTCCGGGACCCGGCGGCGGTCGCCGCCGATGCGGTGGCGCAGCACTCCGGCGACGCCGTTCAACGAGCCTCGTGAAGCGTGGTCGGCAGTGGGACGGTGAAGACCGACGCCGAATCGTATGCGCACCGTCGATGGTCAAGGGCACCGATCCGGGCGCGGCGGAGTGCATCAACCCGGACTACTTGCGACTCCCCCCGGGTGTCTCGCCTCGGTGCTCGTGCTCGCCTTCACGGGGCGGGAACACTCTCCCGCATCGAGTCAGATGTTCGACCGAATCTTACCTGCCGAGGCGAGGGAAACTGCTGGATGGAGGATCGAGAATGGTCAGCATCTCTCGGTGGATCTCCCGCCAGTCACGGTTTAGGTCCACCGTGCGCGCCTGGATGGGGAAGCCTTCCAATCGGATGCCGGCCCTAACGCGCTCGCCGGACTGCGCATAAAGCAAGATGCCCTCGTGTTGCGGGCCGACCGGACGGCGTGCCTGGCGGTTGCGGAGGTAGGCCAGCAGCTGGTAGAGGTGCCCTGAGTTGAGCTTTCCGCCCGGTAGCACCGTCGTGTAGAACTTCGTGTCCAAGATGATCCGGCGCTGTCGGGACTTGGATGTGAGGATCACATCGGCCTGCATGCCCGGGATCAATGCGCGGTTCGTTTCGGTCGTCCCTTCCGTGCCGCTCCAAGAGATGCGTCGGCCGCGCACGGTAAAATCGCGCCGCTCGCGCTTGTAGAAGCCGATGACGAAGTCCTCGAACAGCTTCCACATCCCCTTGCCTCGCCGGAAGTCCCAGAAGACCGACTGGCCCCTCCGTTCATCGACCCCGAGGCCCTCGTGGATCAACCAGCATACCGACAAGAGGAACCGGTAGAGCCGTCGGTTGCCGCCCGCAAGCTGCACGCGGGTGAAGGCGCTACGCGTCAGCCGCAGCGACGATACGCCCGGCATCCTACGATAAGCGGATCGAACCGTACTTCGTACGTCAGGAGCTAGGTCGGTGTGAGACGTGTCTTGCAATAGCCTGCGCAGAGAAGCCCGCAGGATGCGGTTCCGGAGGATATCCGCCGACAGCTCCTCGAAGTCGCATGCCGCCCGCGCCCGCGCCTTAAGCGCCCGCTTGACGGTGTCGCCCACCACCAGCTTTCCACGTATCCCTGCCAGATCTTCGCGGCGCTCCAGATACCCGCGGTCCATTCCCCGGCGAACGAGGTGGTTGACGCCCCCGGCGAGCACCTTGCCGAGCAGGTCGTAGACCGTCGATAGGTCAGCCAGCGCCTCAAGGCGGGCCGTGTCGCGCTCTTGAACGTGACCCCACGCATAGCAGAGCATGTAGTAGATGTTGAGGATGGGAATGCTCGTCATGGCCGCTTCCGACCCCGTGGCGGGCTCCCTGTTGCCCCTGACCCGCTTGGGATCATCCACCGTCATTCGGCTTGGAGTTTTCCTTCAGCCGGTCCAGCGCGCTGTCGATCTTTTCCTGAGAGTCGAACCAGTACTCCGCGAGTAGCGGCTCAATCTGCGTGTCCACCACGGCTTGGTACCAAGTCTCATCGCGGGTGGCGTCCTTGTCGGTGGGCACGAAATAGCTATGCCCAACCCGAAAGCCGCGGCCCAGTTCGGGATCATTCGCGATCTCCTCATTGAGTTCGGCCATGCGTTCGATGATCCGGGTCACGAGTTCGCCAGTGACGCCCTGACCTTCGAGAAAATCCCGGAACGCCTTCTTCCCGTGTTCGGTGCCGTAGGCCGGGTTGAGAGTCGCGAAGGCAAACCTCCGGCGGAGAGCGTAGTCCACCAGAGCCAGCGACCGGTCGGCGGTATTCATCATCCCCAGGATGTAGACGTTGTCGGGAATGTAGAACCGTTCGTCCGACGGGTCGGCGTAGGTCAGCGAAACAGCATACTCCTCGCTGCGCTTGTCGGCTTCGATCAGCATGAGGAGTTCGCCGAAGATGCGTGACAGGTTGCCCCGGTTGATCTCGTCGATGATGAAGACGTGCGGAATCTCGGGGTCCCGCCGCGCTCGCTCGCAGAAGCGGTGGAAGACCCCGTCCCTCAGTTTGAATCCGCCGCTCTCGGTGGGTCGGTATCCCTGGACGAAGTCCTCGTAAGCGTAGGACTGGTGGAACTGCACCATCTCAATGGGTGCCGAATCCTTGCGTTCGATCAGGCACCACGCGATGCGGTGTGCCATGAAAGTCTTCCCGGTGCCGGGAGGACCCTGGAGGATGAGGTTTCGGCGGGTCCTCATGAGGTGGAGAAATCGCTCGAAGTCGCGACACGGGATAAAGAGGTCCTTACAGGCTTCGGTGGATGTGTAGCCATCGGACTCCGGATGAGCCCCCTCGCCGTTCGGCAGGGGAACTGGATGACCGATGAGCCACAGGTACAGCCGCGCCCAATGTCGATACCGGGAGAAACCGGTCAGCCGCTTCTTGGCCCAGTCGCCGCCCCAGTAGGGTTGCAACGGCATCTCCTGCTTGCAGGGATGCCATTCCACGGCTCGGGTATGAACACGAAACCCGCTCGCGCCGGGATCGTAGCGGTACTCGCCGGTAATCCGGCCCCAGCCGAGCAGGTAGCTTCCTCCCTTCCGGGTCGCGATCACGAGGTCCCCGACTTCCATCCCGTTCGCGAAATCCCGCAGGAATCTGACCCTGTTGGACGGGTTCTCGCCGAAGCCTCGGCCGACCAAATCCTGCTTGATCTCATCCGAGGACCTCCGCAGATCGCTGACGTTGTCCCAACCTATCGACGCGATCCCGTCCTCGACGACGCCGGGCCACATGCGCTCTCCGGACACGTTCATGTTCATCAACCACCAGTCCCGGTTCCCAAACCGGTCCCGGAACCACGAGTCGGCCTTCTCGTCATCCCAGAACTCGCGGTACGGTGGGTGGTAGAAGTGGACCTCCCGGTCATCGGACACGGCTTCCAAAGCGCGCCGGATGTCGAGAATCGATTTGTCGATGGCGACCCGTGGCCTATCGTCGTCGCCAGCGTGCGTGTCGCCGAGGCGGATGATCTTCTTCTTGTGTCCGCCCGAAACGATCGGCTCGAACTTCTCCGGGAAGAGCAGGAAGAGCATGGCGTGCCGGAACATGCTGCCCTGGGCGAACTCGGTATCGTCCAACCACGATGCGAAGTCCCAAGGACTTTCCAGAAGGGATTCACGGTTGTTTCGCTCCAGCGAACTCCATTTGGCCATGCGGTCCGCAAAGAATAGGATCTCCGTCCGGACCCTCATGTGGTATCCTTGGCCCGCGTGGACCACGCCCGCTCCGAGCAGCGTGTCGCTCAGCAGCGCATGATCTTCCTCAAACGCTCTCCCCGATCTCTTCCACCAGTAGCCGATATCCTCTCGCTTCTTCGCTGGACCCATGTTTTTCCGGTGCTGGATCAAGCGGTATACCCATACCATTTCGGAACGAAGGCATTTGGCGTCCGCCGAGGCGCGTTCCAGCCCACTGCGAACGTCGTCCACCGACTGGGCTTCGGCGTGAACCTTTCGCACTTCCTGGAAGATTGGTCCAGTCCATAAGGGCCGGTTCGCGAATAGCGACTTCTCGCCCACGAGGCACCGCTGCTTCCAGCGTTCGGCGGCGGCCAAGATGGGCTCAGCGTCTTGGAAACGGCTCAATGGCAAGCTCCCGTCAGCCTTGGAATCGGAGTGCTCGGATGCGAGATAGCGGTGGGAAACGATAAGGCGATTGCTGGCTTGCGATCAACCGGATCGTGTCTATCGAAGGAGCCAGCCCCCCTTTTCCCTCAGTAAGTCTGTGCCACGCCTCCGAGCCCAGGGACACAGCGTCCTAGAGGCTTGAAGAGGCCGCAGTGGAAAGGGCCGTGAGGGAAAGCGATTCCCGCGAATTGAGGCGATTTCCCCGCCGTTTTCGGCCAACGGGAGCCGATGAGATTCAAGGGCAGAGAACGCAGATCGTGCAGCCCTGTATGTAGTTAGACGATCCTCTGCCCGGATTCTGGCCTCAGCTGCTCCGCCCGTCGGGCGGGGCAAGGTCGCTGCCGGCCCTGGGGACCACGACCACCTGGGAGCCGAGTTCGACGTAGCCGAGGTCCGTATCGGCCAGGAGCCGGTCGAGGGCGCGCGCCAGGTTCAGCGTCGTGCAGTCGCAGTTGACGCGGAGGTCGCCGGGTAGAAGACTCGGGCTGAAGGCGATCTGGACGTTCGACTGCTCGGCGAGCCGCGCGAGGGCCTCCGCCAGCGGCGCCTGCTCGATGGAGAGCATGGAGATGGTCGCCAGCAGGGTGCCGGGCGCGGGGTCCACGCCGGTTTCGCCCCGGAGCGCGGCCAGCACCTGGCTGTCCTGCGCGGAGAGCGCTGCGGGGAGCAGGACGGTGGCGGCGAGCGACCGCCCGATTATCCGTGCGCCCCGCAGGAATCGGGTGCCCCGCCGTCGCGGGCTCACGAGGCCGCTCCGCGATCGGCGGACTCGATCCTCACAACCCCTGCATCGATGCTGCAGCGGGCGTCGATCACGCTGCACACGACCGTCATGACTTCCGACAGCGATTTCGAGTCGAACCACATGGTGAGCGTCTGGTTCGTGAGCCTGTCGTCGCTGACCACCACATCGGTGCCGTAGCGTGCTTCGACCTCTTCCATCGCCACGCCCAGCGGGGTGTCGTGGAAGATCAGGAAGCCGTCCAGCCAGTCGGCCATGCTCCCGGTGGGCGCGGCCGCCGCGACCGGCTCGGGCAGCCCGCGCAGCAGCCTCGTGGCCTGGCCCGCGCCGACCTGCACTTCATGGTCCGGACCGGCGAGAGCGACGCGGCCCTCGATGACCGCGACGGACAGCTCTGCCGCATCCACGGCCAGATGGAAGCGCGTCCCGAGCACCTGGGCCGTCCCGGCATCCGTCACCACGCGAAACGGCCGGGCCGGGTCGCTGGTAACGGCGAAGAAGGCCTCGCCGTCGAGCGTCACCTCGCGAGCGGCTCCCTCCGGGAAGTTCGTGGGCCAGGCCGTGGCCAGGCGGCTGTCGGGGCCGAGGCGGATCACGCTGCCGTCACCGAGCCGCACCATCTCGGTCTCGCCGGGGCCGGTCGTGAATTCACGGGTCGCGGCCGTCGTGCCCGCGGGGCCGCTGTCGCGGCCCAAACCGGCGATGACTTGCCATACTCCCACGCCCACCACCGCGACCACCGCCGCGGCTACCAGGTCGAACCGGCCACGCCGCGGGCGCAGGACCCTGAGCTGCCGCCCGAACCGCGCCACGCCCGGCCCCGCCGCGCCGGCCTGCCGCGCCTCCGCCCTCCAGATCACGTCCTCTGCGGCCGGCGCCGCGCCGGGCACGATGCGGCGGTCCGCGATGCGGCCCGCCTCGACGACGCGGCCCAACTCGGCCAGGGTGCGTTGGCGTTCCGGCCGGCTGCTCGCCCCTTCGTCGTCTGCCCCCAGCCACTTGTCGACCGCCGTGTCTTCCTCTTCCGTGGTCTGCTTGCGCAGATGCCGGAGCAACAATTCGTCCATTCGGTCCTCCCTGGTCATCCTGACTCGCCCTGGTCGCCCCGAGTCGCACTGACCGCCTGCCGCACCCTTCGCAAAGCGGCGCTCATCTGGTTCGCCACCGTCTGCGCCGAGATGTCCAGCACCGACGCGGCCTCCGCGTGGCTGAGCCCCCGCTGGAAGACGAGCTCGAACACATCGCGCCGGCGCCGCGGCAACGATGCGACGGCGGCCTCGAACGCATCCGCCAGCACCTTTGCGTCGAACTCCTCGGCGGGTGTCGCGGGCCGCGGAGCGTCGCGGTGCTGTTGGCCTTCCGCCCACCGCCGCCGCACGCCCTGCTTCCGCTTCTCGTCGATCACGAGGTGCCGCACGATCCGGTACAGGTACGCGCGCGCGGAGCCCCGCGGCCGCCAACCCCGCCTCCGTTCCCACACTTGGATGAACGCTTCCTGAACGACATCGCGGGCAAGGTCCACGTCGCCCAACTGCCGCGCCGCATAGCGCACGAGGTCCTCCCAGCAGAGGTCCATGAGGCGACCGAGCGCCCGGGACGACCCGCCCCTTATCGCGGCCATGAGGCCATCGAGCCGGGCGTCGCCGGTGGCCAGCCGTTCGTCTTCTGTGGCCGGCCGGGGGTCGTCGGTTTCTCGCATCAGTTGCAGGCTTTGCATCGACTCCGCATTCGGTCTCGTCCTGACACTTACACAAAGGAAGCGGATGAGGGGCGCCGTACTACCATGGACGGGCCACAGACAGGTCTTGGCGGACATGGACAATAAGCATTATCATGATTCATGAAATATTCTAATGATAAGTCGGCCGGGCGGCGTGTCGCGGAGCCCGTCCAGGTCTACCTGCGCCCGCCCGAACGGGATCGCCTGGAACGGCTGACAGCGAAGCTCGACACGACCAAATCCGATGTTCTGCGACGGGGCCTGGAGGCTCTGGAAGGTCAGTTGTCGGATCCGGAGCGCCACCCGGTGCTGGGAATCATCGGGATGGTGTCGACGGCCCACGCCCCGGGGATCGACGTCGCGCGGTCGCATGACGAGTACCTGGCGGCCATGGAGGCGGCTTCCTGGTCCAGTCGGCGGCGCGTGCGCGGCGGGCGCGGTTCGGAGTGAAGGGCCTCTTCATGGACACCAGCGCGTGGTACCCCCTCGCCGACCGCGGTCATCCGGATCATGCCGAGCTGGCCCGAACTCTGCGGGAGCGTGTGCGCCGCGGCGCGCGGATCGTGACCACCAATGTCGTCGTGGGCGAGACTCACGCTCTGCTGCTTCGTCGTGCGGGACGGGCGGCCGCGCTCGCCTTCGTGGAAGCGGTCCGCCGGCCACCGAACCGGGTCGAGTACATCACCGCTGAGCGCGAGGAGGAAGCGATCGGCCGGTGGCTCGAGCGGTTCGCCGATCAGCGGTTCTCCCTCGTCGATGCCTGCAGCTTCGCGGTGATGAGCGAGCTGGGCATCCGGGAGGCGCTGACCCTCGACCGCCACTTTGCGGTTGCGGGTTTCGTGGTTTTGCCGGCGCAGGGCTGAGCCCTCCCGAGAAGGAGGCAGATCCGCGGGGTGAAGAAGTAACCGCGCGTCAGCGACCTCACCCGCCCCCGCAAAGCGGCGGATGCCCGGCACTCCCCGCTTCCGCCACGACGGCCAGCCGCCGTTGCGTAGCCGTGGCGAAGGCGCCGGTGCCATCGCCGAACACCGACGGAATGCGGATCTCGCCCGAGGGGTTGAAGTTCCCTCCACGCACCCAGTTGGTCCAGTTGCGGTCCGTGGCCACGATCGAGACCGAGGCCCGCGTCCCTTCCGGCATTCCCCCCTGCAGCTCGCGGATCGCGTCGGCGTCGTCGTCTTCGGTGAAGATGCTGAACAGCGTGAAGTCCCGGGGGAACACGATCTCGGTGTCTTCGCGTCCGATGGCCAGTCCCAGGAGGTCGAGCGAGTCCGGCGACTCGATGTCGCGCGCGCTCAGGGCGTCGGCGAGTCCATTGATCCGCGCGTTCGCCAGGTAGGCCCAGGCATCCGCCACCGGCGCCCACCTCAGGTTCAGGTTGGTGTCCGGCTGCAGGCGGCAGACCCCGTCCTCCCCGGTCACGCCTTCGAACGCGAGGGGGCCGGGCACGCGACTCGACGACGTAAGAACCCGTCCATCCGCGGCCACGACTTCAAGCTCCAGCAGTTCGCCGGGCGCAAAGGGCGAGGGAGCGACCCGGGCCCGGTAGCAGGTGCCGGCGTGAATGGGTTCGACCACGATGGTGTCTCCCTCCGGGGTCAGGTCAAAAAGGCCCCAGTCGATGCACTTCGTCGCGCTGTCCTGCTCCATGAGGAGCACGTCCGTCCCCGAGGCCCCCGTCACGCGCACCGTTGCGCCGTCCACGCGGGGATCCCTGGAGTAGTCGAATGTCCGGTGCAGGTAGGCGTAGGCGTCGAGCGTGGGGTCTTCACCGGCTTCCTCCAGATCGAGGACCACGAAGGTCTCGGCGATGATGACGTCTTCGGCCGCAGTGATCACGACTTCCGTGAGCTCGCAGCCGAGCACGGACGCGCCGGCAAGCAGCGCTACAACCCGGGAGGCAGACGGGCGGGCCATCAGAACGACACCTCCAGCCCGATCGTGGGCAGGATCGGGATCATCGAGATGCCGCTGCGACGGGGCTCGCTGCGGTCGAACTCGAAGAAGTAGAACAGGACGTTCTTGTGGTTGTACACGTTGATCACGCTCAGGTAGGGCGTAAGCGTTCCCCAGCCGCGCACGATGGTCTTCCGCAGCGACGCGTCCAGCCGATGCCGGGCCGGATAGCGCTCGGCGTTGCGCGGGCCGAGGACGACGGCACTCTCCCACTCCGGGTCCAGCACCCCGTCGAGCGGGCGCGGGTTGTAGACCTCGTAGGCGCCCAGCGGCCTGGTGTACGGCAGCCCGGTGCCGAAGTTGGCCCTGAGTCCGGCCTCCAGTCCCCACCAGTCCAGGGTGCGGCGCAACACCAGATCGACATCGAGACGCCGGTCGAAGACGGGCGGATAGGTGATGTCGGGCGGGGGGTCGGTGCCGTACCGCGTGTCGGGGAAGGTGCGGTCGGTCTTGAGGAAGGAGATCGAGATCCAGCCGGTCGTGCGTCCCAGATCGCGTCGCACGAACAGATCCGCACCGTAGGCGCGGCCGCGGCCGGAGACCAGGTCGTCAAGGGGATCGTTGGGGTCTTCCGCGGCGTTCTGGGTGATCACCCCGTTAAAGGTGCGGTAGTAGCCCTCGAGCGAAGCGAACCACGCGTCATCGGGGCCGAAGAAACTCTCCACGCCGAGCTGCGCCTGATCGGAGATGACGTGCGGCGCCTCCGCCCCGGCCAGCACCCAGATGTCGAGCCCGAAGGGGAACTCCTCGTCGCGCAGCGAGTGCAGGAACTGCGAGTAGCGCCCGGCCGAGAAGCGCACGGCCGAGCCGCGGTTGCGAAAGAACCACTTGGCGGCCAAACGCGGGGAAACCGTCGTGCTGACCGGTGGCCCCGCACCGCCGGCGTCCTGGTCCTGCTCGTTGGCGGGTCGCCAGTGGTCTGCCCTCAGCCCCCCCTCGAACAGCCACCGCGGCCCGGGTTCCCAGTAGATCTGGCTGTAGGCGGTCAGCTCGATTCCGCTGCCCGCGCCCCCGAAGAACGTGGTGCCGCCGGCCCGGGCAGCGTTCTCGTAGTCGCGGTCGTTGGCGGCCAGACCGGACTTCCAGCGCAGGCCGGGCGAGGGGCGACGTTCCAGGTCGGCCTGGAGGGTCGCGCGCTGGATCCGGGTGTCGAACTCGGCCTCGAAGTCGGTGAAGGCGAAGTCGGAGAAGAAGCGGGAGAACGCAGCACGTACGGACATTGACCCACCGCCACGCATGGGGTTGACCCACGACCCGCCGATCGCGTCGTTGCCCCACGCCCACGAGACGGGGAGCGAGAAGTCGTCGATTTCCGACAGGTCGATGATATCGCGCCCGCTGTAGCCGGTGATGCGGATGCGGTTGCCACCCTTCGTCCAGCCCTCGAAGACGCCCTGAAAGTCGGACAGGTGGTAGGGGAAGTCGGCCCATGGCTTCAGCAGGACATCGAAGTAGGACCGGCGGCCCGACAGGCGCCATCGCGTGTTCGCGAACCCCAGCACCTCCTCGGCGGCGCCGGGGAGCGCGCCGTCGACGGCAACCCGCGACGCCAGCAGGCTCACGCCCGCGTCCACGCTGGTCACCCCGTCGCCCGCGTCGGTCTCCACCGTCAAAACCGACGAAACGCGGCCGCCGTACTCCGCGGGAAAGCCGCCGGCACGGAGCTCGGCCCGGGCGACCATGTCGGCATTGAAAACCGAGAACAGGTTGCCAAGGTGGAAGGGATTATAGATCGGAATGTCATCCAGCAGGATCAGGTTCTGGTCCGCCGACCCTCCCCTCACGTTGAACGCGGCCGAAAAGTCGGACACCGTGGTCACGCCCGGAAGCACCTCGACCGCCCTGAGCGGATCGCTCTCCGCAATCCCCGGAATCGCCTTGAGTTCATCGCGCCCGATGTCCTGAACCGTGATCCCGGCGGTCTCTTCGAAGCGCGCGCGGGTCCGGCTGCGCTGGGCCTCGACCACCACGCCCTCGAGCTGCAGCGCATCGGTGCGCATCACGATCTCGATCTCGGCCGCATCCACGGCCCCCGCCTCGACGTCCTGCCTGTGGTCGGCAAAGCCGATGCGCACGATCGAGAGTACGTAGGGCCCCGGCGGCAGGCCGGTGAACGTGAAGAAGCCGAGATCGTCGGTCTGCGCGAACCGGACCCGGGTGGAATCCGCCGCCGGCAAGAGGCTGGCCACCGCTCCGGACACGGGGACGCCGTCCTCGGACCAGACCCGGCCGCTGATCGCGCCCTGCCGCGCGGGATCGCCGCCCGCCCTGGGGACGACGACGACCTGCGATCCCAGTTCGAGGTATCCGAGGTCCGTATCGGCCAGGAGCCGGTCAAGCGTCCGGGCCAGACTTAGCGTCGTGCAGTCGCATTCGACGCCCATGTCGGTAGGGAGGAGGCTGGAACTGAATGCTATCTGGACGTTCGACCGCTCGGCGAGCCGCACCAGGGCTTCGCCGAGCGGCGTCTTCTCAATGGACAGCTGGGAGATGGTGGCCAGTAGGGTACCGGCGTCAGCATCAACACCGATTTCCCCTCTCAACGCGGCCAGCACCTGGGCGTCCTGCGCGGAGAGCGCCGCTGGCATGGGTGTGAGGAGCACGATGGCAAGCGCGCCAGAACAACCGCACCACCGTGCCGGCTTCAACATCCGATTCTCCCAGGCCTCCATCCTGTTTGCCTCGCACTCGGTCTGATCCGGGCGCTTACGCAAGAGAAGCGGATAGGTGGCGCTCCACTACCATGGCAGTCTCGATGCGCGGCGCCCGAGGCTACCGGCCCAGCAGATTGAACTGCCGCGTGAACTTGATGATCAACGAGCGCGCCAGCGTGCCGCTCTGCACGAACCGGGCTCCGTCGTGGTTGAGACCGGCGGGATAGTCCAGGCCCTGCACGTCGTTGTAGACGATGAACAGTCCGGTCCCCGCGGTGTTGAGCCAGCCGAAGCGAAGGTTGGCCGACCAGCTGTCGACCTGGTTCGAATACTGCACCAGCGACTGCACGTAGATCCGCGGCGTGAAGAAGTAGCCGAAGTTCATTCCCAGCAGCACGGTCTCGAAACCGCCCTGAGGCAGGTTCACATTGAAGTAGTTGATGCGCGCCGAGGTGCTGAACGACGGGTTGGGGCGCCAGGTGAGCGAACCGTTGCCGCCCGCCCGCGAGCCGCTCAGGAAGTGCCCGAAGTTGATGCGCGAAGTCGCCGAAAACCGGGAGATGGGGTTGCTGTTGAACACCAGCTGGGACTCCCAGCCGCGGTACGTCCCCACGGGCACGGTCACGTCGGTGCCGCGGATGGTGAAGGGCTGGTAGATGCCTTCGGTGACGAGGTTGATCCCGGTGTGGATCTGCGCTCCCGAGTGCCACTCCCAGTGGGAATCGATATGGAGAAAGCCCGATTCCTGGAAGCCCGCCTCGACTCCGCTCTTGCGGCTCTGGTAGGTGTAGTACGAGATGTGCGGCCGGATTTCGCGAAGCCACCCGGGATGGATCCTGTACATCACGTAGGACTGGTAGTAGCGGTATCCGGCGCGGGGCAGGAAGCCCACTTCCGGGTTGAACCCCTCACCGATCTCCCGGACCTGGGCCGTCCAGACAAAGGTCCGCGTATTGAGGTTGCCGGAGACGTCCCAGGCGTATTCGTTGTTGCCGGCTCCGGGACCGTTGGTGGTCGCGGCGAAGCCGCTCAGGGCAAGCGCTTGTCCCACGCCGACGGAGGCATCGACGGCCTGCGTGCGGTTGAAGTCTCCCGCGGGCCCGCTCTTGTTGATGAACAGGCCCCCGACGCGGGACCGGTTGGGGAGCTCCCTGGCGAGCCGGACGACCGAGAAGCCGTGCGCGTCCGCCCCGAGCTCGCTCACTCCGCCGGTCTCGATGTGCAGCAGCCCGACGTTCAGGCCCGCGGCCCGGCCCGACAGCCGGGCACCGCCCCTGATCGGCACCGGCTGGCCCTGGTGGATGCCTATGGCGCGGCTGAAGAACAGATCGGCGCCTCCGCCTCCGACACTGAAGAACCCGGCGTTCTCGAGGAAGAACGGCCGTTTCTCCGGGAAGTTGAGCGCGAAACGCGTGAGGTTGAGCTGCTGGTCGTCGACCTCGACCTGGGCGAAGTCGGTGTTGTACGTCACGTCGAGCGTGAGCCCCTGGGTGACCTGGAACTTGACCTCGCCGCCGATATCGCCGTTCTGGCCGAAGCCGGTCTCGCCGGGATTGGTGTAGTCGCGGGCCGTGGAGCCCAGCAGGTAGGGGGTGGCCGTCGCGAAGCGCCTGAACGGGGGCGTGAGTCCCTCGAGGTCGCCGGCGTAGTTGAGGCGGTAGAGGTTGAATTCGCGCGGCACCGGGGTCCAGAACGATTCCTCGTTCAGGCGCCGGACGCGGCGGGAGACGTTGAAGCCCCATCTCCGGGTGTCGTTGCCGTATCGCAGGGTGCTGAAGGGGATGCGGAACTCGGCGTACCAGCCCTCGTCGTCGACGGTGGTAGCGACGGTCCAGCTGCCGTCCCAGTTCTTGTTGAAGCCGCCGCCGGATCCGGACTGGAAGCGCCGCCGGGAGTTGAATCCGCCTCCCTGGAAGCGGCCTCCCCCGCGTCCCTCGTTGGCGACCTGGCCGTCGTACTCGATTCCGGTGGGCGTGGTGCCGAAGACGAAGCCGTTCTGGTCGTCGTTGTACGTATCGAGCACGAAAACGACGGCGTCGCTCTGGTTGACCTCGTAGTCGCGGATGCGTTCGCCGTACGTGATGGCGTCCGCCTGGCTGTCGAAGGCCCACACGCCGACGTAGAGCGCGTCGTCGTCGAACAGGACGCGGACCTCGGTGCGCTCGCTGGCGGGCTGCCCGTCGAAGGGCTCGCGCTGGGTGAAGTCGGTCATGGCGCCGGCTTGTTGCCAGACGGCCTCGTCGAGCCGGCCGTCGACGGTGGGCGATTCGGTGACTTCGACGGCCGTGGCGGTGGTCGGCAGGGTGCCGGCTGCTCCGCCGTTGCCCGCGCCGGACTCGGAGTTCTGCGCGAGGAGGGGGGCCGCGGTCAACAGCGCGGCCATTGCGCAGGCGCATCGGGCAAGTTGCGCGAATACGGCGCGGCCGCCGCGGCCCTGGACGTCCCGTTCGGGGCTTGTTTTCATTCAGGCTGCCATTCGAAGGTGTGAGTGGCCCGAATATAGTGCCGGACCGCCCGAAACTCGAACGGGGAGGGGTGAGGCCAGACCCGCTCCACCGCTACCCCAGCTCCACCAGGAAATAGCGCTTCTTGCCGACCCTGACGACCAGGAAGCGATCGTGGAGCGGGGCCTCGGAGCCCACGCGGATGGTGGTGTCGGTCGCGCGCCTGCCGTTCAGGTAGACGCCACCGCCCTTGATGAGGCGCCGTGCTTCGCTGCGGGACGGCGCCATGGCTGCATCGGCCATCAGCACGGCCAGTTCGATGCCGTCTCCCGCGAGCGCCGACCTGGCCAGCCCGGTCGAGGGCACGTCCGCAAAGATCTCCTCGATGTCCGCGGCCCCCAGGCCCTCCAGACTGCCGCCGAACAGCACCCGCGACGCCCGCTCCGCGCGCTCCAGCCCGTCCGCCCCGTGCACGGTGCGGGTCACCTCGGCGGCGAGCCGGCGCTGTGCGTCCCGGCGGTGCGGGTGCTCGGCCACGGCGTGCTCGAGCGCGGCGATGTCGGGTTCGTCGAGCAGCGTGAAGAAGCGCAGTTGGCGGATGACGTCGGCGTCCTCGGTGTTCAGCCAGAACTGGTAGAAGCGGTAGGGCGACGTGCGCTCGGGGTCGAGCCAGACGGTTCCCTCTTCCGTCTTGCCGAACTTCTCGCCCCCCGAAGCCGTGAGCAGGGGAAAGACGATGCCGTGGCAGCGGGGCCCGCCGAGTCTGCGCACGAGGTCGATGCCCGCGGTGATGTTGCCCCACTGGTCCGAGCCGCCCATTTGCAGCGTGCAGCCGTAGCGGCGATTGAGCTCCCAGAAGTCGTAGGACTGCAGCAGCTGGTAGGAGAATTCGGTGAAGGAGATGCCGGACTCCTCGTCCTCGAGGCGCCGCCGGACCGACTCCTTGCGCAGCATGGCGTTGACCGAGAAGTGCTTGCCGATGTCGCGCAGGAAGTCGACGAATCCGAGCTTGTCCAGCCACTCGAGGTTGTTCGCCATGCGGGCGGGGTTGGTGCGGGACTCGAAGTCCAGGAACGCCGCCAGCTGTTTGCGGATCCCCTCGGCGTTCTCTTCGGCCCGGGCTCGGTCGAGGAGGAGGCGTTCCTGCGCCTTGCCGGACGGATCGCCGATGAGGCCGGTGCCGCCGCCCACCAGCGCGATCGGACAGTGGCCGGCCCGCTGCAGGTGGACCAGCCCCATGATCGGGACGAGCGAACCGACGTGCAGCGACGATGCGGTGGGGTCGAAGCCGATGTAGCCGGTGACCTGTCCTGCGTTGAGCGCGGCCGCGGCGTGCTCGGTCGCGTCCGCGAGGAGACCTCGGCGGCGGAGTTCGTCGATCATGTGTGGCGGTCCGTGGCTAGGGTCTCAGTCATTTCCGGGCCGTATCGCTCGGC
This sequence comes from Gemmatimonadota bacterium, assembly GCA_009844885.1. Taxonomy (GTDB): domain Bacteria; phylum Gemmatimonadota; class Gemmatimonadetes; order Longimicrobiales; family Gaopeijiaceae; genus Bin94. Next base: position 14,716 of record VYAQ01000001.1, read on the forward strand.
CACCTGCGCCCGCATCACCTTTCCCGTTCTGGTCCGCGGCAGCTCGTCCACGACGACGATCCGCCCTGGCTGCCGGCCGCGTGCGAGGCGGGCGCGGCAGTGCCGCTCGATGTCGTGCGCGGTCACTCCCGCCGGCCGGCCCGGTTCGACCACCGCCGCCACGACCTCGCCCCATTGCTCGCACGGCACGCCGAACACGACCGCCCCGGCCACCCCGGGGAGCGTCTCGATCACCCGCTCGACCTCGCGGGGACTCACGTTCAGCCCCCCGCTCACAATGATCGCGTCCTTGCGGCCCTCGATCCAGACGAGCCGGTTGTCGTCGACCCGGCCGATGTCGCTCGTGGTGAACCAGCCGTCGGCGTCCGTGCCCAGGGGTTCGGCCGGGCGGCCGGGTCCCGCGATCACCACGGAGGCCAGCGTCGGACCCCGGACCGCGAGCACGTTCCCGGGTCCGGCCCGGACCTCCATGCCGTGAAGCGGCCGGCCTACGGTGCCGGGGAAGCGGCGGGCCTGATCCGGGGGCGCGGTGGCGACCTGCGAAGCGGTTTCGGTCATGCCCCAGGTCGGGGCGACCGGAAGGCCGGCGCGCCAGGCCTCGTCGAGGAGGGCGGGTGACGACGCCGCGCCTCCCACGAGGACGCAGCGCAGGGTTTCCGGGACCTCGGTCAGACGCGTCAGTAGCCTGCGAAGCATGACCGGGACGACGGCCAGGTGCGTCACGTCTCCGGCGCGCACGGCGCGGGCGACGGCGTCTTCGTCGAACGACGGCCAGAGTCGGACGGAGGAACCGTTCATCACCGCCCGCACCACCAGCGACAGGCCGCCGATGTGGCCGATCGACAGGCAGAGCCCCCAGCGGTCGTCCGGGGTCAGGGCCAGGCGGCGGGTGACGGCCGCAGCCGAGGCGGCGAAGGCGTCGTGGCCCAGGCCGATCGCCCTGGGGGCGCCGGACGAACCGGAGGTGAGCAGGAACGCGACAACGTGGCGCGGCACGTCGGGGCCGCGGTGGCCGGCCAAATGGAAACCGAAGTTGTCAATATGTAAAGCGGAGTTGACAGTCTGCCGGGCGTGCGCGACCTCCGCGTCGGTCAGGCCTTCGTGGAGCGGCATGGCGATGCAGCCGCTCCTCCAGGCTCCGAAGAGGGCCGCAACGGTCTTTGGACCGGGCGTGAGGCACAGCGTGACGAAGGAGCGGGGCGGTGCGCCGGCGTCCCGGATGCGGTCCGACCAGTCCGTGGCGGCCTCGTCCAGTTGGGCGAAGGTGAAGCAGCCGTCGTCCCAGGTCAGCGCGGTGGCGTCGGGGGTGGTGGCCGCCCGCCGCGCGAGATCGTCTGCGGGGGTCAAGGCGTCCCGAGCAGGATGCCGACCGCGAGCCCCGCACCGTAGAACGCGACGCCGCGGGCCGTCTGTCCCAGCGCGGGGTTGAGCGTGCGCCGGTCAGGGCCGGGCTCGCGGATGATGGCCACCACCCGGGATGCGGCCGGAACGCACGGCCACCACCCGGCCAGCGACAGGAGCGTCCAGGGCGACCACCCCATCGCGGCAATCCCCGCGATCGGCACGGCGGTCGCCACCGCGAGGCAGGCGAAGTACTGCGCCACGCTGAAACGGTCGCCGAACCGCACGGCAAGGGTGCGCTTCCCCGCAGCCCCATCGGTTTCGCGATCCCGGTGGTTGTTCACGACCAGGATCGCCGTGCTGAAGGCCCCCATCCCCACGCCCGCGACGATCGCGTCGGCCGACCAGGCGAGGGCCTGCACGTAGTACGTCCCGGCGGTGGCCGCGAGTCCGAAGAAGATGAAGACGCCCACGTCTCCGAGACCGTGATAGGACAGCGGATACGGTCCGCCCGTGTACCCCACCGCGAACGCCAGCGACAGCAGCCCGATCACCGCCACGGGCCAGCCGCCGACCGCCACCAGGTACACGCCGACCAGGAAGGCCGCCACCATCGTCAGCGCCATGCCGCACCAGACCGACTGGGGCGACAGCAGGCCGGCCTGGGTGACGCGGACGGGCCCGAGCCGCTCGGCGGTGTCGCTGCCCTTGAAGAAGTCGTAGTAGTCGTTGGCGAGGTTGGTGGCGATCTGGATGAGAAGGCCGCCCGCCAGCGCGGCCACCGCCGGCCCCACGGCGAATTGACCGTCGGCAGCCGCGAAGCCGGTGCCCGCGACGACCGGAGCGGACGCCGCCGTGAGCGTGCGCGGCCGCGTGGCGAGGATCCAGGCTTTGGTGCGGGTCATCGGCAATGCCGGAGTGCGCCCGCCCGCCTGGCCGCCGCCCGCCTGGCCGCCGCCCGCCTGGTCATTGCCCGCCTGGTCATTGCAGCGCCCACGCCGCCGAATCTCACCACGGCAGCCAGGGGTACTTCCGGAAGTCCGGCTTCCGCTTCTCGAGGTAGGCGTCGCGCCCCTCCTGGCCCTGCTCGGTCATGTAGAACAGGAGCGTGGCGTTGCCGGCGAGCTCCTGGAGCCCCGCCTGTCCGTCGACGTCCGCATTGAAGGCGGACTTGAGGAGCCGGATCGCGAGGGGACTGTGCTCGAGGATCCGCTGCGCCCACGCAAACCCCTCGTCCTCCAGCCGGTCCACGGGCACGACCTTGTTGACGAGACCCATCTCCTCGGCCTCGCGGGCGTTGTATTGACGGCACAGATACCAGATCTCGCGGGCCTTCTTCTGGCCCACGATGCGCGCGAGGAAAGACGAACCGAAGCCGCCGTCGAAGCTGCCCACCTTCGGACCCGTCTGGCCGAATACGGCGTTGTCGGCGGCGATGGTCAGATCGCACACCACGTGCAGCACATGGCCGCCGCCGATCGCGTACCCCGCCACCATCGCGATCACCGGCTTGGGCATCGTGCGGATGAGGCGTTGCAGGACGAGCACGTTCAGCCTCGGCACCCCGTCTCCGCCTACGTAGCCGGCGTCTCCCCGCACGCGCTGATCTCCGCCGGAACAGAACGCATATTTGCCGTCCTTCGAGGGCCCCTCACCCGTCAGGAGCACCACGCCGATCGACGAATCCTCGTTGGCGTCGTTGAATGCGTCGAGAAGCTCGAACAGCGTCTCCGGACGGAACGCGTTGCGCACCTCGGGGCGGTTGATGGCGATGCGCGCCACCCCGTCGCGCTTCCTGTAGGTGATGTCCGCGTAGGACTTCACCGTCTTCCAGGCGGTGTCGGTCATTGCGTCTCCCGATCTAAGAGCTCGTTAACGTTTCGGGCCACCGCCGCCTGGACACGCCGATGGCTCAACCGGTTTCGTTCCCGGTCGGTGCGGACACGGATCACTTCCGCTCCCCGGCGCCCCACGGCCGCCGCGACCGCCTCTTCCAGCTCCGGCGGGCTGGCCGCGTCCGTGAAGGGCAGGCCGTACATCCGTGCCGCGTGCCGAAAGTCGAGCCCGTGCGGCGTCGCGAAGTAGGGCGTGAAGACCGGCTCGAAGTCGCGGATGGGAAGCATGTGAAAGATGCCGCCTCCGTCGTTGTCGACCAAGACGAACACGACGTTGAGATCCCGGTCGCGGGCCGCGAGGAGGCCGTTCATGTCGTGGTAGAAAGCGAGGTCGCCGAGCAGCGCGACCACGGGACCCGCGCCGCCCGCAGCGCACCCGAGAGCCGACGATACGACCCCATCGATTCCGCTCGCGCCACGGTTGCCCAGGATCTGGAGGCCGTGCGGTCCGGGCCGGCCGTACGCGTCTACGTCTCGGACCGGCATCGACGACGAGACGAAAAGGGTCGCACCGGCGGGCAGCGCGCGCACCGTCGCCGCCGCGTACGCACCCTCGTTGTCCGCGTCGGCGGTGCTTGGCTGGACCGCATCCCAGGCGGCCGCTTCCATCTCCGTCCAGCGGCGCGTCCAGCGAAGCCGCGCCGTGGAGAGCCCGGCGGCGGCGCTGTCGTCCCCGCCGACGTCGCCGTCGTCACGCGCCAGGCGGTCGAGCACGCGCGACGCCGGGGCGCGCACATAGTGGTCGGCGAGACCCTGGTGGTCCTTGCGGTGCGTCCCGTCGTCGATCACGATCTGCGTCGCGCGTCCCCAACTGGCCAGGGCCGCTTCCAGGGCCCTCGACGTCGGCGTGCGCCCGATCCGGACGACCAGATCCGGTGCGAGGCGCTCGACCACCTCGGGAACGCGGAGGAAATGGTCGTACGCACCCAGAATGGGCGCGTCGCCGGCCTCGTCCGCGCCGACCGTGAAGCGCGCGCCGGAGAGCGGATCGGCCAGCGTCGGCACGTTTCTGTGCGCGGCGAATCTCGCCACCGCCGGCCCGTCCAGTCCCGGGTCGCATACCGGACCAGCGACGAGCAGGGGGCGGCGCGCGGCCGCCAGCCGGCGCCCGACCAGCGTGTCGCGATCGGACCCCCGGACACGTCCACCCGGCCGGGGCCGCCACGAGCCCGGCTCGGCCTCCTCGGCTTCGGCCACCCGCGCCAGTTCGGATTCCGAGGGCCGAGGCCCCTCCTCGCCCGGCCCCCGCAGGCCGAGCCCTTCCGGCGACCCTGGCTGCAGGGGCTTGTCGAACGGCACGTTGAGGTGGACGGGGCCGCCGGGCGGACCCAGGGCCTGCCGGGCGGCTCTGCGAACCGTGTGGGTCATCGAGCGGGGCCCCGTGCTCTTCAGTTCGCCCTGCGACGGGAGCGGCAGGTCCGCCTCGAACCGCACACGATCGCCGAAGATCCCCGGCTGGAGGATCGTCTGGTTCGCGTCCGCGCCGCGCATCTCCGGCGGGCGGTCGGCCGTGACCAGGATGAGCGGCAGATCGGACTGGTCGGCCTCGATCACCGCCGGCAACAGGTTGCCCACCGCGGTACCCGACGTCGTCACCACCGCCGCCGGTCCCAGATGGGTACGCCCGTATCCCACCGCGAAGTAGCCCGCCGAGCGCTCGTCCATGTGCACGCGGGCCCGCATGCCGGGAAGCGAGCGCGCCGCGAGCACCAGGGGGGCCGATCGGGAGCCGGGAGCGATCTCCACCTCCTCGACGCCGTACTCCGCGAGCGTGCTGAAAATGGCCTGTGCCCACGCGAGGTTGAGTTCCCCGCCGGTCACGCCTGACATCGCCGCTCGAATGCCGGGAGGGTTCTGTCCACGGGCTCACTCACCCCGATCCGGTCGCCGCGCCGGCGGCGATTCCCGCACGCGCCATCGCCCGGAGCACCGGCTGGAACTTGAGTTCGGTTTCCTCCCACTCGAGGGCCGGGTCCGACCCGGCCACGATCCCGCCCCCCGCGAAGAGCCGCCAGCGAGAACCGGTGCCCACCGCCGAACGCAACGCGGGCACGAAGATCCCCTTGCCGTCGGAACCGAACCAGCCCACGGGTCCCGCGTACCATCCGCGGTCGAACACCTCGCTCTCCGTGAGGATCGACCGCGCGACGTTGCGGGGAATGCCGCACACGGCCGGCGTGGGGTGCAGCGAAGCGACGATGTCGAGGAGGGTCAGGGCGTCCGGGATCGTCGCGGCGATCTTGGTCTCGAGGTGTTGGATGCGTGCGAGCGTCAGGACGTGAGGCGCAACGTCCCGTCGCACCGTGCACCCGAGCGCGGACAGCCTTGCCACCATGTCCCGTACCACGAAGTCGTGCTCGGCGCGGTCCTTGTCGCTGTTGTAGAGTTCGCGGGCAAGCTGCGCGGTCTCGACGGAGTCGGACCCCACGCCGATGCTGCCTGCCACCGCCGTCGAGCGCACTACGCCGTTCACGACGGTCGCGATGGTCTCGGGCGCCGCGCCCACGAGGGCCGATCCCGGTCCCGGCTCGAAAAGGAACACGTGGCTGCCATGGTTCTCCTCCCAGAGAGCCATCACCAGATCCAGGGGTTCGACCGGATGGGGCGGGTCCACTTCCATCGTCCGGGCGAGCACGACCTTCTCCGCCTGGCCGTCCCTGATCCGGCGCAGCGTGCCCGACACCATTCGGTGCCAGATGGCGCGTTCGAGCCTGGACGCGGCCAATCTCGTGCCGGACGCGCCGAGGCCCTCGTACCGATGAACGGGGCGTGAGCGCGTCGCTCCGTCACCCACACGCCGCGCCCACAAGTCCCACTTGCGCCGCACGTCGGCCCGGCTGCGCGCACGCACGACCAGGGTGCACGTCCGCGTTACGGGATTGTGCTCCAGCTCCGCTTCGGGAAGGTGGAACAGCGCCGGGGGGAACGACGCCCACACGCGATCGCCGCTCTTGCGGGGTGCGAAGGCGAAACCGCCGAATACGCGCGAACGCCCGCCGCCCTCAATGCCACCGAAGATCCGGGCAGCCTGATCCTGCACCGCCTGGAAACGGCACGACCCGGTGGCCCCGCGGGCCCGGCCGCCGTCTTCAGCGAACAGTCGTCCGGGAACGGCGATCTCCCCCACAACGCCCGTGTGGGCAATCCAGCGATCGCCCAATGCCCAGAAACCCCTGGCTCCACCCTGGCCCGCAGAAAGCAGCGCCGCCGGAGAGCAGGCGTCGACTTCCCGCCGTACCTGGTGGATTCGCGACCCGGGCCGGGGCCGCGACACGGTTTGCGTCAAACGACCCCTTCGAGCACGAACTGCTCCTGGTCCTGGGACGGCCCGACCACGTTGTTGACGCCGCAACCCGCCAACAGGACGCGGGCGTCGGCCTTGCCGCTGTCCGAGGGCGCGATCGTCTCCACACCCTCCGCAGGCTGCTCGTCGCTCAGCCCGCCAAGTATGCTGATATCGTGGTCGGCCACCCTGGAGGCCACCACACGGAGGTTGGTCTGGCCCGTGCCGGGGTTGTCGAAGGCCGTCGCGGTGAGAATATCGTGGTACGCGTTGCCGGTCAGAAGCTGGGTGCCCAGCCCTGAGGTCTGTTTGCGGCCCCGCACGAAGCCGGCGTCCTTGTTGCCGTCCTCGATCGTGTATCCCAGGATGTTCAATTGGGCCACGGCGCAGTCGTACGCGTCGTCCTTCCCCGGCGGCGCAACACCATGGAAGGACACGGGCGCGGTGGAGCAGCCCATGAGAAGAATGACGGCTCCGAGTGCGATTGATCTCGTCATTTCAATAGCTCCTCTGCCCGCAGGAAAAGCGCACGGCACCGCTAGAGTGAAGGTCGCCGCCGCGGGTAGAAGCGTCAACCTGAATGCGCCTTGCGAAGTAATGGTCGAGCCGCGGGGCGCTCGCCACGTTTTCTGGCCGCGCGTGACCCCATAACATATGTTTACCCATGTCCGACTCCGCCTCGATCCGGTCTACCCGGGAAGTACGCGCCACACCCGCACGTGTTCCCGCCGAAGAGGTGCGAACCGTCGGCGAGGAGGAGCGCAGCCGGGGCCGGGATCCAGCCCCAACCGGCGACCCGGCAAGCGCAGAGTCCCCCGATCCGCCCACGTTCACTACCCCGGCGGACCCCACACCGATCCCTCCGCGCGCCGACGAGCATGACTTCGCCCGGCCCGAGTACTATCTGAATCGCGAGCTGACCTGGCTCAACTTCAACTTCCGTGTACTACACGAAGCGGAGGACCCGCGGACGCCCCTGCTGGAACGGCTGAAGTTCCTTTCGATCGTGGGATCCAACCTCGACGAGTTCTTCATGAAGCGGATCGGCGGACTGAAGCAGCAGGTCGGCGCGGGAATCATCAAGCGCACGATCGACGGACGCACCCCGGCCGAGCAGATCGACCAGTGCTACGCCGTGGTGCGGAAGCTCGAATCGCGGCAGCGGCAGGCGGGCCGGGAGATCCTCGCGCTCCTGGCGGACGAGGGGATCCGTATCGTGGCCTGGGAGCAGTTGAGCAAGAAGGAGCGGAAGTGGCTGCGCCTCCACTACGTGCGCAACATCTACCCGCTGGTGACCCCGCAGGCCACCGATCCGGCGCATCCCTTCCCCTTCATCTCCAACCTCTCGCTGAACCTGCTGGTTACGCTTCGCCACCACGCCGAGGAAAACCCGTCGCTGGCGCGCGTGAAGGTGCCGGTAGGCACGGGAATCCCCAGGTTCGTCAAGGTCGACGAGACGTCCACCTGGGTCCCGCTGGAAGTCGTGATGGCCAACAACCTGGACCTGCTCTTCCCCGGGATGAGGGTTGAAGCATGCGAGATCTTCCGCGTCACGCGCAACGCGATCTACGACGTGGACGAAGACATGGCGGACGACCTGCTGGAGTTGATCGAGACGGGCCTGCGGAAGCGCCGCCTGGCGCCGATCGTCCGCCTTCAGGTCGAAGAGGGTTTCGATCCGAAGCGGCGCAAGATGCTGGCCAACGAACTCGGCCTGAAGGACAGCGATATCTTCGATGGGGACGGGCTGCTTGGCCTGCGCGATCTGATGGCGCTCCACGAGCTGCCCCGGCCCGGCCTGAAGGACCCGGCCCACCATCCGGCGGAACACCCCGATCTGCTGACACGCCGACCCGTCTTCGACGTGATCCGCGAACAGGGCCCGGTCCTGCTTCATCATCCGTATCAGGCGTTCGACACCTCGGTTCTGCGCTTTCTTCGGGAAGCATGCCGGGACCCGAAGGTGCGCGCGATCAAGATGACTTTCTATCGGATGGCGCCGCGCAGCGGCATCATCGACCATCTGGTGCAGGCCGCGCGCGCGGGCAAGCAGGTGGCGGTGGTCATCGAACTGCAGGCACGGTTCGACGAGGCCGCAAATATTCAATGGGCCAACGAGCTGTCGGCTCACGGCATTCACGTCACATACGGCGTGCTCGGGCTCAAGACGCACTGCAAGGTCATTCTGGTCGTCCGGCAGGACGAGGACGGGCTCCGGCGCTACGCTCACATCGGAACCGGCAACTACCACGTCGGCACCGCCCGCCAATACTGCGATCACGGTCTGCTTACGTGCGATTCGGCCATCGGGGCCGACCTGACGGAACTGTTCAACTATCTGACCACCGGATACCGGCCCAAGCGCAAGTACTGGAAGATCCTGTCAGCCCCGAAACACCTGCGCGGCGCGCTTCTCAAACGGATCGAGCGTGAGGTCAAATTGCACTCCGAGGACTCGCCGGGCCGCATCCAGTTCCAGATGAATGCGCTGGAGGACCCGCAGGTGACGCGCGCGCTCTACAGGGCGTCGAGCAAGGGCGTGGCGGTGGACCTCATCGCGCGCGACAGCTGCCGCATCCGTCCGGGTATTCCGGGCCTGTCCGAGAACATCCGGGTGATCAGCATCGTGGGCCGCTTCCTGCAGCACTCCCGGATCTACTATTTCCACAACGGCGGCGACGAGGAGTACTACATCGGATCGGCCGACTGCATGGCACGCAATCTGAGCGCACGGGTGGAAGCGCTGGTGCCGGTCGAGGACGTGACGCTCCGCGCCGAGTTGCGCCAGGTGCTCGACATCCAGTTGGCCGATCGCCGCTGCGCCTGGGAGATGGGACCCGACGGGAGCTACACGCAGCGCAAGCCCCCGCCGCGCCGCGAAACCGGGACCTTCCAGACGATGATCGCGTGGGGCCATGCGCGCGAGTTCGAGGGCACGCGGCTCAGAAACCGCCGGGCTACGGGCCTCGAGGGAGCGTGGGAGGCGGGGGTGACGGCACGGGACACTCGGGCGGGGTGATCATGGTGACCACGCGGCGCGGAGGCTGAGCGACCCCGGTCAGGCCAACCCGCTCTTCGGCCCAAGCGGCCACCGGCATGGTCTTGCTTGCGATCACAATCTCCGCGGCTCATAATTGTCCTCCACTCCGGTGTACTAATCTGGATTCTTTTTCCCTTGTAGCCGTGCCGCGGTGAGGCCACCCGGCGGCAGCGCGGCACCTCGCCGTTCCGTTACCGGAGGTGCGCGATGAATTCCCATTTCTCCCGACGCGTTGTCTCCGCCACGAAGGCCGCTCGCCGACCGGCAGATCAGCGGATGATGGGCCGCGCCCACCAGAGGCCCGCCCCCCGGCCGTTCCCTGCGGGGCGGGTGTCCCGGGGTCCGGTTGCGGGTCTAGTTGCCGGGATTTCCCTCCTGGCGGCTCCCGCAATCGCGCAGGAGGCACCGCAGCTGACGACGGACAACCTGTGGACCTTCCGCCAGCTGTCCGCCCCGGAGTGGTCGCCAAACGGGCAGCGAATCGCGTTTACGGTCGGCGAGGGGGAAACCAACTCCAGCGCGATCTTCATCGCAGATGTCGACGGCACGGTTCGACGACTGTCCCTGAGGCGGACCGACGATCCGGATCGGTCCGGCGAGCCTGTGATGCGCACTCTGCTCCCCGAGCCCTGGACCCCTGACGGAGGTACGCTGCTCTACCTGGCCGGGGGCGACATCCGCGCCGCCGACGCCGGCACGGGGGCCGCGCGCACCCTGGTGGACTTCGGCGCCACCTCGCCCGGCTACACGCCCCAGCAGTACTTCAACGGCCCTGATCCGGTGCTGTCGCCGGACGGCAGCAAACTCGCCTACATTCGTGAGAGCGAGCTCTGGGTCCTCGACCTGAAGGGCGGCGGTGTGCGGCAGCTAACCAGCTCGCATGGCGAGGGGTGGCACAACCTTCAGCCGCGCTGGTCGCCGGACGGCACGAAGATCCTCTACACAGCGCAGGCGACCGACGAACAGCGCCGGTTCCGGTACACCGACTTCTCGGGCCTCATCATCGGCGTAAGATTCACGCTGATCGGCTACGGGCGTGTGCGACTCGGCGTGATCCCGGCCACAGGGGGCGAAACCACCTGGCTGGGACCGCCCGAGGGCGAGCGCTACTCTCTGCGGGGTGGGAGCGGCGCGTACTGGTCCCCGGACGGCAACTCGGTCGCGATCAACTGGCTGTCGCTGGATCACACGGCGCGCGAAATCCGGATTGCGTCGCCCGCGACTGGCGAGGTCCGCACCATCTGGCGCGAGGAAGTGGATGCGTGGATCTCGCCGCTCGCCATCTGGGTGGCGTGGTCGCCGGACTCCCGGCGCCTCCTCTTTACGTCCGAGCGCACCGACTGGAACCACGTCTACACGATCGACGCCCGCGCCGACGATCCCCGGCCGCTCCAGATCACGTCGGGCGACTTCACGGTCACCAGCAACCAGGTGTACGACCGCTTCGAGGTCACCCCGGTGTGGTCGCGGGGGGGGCGGACGATTCTGTTTCCGTCGAACGAAGCCGGTACGCCGGAGCGCCACCTGTACGAGGTCCCCGCGGCGGGTGGGGAGTGGCGGCGCGTCACGCCGCTGCCGGGCGTGAACCTCTCTTCCACGCCCTCGCCCGACGGCTCCCGGGTGGCCTATCTCCACAGCAACCACACCGCGCTGCCCGAACTGTACGTGCAGGAGGTCGACTCCGACGCTCCACTTCAGCTCACCTCACTCGCCGTTCCCGCCTGGCTGGAGGAATATCGCCTGCGAACACCCGAAATCGTCCGGTTCCCCAGCCCCGACGACGGCAGCGCGGTCACGGGCAGGATCTTCCGGCCGCACGGATTCGACGCGGCAAGCAAATACCCGGCCGTGGTTTTCGTGCATGGCGCGGGGTACGCGCAGAGCGTGTTCCGAGGCTGGATGCGCCTGGACCAGACCGCGTTCAACCGCTACCTCGCGCAAGCGGGCTACGTGGTCCTGGACGTCGACTTCCGAGGCAGTGCCGGCTACGGCCGCAAGTTCCGGATGGACGTCTTCGACCGTCTCGGCGACGTGGACGTGGCCGATGTGCTCGGCGGCGTCGAGTTCCTGAGGGGTCTGGGATACGTCGACATGGACCGCATCGGCATCTGGGGCCACAGCTACGGCGGATTCATGGTCGCCAGCGCCCTGTTGCGGTCTCCGGAGACGTTCGCGGTCGGGGTGTCCAGCGCTCCGGTCACCGACTGGGAGCGTTTTTTCTACCTGGCGCCGGGCTACAACGAGGAGCACTTCGGCTTTCCCTGGGAAAACCCCGAAGGGACTCGCCGGGGCTCCCCCATCACGTACGCCGCCAACCTGGTTCGCCCCATGCTCATCCTGAGCGGTATTCAGGACACCATGCACCTCGACGCCGCGGCACTCGTCAACGAACTTCTCGCGCACGGAAGGACCACCTTCGAATGGATCTTCTATCCCGACGAGGCCCATGGAATACAAGGGCCCCGCGCCCGCTCGGACTACTATCGCCGTATCGCCGAATACCTGGACCGGTATCTGCGCGAAGAGCCCGCGGAGCGCTGATCGGCCTCTGTTTGGCGACCGCGGCAGCCAGCTGCGATCCGGCCAGCCGAGACACCGACCCGGCAGTGGGGTCCGGGCCCGCCCGTGTGTCGCCCGACGACCTCTTTCGAGTGGTGGAAGTCGCCGAGCTGGACCTTCACCCCAGTGGGGGGCGGCTCGCGTTCGTGACCAGCCGCCTCGACCGGGAAGCCAACGCCTACCGCAGGGCCGTCTGGGAGGCCGACCTGGCCACGGGAGAACTCAACCCGTTCACCGCGGGCGACGGCGACCAGTCGCCCAGATGGTCTCCGGACGGGCAGTGGCTCGCGTTCCGGTCGTCCCGGAGCGGGTCGCAGCAGCTCTGGGTTCGCCCGGCCGCGGGCGGAGACGCCCAGCGGATCACGGACTTTGAATCCGGCATTTCGACGCTGGCCTGGGCCCCCGACTCCCGCCGCCTTGCGGTGGTCTCCGAGGTGAGCGAGCCAGCGGTCGCCGAGCAACTGCTGGGAGAAGCCGTCGAGTCGGAGTCGGGTGACCTCATTGTGGCGGACCGCCTGCGTTACAGGGCCGGCACGACCTATCTCGGGTCGTCCTATCCCCACGTCTTCGTGGTTTCCATCGACGGAGAGAAGCCCGTGCAGGTCACCAACGGGCCCTTCGAGGATTCGGAACCCGCCTGGTCTCCGGACGGCGACAGGATCGCGTTCGTCTCCAACCGTACGGAAGAACCGGACTTCAATCGGAACACCGACATCTGGATCGTGGCCGCGGCAGGGGGGGAAGCCGAGTGGTTTTCGGGCGGACCGGGCACGGATGCGGCACCGCGCTGGTCGCACGATGGCGAGTGGCTCGCGTTCCGGGGCAACAGCGACCCGCACGACTACGGGTCCCAGCACCAGATCTGGCTGGCGAGCGGCGACGGCGGCGTGCCCCGCAACCTGACTGGCGACATCGATCACACTCCGTCCAGCTTCGCCTGGACGCCCGCAGCTAACCTCGCGGTCTCGTTCCAGATCGAAGGGAACGTCGAGATCCACCGACTCGGCCTGGACGGGGCTCACCACACGGTCGTGGCGGGCACAGGGCAGGCAACCGATTTCGCAGTCGGTTCCGATGGCACGCTGGCGTATCTGTGGACCACGCCCACCGCTCCGGCGGAGGTGTTTCTCGCACCCGGTGGCGCAATGGCGGCAGCTGGAGAACCGGTGGATGGCTCCGCCGGCCGGGCGCTTTCGGGCTTCAACGACGATTGGCGCGCGTCGCGACAACTCGCCGATGCAGAGGCGTTCTGGTACAGGGGGGCCGACGACTGGGACGTCCACGGCTGGATCATGCGGCCACCGGACATGCGGGCCGACGCCACCTACCCGCTGGTCCTCCAAATCCACGGCGGCCCCTACGGCATGTACGGCACCGGGTTCAGCCTGGAGTTCCAGATTCTCGCGGGGCAGGGCTGGGGCGTCCTCTTCACCAACCCGCGCGGCAGCACCGGCTACGGTCAGACATTCGAGCACGCGGTCACCGGCGACCTGGTCGGCAAGGCGTTCGACGACATCATGGCCGGCCTGGACGCGGCCCTCGCCACGCACGCGTGGATCGATCCTGCCCGGCTTGGCGTCACGGGGGGCAGCTACGGCGGCCTGATGACCAATTGGGTGATCGGGCACACCGACCGCTTCGCCGCCGCCGTTACGCAGCGGAGCATCTCCAACTGGATCAGCTTCTTCGGCACGGCCGACATCCCTTCCTGGGTCGAGCTCGAGCTCGGCGGGACTCCCTGGGAGGCCGCGACGCGGCTGTGGGAATCGTCTCCGGTGGCCTACGCGGACCGCATCACGACTCCGACCCTGGTCCTGCACAGCGAACTGGACTTCCGCGTGCCGGTCAGCCAGGGCGAGGAAATGTACCGGGCGCTGGCTCGCGAGGGAGTGCCGTCTCTCTTCGTGCGCTTCCCCGACGAAGGGCACGGCCTTCCGAGGTCCGGCCAGCCCCTTCACCGGCTTGAGCGCCTGCAGTGGCTCGTGCGCTGGTTCGCCACGTACCTGGGGCCGGCCCAAGCGGGGCAACCATGATCCGATCTGGAGCGAAATCATGACGGAACGAACGATGCGAGCGGCTGAGAGGGCCGCACGCAACCACACTTTCATCCGGGGCCCCCTGGCACTGGCCATCGTGCTGACCGCCGCCTGCGTGCCTCCCGGGACAGGCGGTGACGTCACCGCGCTGGTGGGCGGCCGCCTGATCGACGGGACGGGCGCCGTGGCGGTGGATGATGCCGTGGTGGTGATCGGCGGCGACCGCATTGTGGCGGCCGGGTCAGCCAGCAGCGTGGCCGTGCCGGCGGACGCCAGGGTCATCGACGTGGCCGGCAAGACCGTCATGCCCGGGATGATCGAGGGGAACAGCCACATCATCTTCGATGGGCAGTCCAACCACCCGGCGTACTTCGCGGGACGCTACCGCGACTACTACGAGATCGGGGCGCGGAACCTGAACGCGAGCCTCATGCAGGGGATCACCACTTCGCGGGACACCATGGATCCGCTCGAGGAGATGATCCGTTTGCGCGAGCACGTCGAGAGCGGACTTATCGCCGGATCCCGCCTTTTCACTTCGGGGACGATCCTGAACTACCCGGGCGTCTACCGGATGTTCGACGATCCCACCGATTCGGTCTTTTTCGGCATCCCGCCAGAAGGCGTGGAATACGCGCGGGCCGCGATGAGGCTGCCCGTGCGCGACGGCGCCCACGGCAGGGAGATCGTCGCCGACTACGCCGAGCGCGGAGTCGACTTCATCAAGGTGTCGAGCCACAGCGGGCCGGAAAACGAGCCCCCGGAACTCGCCACCGAGGCCCTCACCGAGATCGTGGACGAAGCGCACGCGCACGGACTGCGGGTCACGACCCACACGTCGTCGATCGAGAGCATTGTCGCGGTGCTGGATGCGGGCGTGGACGCCATGGAACACCCCACCCTGGTGAGCGAGGAGGAAGTGGGGCCGCAGGGCGAGTTTTCGGACGAACTGGTGCAGCGCTTCGTGGACCAGAACGTCTACTCCGTGTCGCTCATGGTCGTGCGCGAGGTGTACGTAACCTACATGGAGGACCCCAGCCGCCTCGAGGATCCGTGGTACATTCGCCACGCCCCCGCCGACATGGTCCAGGAGGCCCGTGAATGGGTGGCCAGAGACCTCGAACGCGACCCGGAGGCGCTGGAGAAGCAGCGGGCCGGTTACGAGCTGGGACGCCTGAATCTCGCCAAGCTGATCGCCGCGGGTGCGCCGATCGCGATGGGGACCGACAAGGGCACCCGGCTCAACTTCCACGAGAGCGGGAACCACGTGCGCGAACTCGAGATCTTCATCGAGCTCGGGATGACGCCGATGGAGGCGATCGTCTCGGCAACGCGCCGGGGCGCGGAGCTACTGGGGATGGAAGACGAGTTCGGCACTATCGAGGCCGGGAAGCTCGCCGACGTGATCGTCGTGGACGGCAACCCGCTCGAAGACATCTGGGTGCTGCGCGAGGTGGACATGGTGTTCAAGGAGGGGATCCGGTACCGCTAGCGCCTGGCGGCTGCCGGGGATCGAAGCAACCGACGACGGGCCCAGGGGTGTCGCAACAGGCATGAACCGCTGTGTTTCACGACCCCGGATACTGCTAGTCGGGCTCCTCCTCTGCCAGGCATGCTCCGAGAGCGGCGAAGACGGCTCGGCCGGGCCCCAGGCCACACCACTCGGTGCCCCGGAAGCCGTCTTCCCGGAAGACTTCGGATACGTTCAGGCCGTGCGCGAGCTGCGCGGCGGCGATGTCCTGGTCCCGGATCCGCTCGGCAACACGCTCTACCGGGTGGACATGGACGCGGGCACGCGCACCGTGGTGGGCCGCGTGGGCGAGGGACCGGAGGAGTACCGGCAGCCCGACGCGGTCTGGCCGCTGCCGGGAGACTCCACCTTGCTGGTTGACCTCGGCAACGGACGGCTCGTTCGCCTGGGTCCGGATCTCGGATTCGGCGCAGCGCACCCTATCGGCCGCCCGCAGGATGACGGGAGTTTTGTGATGGCGCTTCCTGCCGGGGTCGACATTGCAGGGAACGTCTACGCCGCCGCACTCGGGGGCTTCGCGGCCGATCCCGAAGCGCCCGGCACAATCCTCCGTATTGGCCTGACCGAGGGAACGGCGGATACGGCTGGCACCTACAAGCGCACGGACGTGGTGATCGACGAGTCTTCGAACCGGATTTCCATTTCGCCGATTCCGCTGTCTCCAGCCGACGCCTGGGGGGTTGCTGCGGACGGAACGGTGGTCGTGGCCCGCTCCGTGGGTTACGGCGTGGACTGGCACAGCCCGGACGGTTCGGTAACTCGCGGCGACACTGTCGGCTACGAACCCATCACCATCACAGTGGCCGAGATGGAGGAGTATTTCCGTGACAGGCGCCGTCACGCTGGTGTGGGCATGAGCATGACGAGTTCCGCTTCCGGCGAGGCGACGACGACTTTCTACCGCGGCGGCTCCGGCAGGTCGGAAGAGCCCGATTATGACAACTATAGTTGGCCAAATGTAAAGCCTGCTTTACATTCTACAACCGTTCGGGTCGACCCACGGGGCCGCGCGTGGGTGCGGCGTCATGTGCCTGCGGGCCGCAGCACCGCATACGACCTCTTCGACCGACAGGGAAATCTGGTGGCCGCCGTCACGCTGGACGGCGACCGGCGCGTGGCGGGCTTCGGCGCCGAGTCCGTCTACATGGTCTCCTTCACCGAACTGGACCTGGCCTACCTCGAGCGGTACGCGCTCCCGGAGGGGTAGGGGGCGGCACCAGGCGACGGGCGCCGCGACCAGGGGCCGGGAAGCAACTTCACAAGCCGGCCGCCTCCAGCTCCGCCAGCGTTACCACCCTGCCCTTCTCCGCCCAGCGCGCCAGCGTGACCTCTTCGGGTTCGAGTCCCAGTCCCCACGTTGTGTCCCGGACCGCCAAGACCGCGTAGCCGCGCGCCTGCAGCCCGTCCACGGCCTGGGTCATGCACACGTCCCGCGCGACGCCGATCACCACGAACTCGGCCGGGCGGCCCAGTGCCGCAACCAGCGACGTCACGAACGCCTCGCAACCCGGGTTCCCCTTGAACACGTTGAAGCGCGTTTTCTGCACGAACACCGGGCGCCGCTCTGCAACGGCGCGCCGCGCGACCGCCTCCGCGGCATCCGCGCCAGCATCATGTGCCAGCACCACCGGGTCGACCGGGCGAATCTCCGCAATCACCTGAGCGCCGGCACGTTCGTCCGGGTCCGGTGAGCGCCCCATGCAGTGCGGGGGGTAGGTGTCGCGGGCGGGATCCGGGGCGACGGCGTCGATTTCGGGATCTTCGAGGCCGTGCCAGTCGCCCGTGTAGACAAGGATGTCGCAGTGCTCCCGCATCCAGGCCGTTGCAGCTTCCAGCGCGGGAATGATTGTAATGGCCCCCGGATCGGAGTCGTCGAAGAGGTCGCGGACATAGAGCCGGCCTGCCGGGTCCATGAAGTCGACCTGCACATCGACGATCCACCCCACCAGCGCGGGACGGGCCGCTCTCTCTCCCCCGCTCATGTCACCAGCTCCAGCCTGTCGTTCGCACGAAACCAGCGGCCGGCCTTGGCCACCGGCTCACCCTCGACGAGCACGATATCGGCGGTGTAGTCGAAGGAGCCACGCATGAGCACCGATCCCACGCCATACGAATCCGCCGGCACGCCGGCTTCCTCGAAGGCCCGGATCTTGTCGGCGGCGAACCCTCCGGAAACGACGATCTTCACCCGCTGGAAGCCTGCGCCGTCCAGCGCGTCGCGCACCTTGTGAACCAGGTGGCGGTTGACGCCGCGCGGGTCGAAGTCGCCCATCTCGCCGACCATCGCCCGATCCACCATGGTGCCGGACGTGTCCAGCCGCACCCCCCAGAGCCGGTCGCCCAGGGCACGCGCAACCGCCAGCGAGGTGGCCACGCTGTCGTTGTCGAAGTCCACCAGCGACACGATCTGAACGTCGTCCGAGAGCTGCCCGGCGAGCCCCTTCGTCGCGGCCACCGTGTCACCGCCGTGGGCTGCGATCAGTCCATGAGGCACGGTGCCGATCCCGGACGACCCCCACCACGATGCCTGCGCATCGGTCGACACCCCGATCGCGCCCGCGATGTGGGCAGCCCAGCCGTCGCCGGTCTGCACCATCCAGTGATCGTGGCGGGCTGGGAAGAACATGACGGGCTTGGGCCAGGCGGCCTCGACGACCGCGCGGGTGTTGGTGGCGATGCGCGTCCGGCGGGCCAGCACCCCGGCGTACAGCGTCTCCAGGTGCGCGAAGGCCGGGTACGGACCGGTGATCAGCATGACCGTCTCCCAGGGGTGGGCACGATCCCCGTCGCGCAGGGCGCTCACCTCGAGATCGCTGAAGTCGTACCCTTCCGTGAGGCAGAGCTTCAGGATGGCGATCGCCTCGTCGGTGCCGGCGACCACGGCATCGTGCTTCTGAAACACCTGCATGGTGACCAGGGGCCCGCGACCCTGGGCGAGCAGCATCTCGCGCGCCCGCACGAAGTACTTATCGGAGTAGTAGCCGCTCCGCATCTTCTCCACCGGGAAGGCGAAGATGGCGGGGTCCAGGCGTTCCGCGTGCCGGATGGGGCCGGGGGGACGGGTCGGAACCGCTCCCCGGTCGTCGATCCGGATGCCTTGGGCTTTGCGCGACACCGAGCCGGTATGCCCTGCGTAGTGGGGATATCGACATTCACCGCGGACATGCGGGAGTCATTGGTCTAACTCTAACAGGGAGCGCCGTCGAGTGAGCAGCCTTCCCGCAGCCAGGCACGCCGGATGGGCTGTCGCCGCGGCCCTCTGTGTGTACGCCTGCGGCGATTCGGGCACCGGCGGCGGGACCACGGACAACTTCGTGCAAGCCGAGTCGCTCGGCCCAGCCGACGCGGTCTTTCCCGAGGACTTTGGCTACGTGCACACCGCCGTCGAACTTCCGGACGGTCACGTCCTGGTGGCCGACCCGCTGGGGAAGGCGCTCTACCGCGTCGACATGGACGATGGCACGCGCACCGTGGTGGGCGGTCTGGGTGAGGGCCCGGGTGAATACCTGCAACCCGACGCGGTCTGGCCCTTCCAGGGCGACTCCATTCTCCTCGTGGACCTGGGCAATGCGCGGCTGGTGCGGATCGGGCCGGATCTCGGGTTTGGCGCGAGTCGCCCGATCGCCACGTTCGCCGGGGACGAGGCTCCGGTCATGGTGCTGCCCGACGCCGTCGATGGGGAAGGCAACGCCTTTGTATCGGTCCTGGGAGGCTATCCGCCACCGGACAGCGGCGCGATTCTGCGGGTCGGTCTGACAACCGCGGCGGTGGACACCGTGGCCAGATACAAGCTGCGCGAGTACGAGATCACCGAGACCGACGACGGCACTTACGTCATTCCGATTCGACTGTCGCCCCAGGACGCATGGGGCGTGGCCCCCGACGGATCGGTGGTGATTGCCCGAGCCGGGCACTATGGCGTGAACTGGATGGCGCCGAACGGTGCCGTGACCTACGGCGACACCATCCCGTACGCACCAGTTCCCGTCACCAGGACCGATATGGCGGAGGACCTGCGGGCAGCGCAACGTCACGGCGGGATTTCCATGGATTCCGGAGTGAGCGAGGACGGCGCCAGGACCACCAACTTCTCGCGCGGGGGATTCGGGCCACCGGACGAAGAGGTCGACTACGACGACTACACCTGGCACGACGTCAAGCCGGCCTTTCACAACGCGGTGGTGCGCGTGGATCCGCTTGGCCGAGCCTGGGTTCGCCGGCACCTGCCCGCGGACAGCGACACCCGCTACGACCTGTTCAACCGCAGTGGGCAGCTGGTCAGGGCGCTGACCCTTGAGAGCGACCGGATCGTGGCGGGCTTCGGCCCTGCGCACGTCTACATCGTCACCTTCGACGAGTTGGACCTGGCCTATCTGGAACGTTATCGGCTGCCGTAGCCGGATGCCGGCCGCGCACTGCGGCAGTCATGTCCCAAGCCGTTCCAGATCCAGGGTCTGGGGGTCGTCCACGAGCTGATATTCCCCTTCGATGCTCTCGGGCGAGGTCAGTTGTCCCCTGTACGACCCGGACACGATCTGCCCAAAGAAGGTCATGTCGAGGTCGAGGAGTAACGCGGGGTATTCGTGGGTGCCGCTGAGGGTTCCGGAAAACACCAGCCTCTCGACCCGGAGGACGAACGAGCCGGTGACGGTCCCGGCGGGAGCCTCCTCCAGGTCGAAGCTCCATTCCTCAAGGGCCCCGGCCGAGACGCCGGTTCCAACCCAATTGCCGGTGACCGTGGGGTTCTCCGGCTCCACCGTGCCGTTCTCGCATGCGGAAGACAGGGCTGCAACCGAGAGGAGCGCCACCAACCTGTGGATCAGCCGAGGCTGGATGGGCGACCGGATCATGGGGCAGAGGACTAGAGGTCGTACCGTACCCGTACCAGGGCCAGCCGTCCCAGTTCCGGAGCTCCGACGAATTCCCGGTGCAGGTTGTTCAGCGCGTTGTACACCGTCAGCTCCAGCCGCGCGCTCGGCTGGAAGGGCAGTTGATAGCCGGCCGTCACGTCCAGCACGTGGTAGGCCTCCACCGGGCCGGCGAAGACGCCGGATCTCATGTCGAAGCCATCGGAGAACCGCCAGCGGCCATCGAAGAGGAACCCCGCCGCACGATCCGTGAATGCGAAGCCCATCGAGCCCTTGTGGCTCGGGGCGTTCAGCGCGAGGTCGTCGCTGCCGGGACACGCGCCGTCCTCGTCGAAATCGAAGCACTCCTTGCTCTGAAACGAGTAGCCGGCCGTCAGGCTCAACCGGTCGGAAGCGATGATCCGGGCCGACAGGTCGGTGCCCCAGTAGCTGGCGGACCCGAAGTTGCGAGAGGCGAGAACCACATCCGGGGCGTCGAGCTGGTCCGGGGCCACGACTCCGACCGGAACGGAAGCGAGGCCCTCGGCCAGCGCGGCAATCTGGTCCGCCGTGACGACCCCTGCCTGAACCAGGGGACCCAGACGGCTCGCGAGAAAGAGGCCGGTCGAGGCCGGATCGAGGAAGACGTTCGGAGACTCCACCTTCAGCGCACCGACGAAGTTCTCGACGTCTGCGAAGTACACGTCGGCCGCCAGGCGAACACGGTCGCCGAGCAGCCCCTTGTATCCCGCTTCGATGCTGTTGAACACGGTGGGCACCAGCCCGGGAAGGTCCGACGGTCCGGTATCGAGCGGGAAGACGTCGCCGCCTTCGGGTCCGAGCGCATCCGTGTTGAGACGCCGAAAGACGGTGGCCAGCGCCGGGTCGGTGGCGAGGTTCCCGGGACCCATCAGGAACTGTTGCATCGCCGCCGGGGCGAACTGCATGACCAGCGCGTCCCAGAACAGCGCCGCGTTCGCCGGAAGCTGGCCGGCCATGAAAGGCGAGCGCATGCAGTAGTCCATGAGTCCGCCGGGGCACCGATCCGCGAAGGTCAGCCCTCCCGCCGGCACCCCGAGGGCGCGCAACGTATAGCCGATGTCCGGAGCCAGCGGCAGGAACCCCGTCGGGATGTCCAGGAAGAGGGCGGACGTGCCGGGCGTAGCGAAGGCGCGGTTGTAGGTCAGCCGCAGGTTCTGGCCCTCGGCAGGGCGGAAGACCAGCGCGGCGCGGGGCGAGACGTTCAGGTCGGCCAACCGGTTATGGTCGTCGATCCGGAACGCGGTCACGAGGTCAACGCGGTTCCCCAGCCGCGTCTCCGAGTGCAGATATGCCCCGGCTTCGACCACGATGTCGTCGTCCTCGTTGCGGCCGTAGATCGTGCCCTGGGAGCGGGGCTCGGTACGCTGCCAGTCGAATCCGTAGGTGAGGCTCTGCCGGTCGCCGAGGTCCAGGCCATGCTGCAGCTGGGCCGCCATGGTGCGCGAACGGTCGACGATCGGCTCCCCGCTGCGAAGCAGGTAGCTGTTGTCGCCCGAGTGCGTCTGATTCAGGAAGAACTGCCCGAACAGGCGCCCCTTCAGCAACCGGGCCTGCCCGTAGCGGTACTGCCAGTCGTGCGTCTGGGCCGAGCCGACGGAGGTGAGGTTGATGCTGCTGAGGGAGTTGTTCAGCCCCCCCGAGACAATGAACTCGCCATCGTCGGAAAAACGGAAATCCGTCCGGATGTCGGCGAAAAACCTTTCGTTCAGCGGATCGCGGACGCCTATGCGCGGGTGCCCGGGGATCTGCTGGCGCGCCGCGACCTCCCACGGGTCCTCGTATTCCCAGTCGACGCCGCGGAGGTATTGACCCGAGACCTTCAGTCCGAAGCGATCCGAAACCCGATGGGCGCTGCGCAACAGGAACTGGAACAGCGAGCGTTCTCCGCCGGCCATCGACGCCGTCGTGCCCGGCTTGTCGATCGGGGAGGAGGTAATGATGTGCATCACGCCCTCCGCCGCGTTGGGACCATAGAGCGCCGCGCCCGGTCCCCGCGCCAGCTCGATGCGCTCGACGTCCATGTCCGTGGTGGGGATCATGTTGATGGCGTTGATCCTGAGCGCCGGAATGCGGGCGTAGCGGTTGTCGACGATGCTCAGCAGGCGTCCCGAGGAGACATTGTTGAATCCCCGCACCACCACGTAGCTCTGCGTGAGTCCTGTTGCCGCGAGATCGACACCGGGCAACGTCTTGATGTGGTCCGCCGGGGTGCGCGCGATCATCCGCGCGATCTGCTCCCCGGTCAGCGTGGAGACCGAGGCCGGGGCGTCGAGCTCCTTTTCCTCGCGGCGCGACACGGTTACCACCAGCTGGTTGAGCGCCAGCGCCTGGGAGCGCAGCTGGATATCGACCGAGACCGATCCGCCCGCCGCGACGCCTACGCCGTCGGTGCGGGAGGTTTCGTAGCCGATACGGGTCACGACGATGGAGTGGGTGCCCGCCGGGACTGCTATGCTGAAGGTCCCGGACTCGCTGGTCCCGACCGCTCCTGCTTCCAGCCCGAGCACCTGAACCGCCGCATCCGCCACCGGATCACCGGTCTCGAGGTCCGTGATCCGGCCCGTGATCGTGCCCTCCTGGGCCGCGGCGGGCGCGGAGACCACATGGAGCAGCACGGCAAGCGCCGCGCACACAGAGACCCGGCCAATCATGCCCGCAAGTTACCCTGGGAACGGTGCGCCAGCCAGCCAGACCGCGCTTTCGTCTTGACTAGCGGGCCTCTGCCGACGCAGCATGCCAGTTCAGGGGGTTCCGGAACCCGACGCCCGGATCCCCAGGGCCGGGTGCCCACAGCGGCCAGCTTCAAACCGAGGGGATTAGCCATGAACAAGCCCGGAACAGCCACTGACAGCCGCACAGTCTCGCCGACGTGGGCGCTCGTCGCGCTCTTCGGCCTGCTGGCGATGGCCGGCTGCGCGTACGAGAGCGCCGACGAGCAGGACTCGGTGCCGGCCGATCCGACTGCGGTCCCTGATCCGGCGGCCGGGGACCTGCCCAACCCGGCCTCCGAGGTCATGAACGACTGGGTAGACCTGCCCGACGAACGCGAATGGGGCTCGACGGCCGGGGTCGACATCGACCCGATCGACGGTCATATCTGGGCCTACGACCGCTGCGGCGGGGTGGGACTGGCCGGCGGCTGCGCGGAGACCCTGGTCGATCCGATCTTCAAGTTTCACCGTGAGACGGGCGAGATTCTCGCCAGCTTCGGTGCGGGACTCTTCGTCCTGCCGCACGGGATCCACGTGGACGCGGACGGCAACGTCTGGGTCACCGACTCCATGGGTACGGTGGACAAGGGCCACCAGGTCATCAAGTTCAGTCCCGAGGGCGAGGTGCTGTTGACCCTTGGGCAGCCGGGGAGGGTTGGCGTTGAACCCGGCCTGTTCAACCAGCCCTGCGACGTGATCACGGCGCCGAACGGGGACATCTTCGTCTCGGACGGGCACAGCGGGCAGAACGCCAACCCGCCCGAGGGCTCGACCGGGCGCATCATCAAGTTCTCGCCGGAGGGCGAGTACATCATGGAGTGGGGCCAGATCGGCGACGGTCCGGGCGAGTTCCGTACCCCGCACGGCATGGCGTTCGACTCGCAGGGCCGACTCTTCGTCGCGGACCGCGGCAACCACCGTATCCAGATCTTCGACCAGGACGGCAACTACCTGGATTCGTACTACGAGTTCAGCCGCATCAGCGGGCTGTTCATCGACGCGGACGACAACCTGTACGCCATCGACTCCGAGTCCAACCCCAACAACCACGAGGGCTGGATGACCGGGATCCGGATCGGCCACGCGTCGGAGGACCGGGTGACCGCGTTCATCCCGCCGCACGACATCTCCGAGGAGCGTCCGCACGGCTTCGCCGGTGAGGGCGTCGCAGCCGACTGGGAAGGCAACGTGTACGCCGCGGAGGGGCCGATTTCGCTGGCCGCCGCCGGGGGCGGGCTGACGAAGTACGTGCGCACGGGGAACTGAGCACGGCGCACAGGGCCCGTGGCGAAGCGGAGTCGCGACGCCACGGGCCGCAGCAGGACGGTGCACGGCTCAGGCTGGCAGGCCGGCTAGGCCGCCGCCAGCGCCTGGTCGAGGTCCTCGACGATGTCGTCGATGTGCTCGATCCCAACCGACAGCCGGATGGTCTCCGGACGCACGCCCACGCTCAACTGCTCCTCTTCGGTCAGCTGCCGGTGCGTGGTGGAAGCCGGGTGGCAGGCCAGCGACTTTGCGTCGCCGATGTTGACCAGCCGCTTGAACAACTGCAGCGCGTCGTAGAAGCGGACGCCGGCATCGAAGCCGCCCTTCACGCCGAAGGTGAGGATCCCCGACGCCCGTCCGCCCAGGTACCGCACGGCCAGGTCATGGTACGGATCGCCGGGAAGGCCCGCGTACTGGACCCATTCGACCTTCGGGTGGTCCTGCAGGTGCGTCGCCACGGCCAGCGCGTTCTCGCAGTGCCGCTCCATGCGCAGGTTGAGCGTCTCGATGCCCTGCATGATCTGGAAGGCGTTAAACGGGGAGATCGCCGACCCCGTGTTGCGCAGCGGGACCGTGCGCGCCCGACCGATGTACGCCGCCGGTCCGAGCGCCTCTGTGTAGACGACGCCGTGATAGCTGGGCTCCGGAGTGGTGAACATCGGGTAGCGCCCGTTGGTCTCGGCCCACGGGAAGTTGCCCGAATCGACGATGGCGCCGCCCAGTGAACTGCCGTGTCCTCCCATGTACTTGGTCAGGGAGTGGACGATGATGTCGAAGCCGTGCTCGACCGGCTTGAGGAGCGCGGGCGTGGCGACCGTGTTGTCGACGATGGTCGCGATGCCGTGGGCCCGCGCCATGTCCGCCACGGCGGCCAGATCCACGATGTTGCCCGCCGGGTTGCCGATGCTCTCGCAGAAGATTGCCTGGGTGCGGTCGTCGATGAGCCGGGCGAGGTCGTCGGGGGAATCGCCCTCGGCGAAACGCACGTCGATGCCCTGCTGGGGCAGCATGTGCGCGAAGAGGGTGTAGGTGCCGCCGTAGAGCTGGGGCACCGAGACGATGTTGTCACCGGCCCTGGCCAGGTTGAGGATCGAGTAGTTCACCGCGGCGCTGCCGGAGGACAGGGCCAGCGCCGCGACGCCCTTCTCCAGGCGCGCGACCCGCTCCTCGAGAACGGCCTGCGTGGGGTTCATGATGCGGGTGTAGATGTTGCCGGGGACGGCAAGGTTGAAGAGGTCGGCGCCGTGCTGGGCGTCGTCGAACTCATAGGCGACCGTCTGGTAGACGGGCACCGCGACGGCGTGCGTCGTAGGTTCCGAGTCGTAGCCAAGATGGATGGCAATGGTTTCGTCATGCATGTGCTTGTGTTCCCATGGTGGTGGGTAGGGGTTGGGTCCGAATGGACCCGGGGAGATACGGCCGAACCGCAATTGGATTACGGAAGCGAGAAATATGGCAGGAGACGCCAGCGGGGGAAGCCCCGCGGATGACGGACCGATACGCGAGGCCCGGGAGCTGGTGGCCGATTCCGACCGCGTGGTCGCGTTGACGGGTGCGGGCATCTCCGCCGAGTCCGGCGTGCCGACGTTTCGCGGCCATCGCGGGCTGTGGCGCAACTACCGGCCCGAGGAACTCGCGACGATCGACGCCTTCGAGCGCGATCCCGAAACGGTCTGGGAGTGGTACGCCTGGCGCCGGAGCTTTCTGGGGACATGCGTACCCAACGACGGCCACCGCGCGCTGGCGCGGTTCTTCCTGCGCCGGGGCGCCCAGGGCCTGGTGACGCAGAACGTCGACGGGCTCCATACGCGGGCTGCCCACGAAGAGGCAGGCAACGGGCCGCCGGACGCCGCCCTGCCCGTGGAGATTCACGGCGCGATCGCGCGCGACCGGTGCAACCATTGCGGCGCCCGCGCCGAGGCCGAGCCGCTGGGCGACTCCCTTCCGCGCTGCGCCGACTGCGGCGGTCTGCGCCGCCCCGATGTGGTGCTCTTCGGAGAGATGCTCGATCCGGACGTGCTCGGGCGCGCCCAGTCCATGGCTGAACGGGCGGATCTGTGCCTCGTGATCGGGACCAGCGCGGTCGTCTATCCCGCCGCCGCCATCCCGTTGGCTACGCTGCGCGCCGGCGGACGCATCATCGAAGTCAACACCGAGGAGACGGGGCTGACGGGCGCGGCCGCGGTGGCGCTGAAGGGAAAGGCGGGGGAGGTGCTGCCCGAGCTGCTGAGGTAGTGGAGTTGCCGATCAGCGCGGCAGCACCCCGCGCCAGTTAACCCGTACAGCTCAAAACCGCTACCCGCGGCGGTACGTGACGAATCAGCCGCCGTCCCGGTTGTCCGGTGCGTGCAACCGGTACATCACTACCCGCTCCGTGCCCAGGTCATCCAGACCGAGCGCGAGCATGTAGTCGGAGCCGAATTCGTATGGTGTGAGGTCGCGTCCCGGCGCAAGATGACAGACGAAGCCGCCCTCCGGACCGAACGCCATCCACTCCGCCTCCTCGCGCGGTTTCGCGAAGCGCTTCACCCACAGGCGGCCGTCACGGCCAAGCATGAGGTCGGAAGCGGTGGGGAAGAGCTCGGCGACGGACCGCGAGTCGCCGACGGAGGCTTCGTCCGCCGCGCTCCAACCAGGGCTGTCCCGGCCCCCGCGCCCCGCCACGTAGTCCTCGCGGAAGGCCTGGACGTGCCGATCGGTCACACGCCTGTCCGGGTCCAGCCAGCGAATGATCCGGCGCAGTCGGAACTCCGCATCGAGAATGCGAACCTCGGGATTCCGGGCGCTGGCCATGGCGATGGTGTTTTCGCGAGCCGCGACCACTGAGTTTGCCTGGAAAACAGGCATGAGGAAGAACCCGGGGAGGTCGCTCACCGGCTCGAAACGCGACCCCGGAAGCGAGGCCACGGTGTCGGTCAGGGCCCCGTCCGGGCCGTGGGCCAGCACCAGCAGAGCTGTCTCCTCGCCCCCCGGCGGGGCCGTGGCCTGCGTGACGTTGACCGAGGTTCCATTCGCCAGCACACCGCCACGCACGAACGCGTGGAGTTGATAGGGATCCGGCTGCACCGCGCGGCTGAATTCGCCGAGCCGAGAGAAGACGTTGAAGCGCCAGGGCATGTAATCGCTGGCCCACAGAGTATCGCCAGGCGTCACCCAGAGGAGCCACGGTCCGCGGAATTCGCCGGGGCCCTCGCCAGCCCCTCCCATTGAACGGAGGTGCTCGCCGGTCCCGCTGAACACGCGGACTTCCCTGCTGCCACCGTCTACAACCGCCACGGATCCGTCCGAGAGCCGGGCGGCGTCTCGAATCTGGTGGAAGAGGTAGGGGTCCTCGCCCTCAATCGCACCGATGGCCAGGATCGGTTGGTCGCCGAGGATGCATCCTGCGCCGACGCTCAGCGGGTCGCTGGTGACGATCTCGACGCCCGCGCTGTCTGCGACGAAGGTCGTGTCCGCCCGACGCAACGTCTCCTCACCACACGCGGCGGCGCCGAGGACCACGCCCGGGATCGCGACCACAATCCGTCGGATTCGTCTCCGGTGCACCATGTGGACTCCTGCGTTTCTTTCCCTATCGACAACCTCCTCGGACGGAACCGTTGCGTGTCTTGCCGCCGCGCCCTTGATCACCCGCTCATCTCAGCTCCACAGCGCACCGACCGGCACCGCGAAGAGCCGGTCGCCGAACGACGTGGTGTGGTCTCCGTCGTAGAGCAGAACGCCCATGCGGAATCGATCGCCAGCGATTCGACGCAGGCGCCGGAGGCCGGTGAAGTCCTGGGGACGTAGCGAGGCCGCCGCCTTGACCTCGACCCCGTAGCAGTCGCCCGCCGCGTCCTCGAGCACCAGGTCGACCTCGACCTTGTCCTTGTCGCGGTAGTGATGGAACGTGAGGGGGTCATCCATCCACAATGCCTGCTTTCTGAGCTCATTGTAGACGAACGATTCGAGAAGCGACCCCAGTTCCACCGGGTTGCGAAGCAGCCTGCGGCGGGTGATCCCTCGGAGGGCGCAGATCATTCCGGTGTCGACGGCGTGCATCTTCGGCGTCTTCACTAACCGCCTGTACTCGCTGGCGTGCCATGCGGGCAGCCGCTCGACCAGAAAGAGCTGCTCCAGCAACGCAAGGTACTTGCCGGCTGTGATCCGGTTGAGCCCGAGCCTGCCACCCAGTGCCGCAAGATTGACCAGCTGACCGGAGAGGACCGCGGTCAAACGCAGGAGCCGGGACATCGCCTCCACGTTTCCGATCCGGCGCAGGTCGCTCAAGTCGCGCTGAATCAGGGTGTTCAGATATTGGCGATGCCACGCGCGTCCCCGCTTTTCACTCCCCCTCAGCAGCGGCTCCGGAAAGCACCCTGTCACGATGCGCCGCACCAGATGGTCCCTGACCCGCAGATCCTCCGCGGTCGGGACTTCACCGAGAAGCAGCGCTTCCAGAAACGCCGGCCTGTGGCCGATGATCTCACACTCGGAAAGAGTAGCGAGGCGGACGGCTTCCATTCTGCCCACGAGCGCATCGGAGACGCTCGGGAGCAGCAGCGCATTCGCGGAACCGGTAAGCAGAAAGCGACCTGGAGTTCGATTCTCATCAACGGCTTGCTTGATCGCGATGAGGGTATCCGGCACCCGCTGCACCTCATCGAGGGCGACCCGCTTCGGAGGGAGATTGCGGATGAAGCCCACCGGGTCCGCCCGCGCCAATTCGGCCTGGGCGAGGTCGTCGAAAGTGATGTACTGCCAGGCAGGGTCGATGAGGTCCTTGACCAGGGTCGTCTTGCCGACCTGACGCGCCCCCATGACGAAGACCACGGGAGTGTCGGCCAGCGCCTCTTCGACGAGACGGGCGGTGTAGCGCGGGTACCGGACGATGACTGGCCTCAACTTCCGTGTTCGGGGCCGGGTGGGACGTGGAGAAAGCCGCCGGTTCAGCAGAGCGGCCGATTGTCAATCGTAGCAGCGTCCAATCGATATTACAAGAGCGTCCAATCGATATTTTCGAAGCGTCTGATCGCTATGCTCCCCAAACCTCGCGCATGACGCGCAACGCGTTGAGCCCCAGGATTCTCTCGACTCGCTCTGTCGTGTGGCCCCGCGCGTGCAACATGTCCGCAAGCTTCCGGAACTGGTCCGGGCCCTGCAGGTCGGGGATGAACGGCACCACGCCGGCCCGTTCACCCGCAGCGCCGATCCCCGCCGCGCGGCGCCGTTCGACATCCCTGCGCGCCGCTTCATAGGCCGCTTCCATGTCGTCGTGCGCCGTCGTGCCGCCGTCGGTGCCGATTCCGACGTGCTCCTCGCCGCACACCTGCACGGCGTGTTCGATGTGGCGCACCACGTCGTCGGCAACGGCCATGCCGTCGGCCGCGAGGAACGGCATGAAGTAGATCCCGACGATCCCCCCACCCTCGGCGACCAGGCGCAACTCCCGGTCGGTCTTGTTGCGCGGCAGGTCCGTCACCGCTCGGCAGCCCGTGTGGGTAATCGCGATGGGCGCGGTGGTTGCCTCGATGGCGTCCAGGCACGTCTGCTCGCCGCTGTGGCTCAGGTCCACCAGCGTCCGGTTCGCGTTCAGCTCGGCGACGACAGCGCGCCCGAAGTCCGTAAGTCCCCCGTTCTCGGGCACCATCGATCCGTGTCCGAGCTGGTTGGCGATGTTGTAGGTCAGCTGGATGACCTTCACGCCCAGACCCGCGAAGACGCCGGCCCGCTGCGCGTCGTCCCCCATCATCGCCGCGTTCTGGAACCCCTGGATGACGCCGACCTTGCCTTCGCTGGCTGCTCTTTCGATGTCGCCCGCCGTCCAGACCTTCAGGAGAGCGTCGGGATGCATCCGGATGATCGTGTTCCAGCGGGATATGTCGGTCACCGAGCTCTCGAAGGGCTCCTGAAAACCGGCCACGTAGCCGATCGTGGTGTTGACCGCGGCGGTCCCGGAGGCGAGAGCGTCGGCAAGCGCGCGGTTGTCGAGCGCGGTGCGCTGCTCGCCTTCCAGGGCTCCGGACGGCCCTCCTGACCTCGGGATGTTCGGGTTGCGGATCCCGCCGAGCATGTTGATGACGAAGAGGTCGGATTGGGCATCGGGCGCGTCGGACCCCGACTCGGACATGCCGGATCGGGACTCGCGCCCGCCGGTCCGGGACTCACTGCATCCGGCCCCGGCGCTCGCGAGCGCGATGCCGGCGGACGCCCCCAGGAAGGTGCGGCGCGTGATCGGCACGGGGTGCTTCGTGGCCATCTCCATCATGAGACCTACCGGGACTGTGGGTGACAGGTGAAGTTGTCACTATGCAAGGCAGGACATCACTGAGACAACTTTCGCACGCGATCGCCGCGCCAGGTCACGGAGCTGCGCTCGTCACCCTGTTGACCTGCGCCGCGCTCGTCGCCTGCAGCGAGGATTTCGGGTCGCCCGTCAAACCCCCCGTCGAGCCCCCCGCACACC
>VYAQ01000292.1:0-29102 GCA_009844885.1 Gemmatimonadota bacterium
CCCCGCCGGCGACCGCCCAGGAGCAGGAGCAGGAGCCACGCGAGTGGGTCGTCCCGCGCACGCCCGCCGGTCACCCCGACCTGCAAGGCAACTGGTCCAACGCCACGATCACGACCATTCAGCGCCGCGACGACCTGGGGCCGGTCTACACATGGGAGGAAGTCGCCGAGATCGAGGGATGGCTCTACGACTCCCGCGTGGAGGACTACGCGGACAGCGATCCCAACCGGGAGGCGCCCCCGGTGGGCGGCGTATTCACCGGGAACCCGCTCTTCGACGCCGCGTCGGGGGGCACCGGAGGCTACAACGCCTTCTTCATCGACGCCGGCGAGCGCGTTGCGGTCTTCAACGGCGAACCCAGGACTTCGCTGGTGGTCGACCCGGACAACGGACGGCTGCCGCAGCTGAGCGAAGAGGGTCGGCGGCGGATGGGCGAGCGGCGTCGCTTGCGTGCCGGGTTCGGCGCCTTCGACAACCCCGAGAACCGTCCCCTGGCCGAGCGCTGCATCATGTCGTTCGGGTCGAACGCGGGCCCGCCGATGCTGCCCAACTACTTCTACAACAACAACTACACCATCGTGCAGACCCCCGACCATGTAATGATCATGACCGAGATGGTGCACGACGTGAGGGTCATTCGCCTCGGGGAACCGAACCGCCTGCCGAAGCACATCCGCCCGTGGATGGGCGACTCGTGGGGACGGTGGGCCGGCGACACGCTCGTGGTGGAGACGACCAACCTGCACCCCAACCAGACGCTCCAGGGGTTTCCCCCTTCGGAGGAGTTCAGGGTGACGGAGCGCTTCACACGCGCCGATGAGACCACGATCAACTACGAGTTCACCGTCGAGGATCCGCTGATGTTCACGCGGCCCTGGAGCGGCGAGGTGCCATTCACGCGGCTCGACGGGCTGGTCTACGAATACGCCTGCCACGAAGCGAACTACGCGCTCGAGAATGTCCTGCGCGGGGCGCGGGCCGAGGAGCGAAGGGATCAGGGGAATTAGGGAAATGCGTAAAATACGTAAAATGCGTAAAACCTGGACTGTGGTGGTCGGCGGCCTGGCGCTGTCGGCGGGGATCGCGGTCCCCCTGGTGGCGCATCACGCGTTTGGGGCCGAGTTCGACCGCAATGCCCCGGTGCGCCTGCAGGGGAAAATCGTCAGGCTGGAATGGGTGAACCCGCACACGTGGATCCACCTCGAGATCGAGAACGAGGACGGTACGACCGAGGTGTGGGCCGTCGAGGGAGGGACCCCGAACGTCCTGCTGCGGCGCGGGCTCAGGCGCGACTGCCTTCAGCCCGGCACCGAGATCATCGTCGACGGGTACCAGGCGAAGGACCACTCGCTGAATCGGGCGAACGGCCGCGACGTGACCTTCACCGACGGGAGCAAGATCTTCCTGGGGTCGTCGGGGACGGGGGCGCCGTATGACGAGGAGTTGCTGAGGGCGCGGCGCGAGCGGGGGCGGTGTTAGCTGCTAGGGCTGGCGCTGACGGCGGGCGCTGACTGCTCGCGCTGACTGCTGGCGCTCGGGTCCCACAGCGCCCGGGGGGGCGTCTACGAAAACCCGATCCACCGTCCCGCAGCCGCCACCGTGAACCACAGAGCAAGCGACACCGCGCCGACGATCTTGCCGCGGACGCCGGGGTCGCGCCCCTCCTCGCGCGCCACGCGCTCCCGCACCAGGAAGGTGAACAGGAGCGCGATGGGCAGCGTGGTCATCTTCACCCAGAATGAGGTGTTGTAGTACGCCTTGATGGCTTCCGAAAGGAAGAGCGGGATTCCGGTGGCGACCATGATCACAAGAGCGGTGATCAGCCACCGCCGCGCGTTGCGCGCGAGTTGGGCGACCGGCTGGCCGGTGAGTCCGGCGCCCAGCAGCCTCAAGTCGACGACGAGCAGCGCCCCGCCCAGCATGCAGAGTCCCAGCAGGTGGATCGCCTCCAGAATCGGGAATGCCCAGACGGATTCGGCGACGGCCCTGCCGATCAGCGTGGACTCGCACCAGCGGAAGAAGGGCTCGAGCATGGGGCTACGCAGCGACGGCCAGGGACACGATCTCTACTCCGATCCGGTCGCGCAGCCCGCCGCCCAGTTCACCCAGTCGGGCTGAGGCTGCAGGTCGCAGTCGAACCAGTTGTAGGCGATGAGGCGGCCCGTCACGACGACCACCGTCCAGGCCGCCAGCGAGACCGCCCCCGCCGCGCGCGCGGCCCGGGGCGGCATGGCGTCATCTGCCCACTCCGCGGCCCGGCGCTGCGCCCCCCGGTGGAAGATGAAGGCGTTGATTCCGGCCGCGATCAGCACGAGTACCTTCACGCGGAAGAAGACGTTGTGGTAGTAGCGCAGTGGCTGGGAGTAGAAGAGCAGGAGCCCGGTCACGGCCATGACCACGAAGCCGATGTGCGTCCACGGCAGGAGGCGACCGGTGAACGCCTGGACGGGGACCTTGCGGAACGCGACGCCCACCAGGCGAAGGTCCATCATAACGGTCGTGCCCACGAACAGGCCCAGTGCGAGGACGTGCGTCGATTCCACGAGCGGCCACACGTACAGAGATTCCAGAAGCGCGACGCTCCAGGGGGTTTCGCCGAGCCAGCCCAGGAAGCGTTGGATCACGGGTGGCGTGGATCCGGAGTGCGTGGGTCGCCACCCGGCAAAGCGTTCGGACGCAGCGTTTCGGTGGCGTAGACCGTGTGGCATCCGGTGCACACGAAGTAGACTTCGGCGCCCATGTCGAACACGGCCTGCGGGTCCTGCGCGGCTGCCGCGTCCACCGCGCGCCTGCCGACCTCGATCATGGAGCGTGACATGGCGATCCAGTGTCCCCTGCCCTGCGCACGGTCCTCCAGCAACAGCAGGTTGCCCGACTCGGCCAGAACCCAGGCCGCGTTTTCGACGGCCTCCCACTCCTCGGGGGTACGCGGCTCGATCTCGTGCGTGCCCTCTTCGTCCATGATCACCCCTACCGCGTCCCAATAGGCTTCGGCGGCGGGCTCGATCACGGAGACCATGAGCTGGCGGGAATCGGCGGCCGCAACGAAGGCGGGCGGTTCGGGATTGTCCGCGCAGGCGGCCAGCAGTGGCAACAGGCAGACGGGGAGGGGCGAGCAGGGGCCCCGCGTCCACCATCCGCGGCGAAAGCGGGATACCGGCGTCGCGGGGGACTGCACAAGGTTCGGTCTCATGAGGGTCTAAGATACCGGCGATTCGCGGAATCCAGCCACCCGGCGCATCTTGTTTCGCGCCGGGCTCGGATCCGAGTGCACTTTTCAGTCGATCAACCACCCGCCCAGTCAACCGGGATCCTCATGAAGCCGACGTCCTTCGTCCCACCCACCCTCGCCGCCCGTGCAATGCCCACCCTGTTTGCGGTCGCGGCCATGCTGGCGGCGTTCGCAGGCACTGGCGGATCGTCCGTGGCCGGACAGCAAACCGGGACCGATCGCGCGGTCTCAGAGTGGCCCATGCACGGGCGCGACGCGGCCGAGACGCGCTACAGCCCGCTCGACCAGATCGACGCCGACAACGTCGGCGGGCTCGAGCTCGCATGGCGCTGGGAAATCCCGAAGACCGGCGCACGTCTCGAAACCACGCCGCTGGTCGTGGACGGCGTGATGTACGCCACCGGCGCTCTGAGCTTCGTTTTCGCACTGGACGCGGCCACCGGCGAGGAGATCTGGCGCTGGGATCCGGGGATTCCCGATGCCGAGGACGGCGGGCCCCGCGCATGCTGTGGCGACGTCAACCGTGGCGTGGCGGTGGACGGCGGATTCGTTTACGCCGCGCTGCTCGACGGGCGTCTGGTGGCCCTTGACCGCCACGACGGGTCGGTCGCGTGGACCACGCAGACGACCCTGCCGGGCTCGGACTACACCATCACGGGAGCGCCCCGCGTCGCGGGCGACGCAGTGATCATCGGCAACGGCGGCGCCGAATACGGGGTGCGCGGCTATGTCACGGCGTATGATGCCGCGACCGGGGAGCAGCTGTGGCGCACCTACACGGTGCCTGGGGACCCCGCGCTCGGATTCGAGAGCGAGGCGATGCGCGCGGCAGCCGAGACCTGGACTGGCGAGTGGTGGGTCGCGGGCGGTGGCGGTACCGTCTGGGACGCCATGGTCCACGACGAGTCCGCGGGGCTGTTCTACATCGGCACCGGGAACGGATCGCCCTGGAACCGGGACCACCGCAGCCCCGGTGGCGGGGACAACCTCTACCTGTCGGCCATCGTCGCGCTGGACGTCGATGACGGGTCGGTGGTGTGGCACTACCAGACGACGCCGGGGGATGACTGGGACTACACGGCCACGCAGCCCCTCATGCTCCTGGACCTCGAGATCGGCGGCCGCGAGCGGCAGGTCATCGTGCAGGCGCCGAAAAACGGCTTCTTCTACGTCGTCGACCGGATTACCGGAAAGCTCATATCCGCGGAAGCCTTCGCGGACGACCTGACCTGGGCCTCCGGCGTCGACCTGGAGACCGGCCGCCCGATCGAGACGCCGGAGGCCCGGTATGGCATGAACGGACGGGGCGTCTACCTGGCCCCCGGACCGAGTGGTGCCCACAACTGGCACACCATGTCGTTCAACCCGGGAACCGGACTCGTCTACCTGCCGGCGACCAACAACAACTCCTACTACGAGATGACCGGCACTTACGAGTACGAGCAAGGCAGGTGGAACACCGGGACAGTTCGCAGCGACGAGGGCAACCGGCCGGAGCGGCCGGCGTTGAAGGGGCCTCGGAATCTGTTGTTGGGCTGGGACCCCGCAGAGAACCGTGAGGTATGGCGGGTTCCGGCCGAGGGAGACCACGGCGGCACGATGACCACTGGCGGCAACCTCGTGTTCTGGGCTACCGATTCCAATCTGGCCGCCCTCGACGCACGCACGGGACAGGAACTCTGGTCCGCCGACATCGGTGGCGGGGCGGGGTCTCCCGTCACCTATTCGATCGACGGCCGGCAGTACGTATCGATCGCGGCCGGGCTCGTGTCCGCGGTGGGGGCGCCCTACATCTGGACCTTCGCGCTCGACGCCGGGGCCGGGCCAGCCGGCACCGCCTCGACCGAGTGGACGACCGCCGCCCCGGAAGACGTGGGCCTCTCCAGCGAGGTCCTGGCCCGCATCGGTCCGACGATGCAGCGGTTCATAGACGCCGACCGCACCGCCGGCATCATGACCATGGTGGCGCGGCGCGGCGAGGTCGTGCACTGGGACGCGCATGGGTGGCGCGTGCTCGACGAGGACCCGCTCGAACGGAACGACATCTTCCGCATCTACTCGATGACCAAGCCCGTCACCAGCGTCGCAGCCATGATGCTCGTCGAGGACGGGCTTCTCTCCCTAGACGCAGAGCTTGCGAGCGTCATACCCGAGTTTGCCGACACGGAGGTCTACGAGAGCGGCACCACCCGTCCCCCCGACCGTCCCATCCTGATCCGCGACCTCCTGACGCACACTTCCGGGCTCACCTATGGGATCTTCGGCGACAGTCCCGTCGACTCGATGTACAACCGGGCGTTGTACGGTGCCTCCACGGGATCGCGGCGGGATCTGGAAGCCCGCGTCGACGTCATCGCCTCACTCCCGCTCGTCGACGATCCCGGTGACCGCTGGATCTACAGCATGTCCACCGATGTCCTCGGTCGCGTCGTGGAGGTCGCGTCGGGCCAGTCGCTGGACGATTTCTTCCAGGATCGCATCTTCGAACCGCTCGGCATGGACGATACCGGGTTCCATGTGCCCGCCGGGAAGCACGACCGCTTCACGCGCATGTACCGGATCTCGAGGCAAGGGCTGCAACCTGCGGGAGACCCCGGCGACGATGCGTTCACCCGGCCCGCCACCTGGTTCTCAGGCGGCGGAGGCCTCATGTCGACCGCGACCGACTACCTGCGTTTCGCCCGGATGCTGCTCGGCGGTGGAGAATTGGACGGGGTGCGGCTGCTGCAGCCGGAAACCGTGCGGGAAATGACGCGCAACCACCTGTCGAGCGAGCTGATCCCGATTCTGCCCGGGCTCGGCGAGACCGGTTTCGGACTGGGATTCGCGGTGCCCGCCGACGAAGAGGACGGCGCGTACTGGTGGTCCGGCGTGGCCAACACCTATTTCTGGATCGATCCGGCGGAAGAGCTCGTCGCCTTCGCCTGGACCCAGCTGCAGCCGTTCGGCGGAGCACC
Source organism: Gemmatimonadota bacterium (assembly GCA_009844885.1). Taxonomy (GTDB): domain Bacteria; phylum Gemmatimonadota; class Gemmatimonadetes; order Longimicrobiales; family Gaopeijiaceae; genus Bin94. The sequence continues at coordinate 6,190 of VYAQ01000292.1, forward strand.
CGTGGACCGCTTGCTGCGACCCATCGTCTACGAGTCGATTCTGAGCGGGAATTGACGCGGGCGCCGGTTCGCCGAGCCGGTCAACCGGCGGGTGGAGCCGGTCAACCGGCGGGTGGGCCGAAGGACCGGGCTACGTGTCCTCGTCAGCCAGCTGCCGGGGCAAGGTGGCCAGTTCAACGACGCGGAACCGCCGCTGGCCCGCAGGCAGTTCGATCGTGACCTCGTCGCCCTCGCGGGAGCCGATCAGTCCCCTTCCGATAGGCGAGTCCAGGGAGACGTGCCCCGCCTCCAGGTCGATGTAGTCGCCCGCCACGATCGTGAACGTGACTTCGCGATCGAGCGCGAGGTCGCGCACTCTGAGCCGGGACCCGAAGCCCGCCCGGTCCGCGGGCATGTCCGCGACGTTGATCTTCGAGATTTCCGCCATGCGACCGGCCAGGTGCCCGATCCTCGCCTGAACGAACTGCTGGCGTTCCAGCGCGGACTTGTACTCGGCGTTCTCACGCAAGTCACCCAGTTCGACCGCCTTCTGGATCCTGTCCGGCAGTTCGATGTTGAGTTCGCGTGTGAGCGCCTCGACCTCCTCGGAGATCCTTGCCTTGATTTCGTCCAGCATCAACCGGCTTTTCGTGAGAGGGGAAGAGGTAAACTAATGACGGGTCGCCGGCGCCGGGAGATTCCCGCTGCCGCCGCTGCGCGTGAACAGTCCCGCGACGAAGACGACGAAGCAGGCCAGACCAAGGACATCCCCGACCCTCGTGAACAGTGTTGTGGCGGCCCTGTCGCCGATGCCCGCCACTGCAATCCCCTCCGCACCCGGTTCCAGAAGGGACTCGGTGCCGGTACCGGCGGGCGTGACCGTGAATGTGTACCCCGTGGATGCGACCTGGACGAGACCGATCCTGTTCTCGATGGCCCGCAGGCGGCCGTGGGTGGCGTGCTGCCAGTAGGCCCACGTCACTCGCAGGGGCAGATCGGGGTCCAGCCAGTCGTCGTTCGACAGGACGGCAAGCCACTCCGCACCGGCACGGACAAGAGCCCGGGCGGTCTCCCCGTACGCCGAGTCATAGCACACCATGGCGCCGACGCTGTTGCCCCCGGCCGCCAGCGGCAGCCCCTCGCGACCCGCGGCATAGCCCCGGTTCCGAGCCCCGAACGGATCTCCGACCAGGCCCGCCGCCTCCAGCCCCGGGACCAGACGGCGCTTGCGGTAGGCGCGGGAAAGCGTGCCGTCGGGCCTCAGCGCGAAGGCGGCATTGTACCAGAGCGTGTCCGTGCCAGCATCCGCGACCTGGCCGTCGAGTGCGCCCAGCAGCATCGGGGCGCCGAGTGCGGTGGCGAGTCCCGCCGCTTCCCGGCCCGTTGCCGACACAGCGCCGCTGGCCGCGTCCCGGAGCGCCGCCGCCACATGCCGCTCGGGGAACACCGCGATGTCGAAGGGCTCGGTCTCGCGCAGAGCGCGCAGCGGTTCGATCCATCGCTCCACGCCCTCCGCCGCCTCCGGCCGGTCTCCGCCCTCGTCGCCGGCGACCACACGGCCATGGCCGGCCTGCACCATCGCCACCCGCAACAACGGATCTTCCACGGCGAGGCTCGTTAAGCCCCTCTGGCGAACGCCGCCGAGCGCCAATGGAACTCCCAGCAGCCCTGCCAACAGGAGCGCCCGCCCAAGAGTCCCCCGTGACCATTCCCCCCAGCCGCTTTTCGCAGCCCGACCGCCCTTCACGGCCCAACCACCTTTCGCGACCCATCCACCCTGCAAGGCCCCTGCAATCACCGCCCCACAGGCGACCGTCCAGACCGTGAGCACCCGCGCGCCCAGGAGCTCGGCCCCGGCGGCGGCCGGGGGATACCACGCAAGCGACCCCCCGGCGTTCAGCCAGGCGTAGGAGACCCCAGGCACGTGGGCCGCGGTCCATTCAAGGCCCGTCCAGCACATCGCCAGCGAAAGCGGGAGCGGCCAGCGCCTCCCTCGGTGGAGGTTGACCGCGCCGGTGGTGGCGGCCCCGGCAACAATTCCGATCATCACGAGCACGAGGAGGTACACGGGAACAGCAAGCGCCGTTCTCCACGACAGCGCGGGGACCATCCAGTACAGGCCGATCCCGTGGGCGAGCGTCGCGGTCACGAAACCCGGCGCGAAGGACTGCGAGCAGGAGCGGAGGGCAAACGCCAGCGGAGCAAAGGCCAGGAAGGGGAGGACCGGCCCTCCATGCGGCGAGAAGGTCACGCCCACGAGGACACCGGACGCCGCCGCCAGCAGGATCGGGCGCAGCGTCACGTTACCCGCGACCCGCATCAGCGCAAGGAGACTTCCCGGCCCTCCCGCGCCGACTCGTACGCCCCCTCGATGAGACCCATCAGGACGGCTTGCTCGGCGGGCGGTTCGGGGGCGGCCTCCCCGGCCGTCACGCGTACGAAATGGTCCAGCAGTCGGCGATATCCACTGGTGTAGACGTCTTCGCCTCCGCGCGGGATGGGCAGCCGCGGAGTCACATTCACGGCCCGCCCGGCCTTTTCCGTGAAGATCGACAGCGGAGAGAGCCGGGCCGAGCCCTCCGCACCGAGGATCTGCAACGAGTGGTGGTCCTCTGTTCCGTGGAAGCGCCAGCTTGCCGCGAGGACAATCCCGACCCCGTCCTCGGTCACCGCATGGAGGTGGGCCTCTTCCTCCACATCGAATCCGTCCCCCGGCGTCAACGCGGAGACACGGGCGATCCCGGGATAGCCGAGGACCCACAGCGCGAGGTCCAGCGCCGGCACACCCAGATCCATCAGCGCTCCGCCGCCTGATTCCAGCGCGCGCCGCCGCCACCCCGTGCGCGGCCGCCGGACGGCCTGGTTGAGCCAGTCGACGCGGGCGGTGCTCACCTCTCCGAGCCCGCCGTCGGCGATCACTGCGCGGAGCGCGCTTACGTCCGGCTGATAACGGTGCGACATCCCCAGCACGACCCCGCACCCTGTGCCCTCCGCCTGTTCGAGCACCCAGCGCACGCCGCCCGACGACAACGCCAGAGGCCGCTCGACCAGCACGTGCTTCCCCGCCTTGAGACAGTTCGCCACGAGCCCCTCGTGAAGAAAGTTCGGTGCGCTGATCACGACCCCGTCGATCCTGTCGTCCGCGACCAGGGCGTCGTCGTCCAGGATTCGCGGCACGCCGAAGCGCCCGGCGACGGCGCGCGCCTTCAGATCGTCCAGATCCGATATGGCGGCAACCTCGACATCGGCGCGCTCGGACAGAATCGGCAGGTGCATGAGCTGGCTGACGGCACCCGTTCCTATCACACCCACTTGTACACGGCGCTTTGCGCTAGGCATTCAACAGCACCCTTCCGGTAAGGTCGTAGTCGTCGGCGTCCACGATCTCCACCTCCACGATGTCGCCCGGGCGCGCCCGCCCCAACTCCTTCAACCAGGTCCTGCCATCGACCTCGGGCGCCTGGCCCCGGCTCCGCCCCACGGCCTGGCACCCCTCTTCCTCCGTGGTAAGCGAGTCCACGAGTACGAGCTCGCGGCACCCGATCCTGGCACTGTTCGACTCGTACGAAATCTCCCTCTGTCGCTCCATGACGAGTTCCAGCCGCTCCGCCTTGACTTCGTCGGGCACCTGGTCGGGCATCGCGGCGGCTGCGGTTCCCTCTTCGATGGAATACGCGAAGGCACCGACCCGATCGAACCGGATCTCCTCGAGGAAGTCCATCATCTCGCGCACGTCGGCGTCGGTCTCCCCGGGGAAGCCGACAATCACCGTCGTGCGGAGCGTGAGGTCGTCGATACTGTCCCTGAGCCAGCGGACCCGTTCGCGAATCGTGGCCTGCCGCTCCGGGCGCCGCATCCGGGTCAGGATCCGGTCGCTCCCGTGTTGCAGCGGCATGTCCAGATACGGCAGCAGGCGGGGTTCGCGCGCGAGGAGCGACACCAGATCGGGCGTGATCCCGGACGGATACATGTACAGAAGCCGGTACCAGTCCACCCCCGTGCCGTCCAGCAGCGCCTCCAGCAGGTCCTGAAGGAGGGGTGCCGAGCGATCATGGCGCCACAGATCCCGCCCGTACCACGTCGTGTCCTGCGAGACCAGGTTCAGCTCGCGGACACCCTTCTCGCCGAGCGCACGCGCCTCCGCGACCAGGCTCTCGAGATCCGCCGAGCGGTGCAGGCCCCGCATGTGGGGAATGGCGCAGAACGCGCAGCGGTGGTCGCAGCCCTCGCTCACCTTGAGGAACGACACGTGACGCGTTTCGGTGGCCAGGACGCGCAGCGGACGCTCCATGGTCGGGATGAAGTCGTCCCCGATGTACCCGCGCGTGCGCAACTCCGGGACCAGCCGCGACATCTCCGCGATCCCCAGAAAGAGATCGACCTCCGGGATTTCGCGCTCCAGCTCCTCCCGATAGCGCTGCACCATGCATCCCACCGCGGCCACCGCCCTGACCTGGCCCCGCTCCTTCAGGGCGCAGGCGTTGAGGATCGTGTCGATGGACTGCTCCTTGGCGACATCGATGAATCCGCAGGTATTGACGACCACGACTTCCGCGCTCTCGACATCGCTGGTGATCCTGGCGCCGGCGGACACCAGCGCGGCCATCATGTGCTCGGAGTCGACCGTGTTCTTGTCGCAGCCGAGGGTGACCACGCCAAGACGCGGCCCGTCTTCGGGACCGAGCTCGAAAGACCGTGGGTCGACCGCACGCACCCCCGGGTCCACATCCGGTCGGACCGGTGCCGAGGCGACGGGAAACACGGGCAGTTCCCGTGTGCGCAACCTCATTGCTCTCTACCCGTCCCCGGCGAACCGGGCGGCCCCAGGACGCGCGCGCCCTCTGGCGGGTGGAACGTGAAGAGCGCCGGACCGATCGCGGGAGCGAGATCCTCGTTGTGCAGAGTCACGGTGCGGATGTTCCCGCTTTCCTCGTGCAGCTCCAAACGCCGAACGAGGTACGACCGCGCGTCGACCCACAACCTGGCCCGGCGGTAGGACGCCGCGGCCTTGGGAGTCAGGCTCACCACACGACATTCGTGACCGGCGACGGACTCCGTGCCGCTGTCGCTGGCCGCGTACTTGGCGGCCGGATCCTCCAGGAACTCGCGAAAAAAGTCGTGGCGGCCGGGAGAATCGGCCACCGGATAGCGCATGACCTGCTCGTCGTCCATGCTGGGATAGTACACCCAGAAAAACCCACCGTCGGAGACGACAAGATCGCCCTGCGGTTCGGTGAAACGCATCGAAAAGAGGTTGGGCCGCTGCTGACAGATGCGGCCCGCGCTTTCGATGGTCCTTCCCAGCAGCCGGACCTCGATCACCTGCTCGAAGTCGGCGCACATCGAGCGCACCTCCTGGTAGCGCCTCGCCGCGTTCTCCATCGTGCGGAGCGCGCCGTCCTCCTGCGCGACGGCTGGACGCGGCATGACCAGCAGGAAGAGCATCGCGCCAGCGGCCAGGAGGACAGGCGTGGCGGCGATGCGAACGGTCCGCACGAACGTCAGCTGGGGCATATCTCGTCCAGTCCGGCCTGGCCCACCAGCACATCGCGTGGCTTCGAGCCGTCCGGGGGGCCCAGGACGCCCGCGTCGTGAAGCTGGTCGACGATCCGGGCCGCCCTCCCGTACCCGATCCGGAGGCGCCGTTGTAGCAGCGAGGTCGATCCGGCCCCCTGCTGGATGCACGCACCCGCTGCCTCCCGGAAGAGCGGGTCCCAATCGCCGCGAATCGCCCCGTCACTGCCTGCGTCGTCCTCGCTCTCCGCCGCCTTGACGGCGTCCAGGATGTCGGCCTCGTCGCTCCTCACGCGGGCCTTCAGCGCCTCCAGCGTGTCGGCCTGTTCGCGGTACCACCCCATCAGCGCCTCGGTCTCGCCGGTTGAGATGAATGCTCCCTGCATCCGGACGGGCTCGCTCTTGGCCGGAGGCAGGAACAGCATGTCGCCCGACCCCAGGAGCGAGTCGGCGCCGTTCTGGTCGAGGATTGTCCTGGAATCCGTCTTGGAGGCGACCCGGAATGCAACCCGACACGGGAAGTTGGCCTTGATCAGGCCGGTGATCACGTTCACGCTGGGGCGCTGGGTGGCCACGAGGAGATGGATGCCGATCGCCCGGGCCTTCTGCGCGAGCTGCGTCAGGGGCTTTTCGACCTCGGCCTGGACGGTCATCATGAGGTCCGCCAACTCGTCCACGACCACGACGATCCAGGGGAGCGGCCCGCCGTCGTAGATCCAGCTGTCCTCTTCCTCTTCCGGACCGTCCGGCACTGCCAGCTTCATCTCTGCGCCTCCCTCCAGGCGCTCATTGAACTCGTGCAGCGACCGGACCCCGTTGGCGCTGAGCAGGCCGTAGCGGCGGTCCATCTCGAGCACCGCCCACTTCAGCGCGCCCGCGGCCTCGCGCGGGTCCGTCACGACCGGGTGGCGAAGGTGCGGAAGATCGGCATACGCGGAGAGTTCGACCATCTTGGGATCGATAAGGAGGAACCGCAGCCGGTCGGGGCCGTGCCTGTAGACGAGACTGGTGATGATCGTGTTGAGGCAGACGGACTTGCCCGAACCCGTCGCGCCGGCAATGAGCGCGTGGGGCATGCCCGCCAGATCCGCGACGAACGGGTTGCCCGTAAGGTCCTTGCCGAGCGCGAGCGGGAGCAGGCCGCGCGACCGTGCGAACACCGGCGCGTCCAGGATCTCGCGCAGACGAACCATCTCGGGCTGGGGGTTCGGGATCTCGACGCCGACCGCGCCTTTCCCCGGTATGGGAGCGACGATCCGCACGCTCTTCGCCTTCATCGCCAGCGCCAGGTCCGCGTCCAGATTGGCGATCCGGTTCACCTTGATCCCCGGCGCCGGAACGACTTCGTACTGGGTCACCGCCGGCCCGGTCGTGCGCCCCGCGATCCTGCTCTTGATGTTGAAGGTCTCCAGGGTCCGGGTCAGCACCTCGCCCAGGCCGTCGAGTTCGCGCTCCATGCCGAGACGGCTCTCATGCCGCGGTGCGGTGAGAAGCTCCAGGCCCGGCAGCGGGTAGTCCACCGACGGCAACTCGTCGTCCCGCAGGAGATCGGGTCCGGCCGGCTGGGCCATCGAGACTGCCGGCTCCGGAACCTCCGACTCCGGCTCGGACACGGTACCCGCCACGGCGTCCGTCCCTTCATCGGCCGACGTCCCGGGCAATCGGGCGGTCTTCTGCGCGCCCATCTCCGCACGCTTGGCCCGGCGCCGTTCCCGCTTGCGGCTCCGCCATCTGCCTCCCGCCGCCGCAAGTGCGCGAACACCGCGGTTCGTGCCACGGTACGTCCTGGCCACGACCGCCGCCGGCGGAGCCAACGGATTGAAGCGGAACGCGGCGAGCGACGTCGCAACGACCGCGGCGCCCACCAGAACCCAGGCGCCCACCGGACCGATCGCGTCGTAGAGCGCCCCCCCGATCACAGTCCCGACGAATCCCGTCGCCAAGCCGTCCGCTCCGGCCAGGAAGGCCGAGACGGGGACCAGAACCAGTACCGAAGCGGTGACGATCCACAGGCTCTTGCGCCGGGGTGCCGGCCACCAGTTGCCGGTCGTAGCCGCCGCCGCCAGTAGGGCAAGCGGCACAGCCCCGGATCCCAGACCCAGCGCGGCCACGAGTTGCTCGTCAATAAAGCTCCCGACCTCGCCTACGGGGTTCCCCGAGCGAAAGACCCCGGCGGCACGCTCGCCCAGCAACCTCAGCGGGAAGATCGCGGCGGCGACCAGAAAAGCCAGGACGGCCGTGATCGCCGCCACGGCACGGCGTTGCCGCATTCGCTCGCCCGCGGTGGCCCTTCGCCGCGCCGGCCGCTTCCTTCCGGCGGAACGCTTTCGGGTGGCCGCGCGCTTCGCCGTCCTCCCTGCCCCGCGGGATCTGGGCACGCCGCTCAGCCGCGCGGGGCCGTAATCACGCCATCGTACATCATGGGTACAATCTGATGCCTGTCGGCCCTTGCGCACAGTGCCAGGTCCGAGCCGAGCCCGACGTCCACGAGCGCCTTCCCCGCCGCCGTCGCCGCCAGCATCCCTCCGGTCACCGGGTGGATGCCAGCCAAATCCCCCGCCGCCGCCGCCCCGTCGTTCAGGCGTACCGGCCCATTCACGCGGTCGCACAACCCGCGAACGATGATCCCCGCGCACACGGTGTCGTCCAGCGAAAACCGCCCCTCCTTGCCCGCGCAAACCACCACGACCGCCCCGTCGCCCGGCAGCGCGGCCACGACCGCGGTCTGGTTATGGAACGACGCGGTGAAGACCTGGTCGGCGGTGGCCGCGGCAGCAAACGCGCGGGTACCGTTGGTGGTGGTCATCACCAGCCGCTTCCCGGCAACGGCCGCTCGGGAGAACTCGGCGGGCGAGTTGCCCAGATCGAAGCCGTCGATACGGAGGCCCCTGCGCTCGCCGCACAGCAGGGTGTCCGCCCCAAGGGACTCGCGCAGTCTGAACGCCTCCTCGACCGACACCACGGGATGGACGGCCCGGGCGCCGTTCGCGACCGCTTCGACAATGCACGACGTCGCGCGAACGACATCGATGACGACCGCCGCCGCTCCGGCCAGCTCGCCCCTGTCGACCTTGTCGGGGGCGAAATAGACGCTGATCCGCATCCGGTTGCTCAGCGCCCGGCGCTGCCGCCCATGAATCGCTCCACGAAGCTCGTGTCGGCGCCGCCGGCCCGAAACGTATCGTCGCGCGTGATCCGCGAGAGGTACCCGATCGTCGTAGGAATGCCCTCGATGATGAAGGACTCCAGCGCCTCCCGGCCCCGCACGACCGCCTCTTCGCGGGTCTTGCCCGACACGATCAGCTTGGCGATCAGCGAGTCGTAGAATGGTGGCACGCGGTAGCCCGAGTAGACATGTGTGTCGATGCGCACACCCGGCCCACCCGGCTGATGGAAGGTGGTGATGGTGCCGGGAGCGGGGGCGAATCCACGGTCCGGATCTTCGGCGTTGATCCGGAACTCGATGGCGTGGCATTGCTGCGGGATCTCGCCCTCGGGGAAGGACAGGGGTTCGCCAGCTGCGACCCTGATCTGTTCCTTGACGAGGTCCAGGCCAGTGGTGACCTCCGTAACCGTGTGCTCCACCTGGATGCGCGTATTCATCTCGATGAAGAAGAACTCACCGGACGGATCCAGGAGAAACTCCACGGTTCCGGAGCCCACATAGTCGATGGCGCGGGCCGCCGCCACCGCGGCCTCGCCCATTCGATCCCGAAGCTCGGGGGTCAGTCCGGGCGAGGGCGCTTCCTCCACCAGCTTCTGGTGGCGGCGCTGGATCGAACAGTCTCGGTCGCCGACGTGCACCACCCGTCCGTGCCGGTCCCCGAACACCTGGAACTCGATGTGCCGCGGCCGCACGATGCAACGCTCGAGATAGACGCCGTCCTCGCCAAAGGCTGCCGCGGCCTCGGCCTGCGCCGCGGTGAAGTGCCGCGTGAAATCCGACTCATCCGTCGCGACACGCATTCCCTTCCCTCCACCGCCTGCCGCGGCCTTGATCATCACCGGGAACCCGATGTCGCGGGCGAGGGACAGGGCTTCTTCCTCGTCGCGGACGATCCCGTCCGACCCCGGCACGACGGGCACGCCGGCCGCGCGCATGGTCTCGCGGGCGACCGCCTTGTCGCCCATCGACCGGATCTGGTCCGGCGTCGGCCCCACGAACACCAGATCCGACCGCTCGCAGATCTCCGCGAACTCGGCGTTTTCCGCCAGAAAGCCGTACCCGGGGTGTACGGCCTCCGCTCCGGTGATCTCCGCTGCCGCGACAATGCGCGACACCTTCAGGTACGACTCGGCGGCCTGGGCGGGGCCGATGCACACGGCCTCGTCCGCGAACCGCACGTGCAGGGACTCGCGATCGGCCTCCGAGTACACGGCAACCGTCGCGATATCCAGTTCGCGGCAGGCGCGCACGATGCGCAGGGCGATCTCGCCCCGATTCGCGATGAGTAGCTTCGAAAACATGCCCGCGCGGTGTGCCGGGTCAGGCGGGGTCCACGCGGAACAGAACCTGTCCGAAGTCGACGGGCTCCGCGTTCTCGACGCAGATCTCCACGATGCGGCCGGCGACCTCGCACTCCAGTTCGTTCATCAGCTTCATGGCCTCGATCACACACAGCACGTCGCCGGCGGCGACCGTGCCCCCCACCTCGACATACGGATCCGCCTCGGGTGACGGCGCCCGGTAGAAGGTCCCCACCATCGGCGATGTGATCTCCGCGAGGCCGGTCGCCGATCCATCGGCAACGGGCGGCAGCGTGGCGGGCGGCGACCCGTCCGAGGGCGCGGGTGAGGCCGTCGCGAGCGCAGGCGCGGGATTATCCGCCGACGATCGGGCCGGAGGAGCCTCCGCGACAACGGCCGCGCCGCCCGGCGACTTGGACAGCCGGATCCGTGTGCCTCCCCGTCTGAGTTCCAGGTTGTCCAACGAGGATTCGTCGAGCATCCGGATCAAGGCCTGCACGAATTCGATATCTATCATCCGCTCACCCGGGTAAGGTACTTGTCCTCGCGCCGGTCAATCCTCAGCACGTCGCCCACGTCGACGAACAGCGGGACCTGCACGACCGCACCCGTTTCGAGCGTCGCGGGCTTGGTCGCGCCCTGGGCGGTATCGCCCTTGTGCCCGGGATCGGTATCCGTGACCACCAGCTCGACGAACGCGGGCAACTCGACCGCAATCACGTTGCCGTCGTGGACCAGCCCCTCGCATTCCATGTTCTCCTTCAGGTACTTCAACTGGTCTTCGCCAAGCATGTCCCCGCCGATGGGGATCATGTCGTAGGTTTCCTGGTCCATGAAGTGGTACAGGTCGCCGTCCGTGTAGGAGTAGTTGACCGGCCGTCGTTCCAGCCTGACGCTGTTTACTCTCTCTCCTGCCCGATAGGTCTTGTCCACCACGGCACCGGACAGGACGTTCTTAAGCTTGGTACGCACGAAAGCGCCGCCCTTCCCGGGCTTCACATGCTGAAAGTACGTGATCGTCCAGAGCGCGCCGTCGATATCCAGCACCATGCCGTTGCGGAAGTCAGCGGTGCTTGCCATGCCGTCCTTTGCAGTCTCCTGCGTCGAGGGGATCGATTCCGCCGTTGCGACTGTTGTCCGCCGGGAATCACTGGTGTCGCTGCCGCAACAGGTGACTGTGCAGGCAGCGTAGCCCCGAAAGATAGCTGTCAACCCCGAAACCGGCGACTATGCCCAACGCGGCCGGCGTGATCATCGAGTGTTTCCGGAAAGGCTCTCGGCTGGCCGGATTGCTCAGATGCACCTCGACGAAGGGCCTCGAAATGCCGAGCAGGCCGTCGAGCAGCGCGACCGAGGTGTGACCGAGGCCGGCGGGATTGATCACCACCCCGTCCACACGCTCGCGGACATCGGCCAGGAAGTCGAGGATTCTCCCCTCTGAGTTCGACTGGAATGCCTCGATCTCGACGCCCAGCGCGTCGGCCAGAGCGGCGATTTTCCGGTCGACATCTTCCAGGGTGGCCGTACCGTAGACCTCGGGCTCCCTGGTCCCGAGCAGGTTCAGGTTGGGGCCGTGGACTACGGCGATTCTCACGGTCGGTCCTTTCCGGCGGCATCTGCGTTTCGGTCACGGACCTCGCGTCCGGCAGTCCGGGCCGAAAAATATGTTTACCGCGCCGACAGTGTCAACGCGCGCATGACCAGGGTGCGCGCGGCCATCGCGCCCGCGCCCCGCGCACCGGTGTAGTCAGGCGCCTGCGCTCCGAGTGGCCCGCGGATGGCGGCGGGGTTTCTGCCGTGGGGCGCACTGCGTTAGCTTCTCCGTGGGAACGAAGCGCCCGGCTGCACGACTGCGGCCGGGCGTTTCGACCCGTTCGGCCGATCAAGGAGGTGGCTTCCGCCATGATGCAGGAACTGCGCAAGAGTACGAAGTGGATCATGATCCTCGTGGCGCTCGCCTTCGGGGGACTCATGTTCTTCGAGTGGGGCATGGACATCACGGGACAGACCGCCGGATCGTTCGGCGAGATCGGGCGAGTAAACGGGACACCGGTCGTCTACGAGCAGTACATGGCGTCGTATCGCAACCTCTACGACCAGGCTCAGGCGATGCAGGAAGAGCCGATCACCACCGTCCAGAACACGCGAATCGAGGACCAGGCGTGGGACGAAGTCGTCAACATGATCCTGATCCAGCAGGAACTGGAGCGGAGGGCAATCGTCGTATCGGACGAGGAGGTCATGAACGCCGCGCGCTTCAGTCCACCGCCCGACGTGGTTGGCAGCCCGGTTTTCATGACGGACGGCGAGTTCGATATCACCAAGTACCAGCAGTACCTCGCCACGGCCGAGCCCGTGGTGCTCCTGCAGCTGGAAGCCTACTATCGGGACGTGATCCCGCGCGGGAAGCTGTTGCGGCAGGTGGGGTCGGGGATCTACGTCTCGGACGCCGAACTCTGGACCGCCTACAGGGACAACAACGAGAGGGCGAGCGTCCGCTACGTCGCGTTTGAACCCCTCGCACGCGTGTCCGACGACCAGATCGAGATCACTCCGCGTGAAATCAGCGACTACTACCGCGACAACCGCGAAGAGTTTTCCGTTCCCGCCAGCGCCGCCGTGGTATCGGTCGCGTTCACCAAGGCCCCGACGGCCGAGGACACCCTGGCGGTGGAGACCAGGGCCCTCGAGCTGCGGCAGGAAATCCTGGACGGGGCCGACTTCTCCGAACTGGCGCAGACGGAGTCCTCCGACGCGGTTTCCGCCGCGGACGGAGGCAGCCTGGGTGTCTTTGCCAGGGGACGCATGGCGGTACCCTTCGATTCGGCAGTGTTCGCCGCGCCTCTCAACCGCGTCACCGAGCCCGTCCGGACCAACTTCGGGGTGCACCTCATCGAGGTGACCGAACGCTGGGGACAGGATTCCGCGTCGGCCCGCCACATTCTGCTCCCCTTCGAACGCACGGACGAATCGGAGATCGACCTTCTCGCTATGGCCGACTCGCTGGAAGAGCTCGGCGAGTCGATGGCGCTGGCGGACGCCGCGGCGCTTCTCGGGCTCGAGGCCGACACGCTCGACCTGATCGAGACGCGTCCGATCGTCCCGGGAGCGGGCGATGTGGAGGAGGGGGGCGAATGGGTCTTCGATCCCGAGGAGATGTCGGTTGGAGACGTCAGCCCGGTCTTCGAGAACAGAACGTCCTTCTACGCTCTCGAACTCGTCTCGGTCGACCCCGCGCGCTACCTCACCGAGGAAGAAGCCGAGACGGCGATACGCGGCAACATCGGAACGCGCAAGAAGGTGGATGTTGCCCTGGAGGAGGCCCGCGCGCTGGTTGCAGAGGTCAGACAGGGTCGCTCCCTGGCGGAGGTCGCGAGAGAGATCGGACTGGAAGCGCTGGACGCGGGTCCGTTCGCGCGCAACGAATTCGTTTCGGGCCTCGGCCGTCACAACGCGGCTGTCGGGACGGCCTTCGGTCTGGAGATCGGAGAGGTGTCGGATGCGATACGCGCGAACACCAACGCATTTGTGATCGAACGAACGGGCGCGGAGCCCGCGGACAGTACCGCGTGGCTGGATCAGCTCGATCTACAGCGGGCGCAAACCGTCGCCATGATGCGGCAGCAACGGCTCAATCAATGGATCGACGCGCTGCGCGAGTCAGCCGACATCGTAGACCGCCGCGAGCAGGTGCTCAACCCGCCGGAAGACCAGCCTCTGTCGCAACTGCCACCGGTGTTCTGGTAGCGGGCGGGCGGTTTCGCAACGCCGGCGGGCCGGTCGTCAAACCAGCCGCGTCAATTCGTGGTGAGGCGGCGCGGCGCGCCCTCCTCCTGACCTTCTGCGACGCGAGCGCCTGTAGCCTCATCCTGCGGCGCTTTCAGCTCGCCCTCGACGCGGACCGACGACTCGATCTCGCGCACCGAAGACTTGAACTCGCGGATTCCCTTGCCCAGGGAGGTCCCGATCTCCGGAAGCCGCTTCGCTCCGAACAGCAGCAGCACGATGAGGAAGATGACGATCGCTTCCGTCATGCCCATTCCGAAAGGCATATCCACATCTCCTTGTGTCCGAGACCCAGCGCGGGGGCATTCCCCGGTTTCGGTCCGTCAGTCGCTGGAACGACAACCTAACGGTTTTGCCACGCCTCGCCAAAGAAACCGGACAGAATCACCGCGAAACCGGACAGAATCACCGCGAAACCGGACAGAATCACGGCGCCCGGACCCGCGTGATGCTACTTCAACGAGCGGATCACCAGCGCGACGATCCCGATTCCGACAAGCGTCAGGACGTTCAGGAAGAACGATATGGGTCCGATGGTGATGGCCACCGCCACCAGGTCCAGCGAAAACGGCCCCACGGAAGCCTGCACCGAGCCGGTGAGGAACGCGCGCGCCGCGCTGTCCGGCAGAAACGTCTCGGCAAGCTTGGTGAGGAGTCCACCGAGGAACATGCCCAGGGCCAGCGTCCAGAACCCCCGTGTGATGCTGCGCTTGTAGTTGGGCTCCATCGCCGTCACCGTGATCGTTCGACTGCGTAGAAAACGGATTCCCTGAGCGCGTCCAACGCTGGCCCGGGAGGCAGCGGGTCGATCGCGGCCTGGGCCGAATCCGCGTATTCCCGTGCCTTGCTGCGGGCGTATTCCAAACCCCCGTTGCGACGGACAAGGCCGATGGTCGCAGCCACGTCGTCGTCGCCCGGCTCGACCAGCGTGAACATGTGCTGCACCTGTTCGACCTCCGCGACCGTCATCTCGCGAAGCGCCCCGACCAGTGGCAGGGTCACCTTGCGGCCCCGCAAATCCAGTCCGGTGGGCTTTCCGGTCTCTTCTTCACTGCCGGCGTAGTCCAGCATGTCGTCTGCGATCTGGAAGGCCATCCCCAGGCAGTGTCCAAACCGCCTGAGCGGGGCCCGAAACGCCGGCACGCCGGCCAGCGCTCCCATTTCGCAGGCTGCGGACATCAGCGACGCGGTCTTCGCGGAGATCAGCTTGAAGTACTCCGACTCCGAGTAGCTGATGTCGTCGTAGCAGAGAAGCTGACGCATCTCCCCTACGCTCATCTCGTTGGCCGCCGACGCGAGAACCCGCACCGCTTCGAGGTCGCCCAGCCGCGCCAGTTCGGTCACCGCCCGGCTGTAGAGGTAGTCGCCCATGATGATGGCGATCTGATGCGTCCAGAGCGAGTTGACCGTGGGCATCCCCCGGCGCAGCACCGAGTGATCGACCGCGTCGTCGTGCACAAGCGTGGCCATGTGCACCAGTTCCACGACGGCGCCCAGCGTCACCGAATCGTCGGAGGCCTTGCCGCCCACATCGCTGGACAGGAGCACCAGCGTGGGACGGAACAGCTTCCCGGGCACGCTCAGGAGGTATTGGTTGACCTCCTCGACCATGTCGAAGTCGGAAACGGCCACGGTCCGCAACCCGTCGAAGACCCTCTCCAACCGCTCCTTTACCGGAGCCTGGATCGCAGCAAGTCCTGTTGTTGTTCTTGGCAAGGCCGAAAGGGGGTAGGTCATGGGCACGTGCACGAATGACGCTCTTGCAGACGAAAGGTAGCGGCAGGGAAGGTGAAACGCATGGTTGGCAGCCCGTGGACAGAATCCCCCCGGCATTCGAACGGCGATGCATCCACGGACTGCCACCGCCGGGTCCCGGAGATTCGCGAACCGCACCAGTGCCGACTTCAGGCCTCCAAGCCGGCGCCCGCCGGCGAGCATGCCGCCAGGTACGACTGCACACGACGGTGCAACAACCGATCCTCCGACCAGTCGCGACCCCGCATCCGGCGACCCGTCCCGGGCGGAACCTGATCGGGGAGCATCCCGATCACCTCCGTGCCGGCAACGCGTCCTCCAAGTGCTCGAACCCGGCGCTCGATCGTTCGAAACACGACGAGCGGATCGGTGGCCGCGGGGTCCTCGAGGTTCATGGCAATCTGCAGGCGGTTCTGTTCGTGTAGCAGAAGCGCGAGGGCCCGAAGGCCGGCAAACCCTCCGCCCGCTTCACGAATGCCGGCGGCAATGCCGCGGGCTGCCGCCAGACCCACACCCTCGATGTCCACGTTCCAGGCGAGCAGCACTTCCCGGGCTCCAACACAGGTGGCCCCAGCGGTGGGGTGGGCAAACCGGTGCCCGTGCGCGTCCGCTGTGGGCTCCGTTGCGGGACCCGCGCCCCGTCCGTGCAGGTCGGCCGCCGCGCGACCGCGCCGGGGGCTCGCCGCCAGTGCCTCGAAGCCCCCGCGCCGAATGGAAGCCAGCCCGCGCCCCTGCGGCTTCGACGCCGCGCCGTACAGGTAGACCGGAATCCCCAGCCGGGCGATCCGGGCCGCGGCCCGGCGGGCCAACGCGGCCGCAGCCGGCATGTCCATTCCGTGCAGGGGCACGAACGGAAGAACATCCAGCGCCCCGATACGCGGGTGGACGCCCCGGTGCCGGCGCATGTCGATGCGCTCCAGTGCCAGAGCGGCCGCCGCTACCGCACCGTCTACCACCGCGGCGGGCGAACCGATCGCCGTGATCACCGAGCGGTGGTGATCCGGGTCCATGGTAGTGTGGAGGACCTCGCACCCCGCAGTCGTGAAAGCGGCGGCGGCCGCGCCGACGAATTCCGGATCGCGGCCCTCGCTGAAGTTCGGAACGGTCTCCACGACCTTCGTCATGTCGCCCGCGTCCCCCGTCCGCAGAGTCGGACGCCGGTCGCGGCCAGCAGCAAGCCCCCGCCGCGTTCGGGTCCTCCTACCAGCCCTGCGTGCCGCCGGAAGTCGAGAGGCTCGGGTTGCCGACCTGGGTCTGGTAGGCCCAGTCGAACACGATCAGCCGGTGCCCGTCCTGATCCAGGCCGAGGTGGCTGGCCCGGACGGATCCGAAGCGCGTTTCGCCGTCGTCGCCGCTGACCTGAAACATGTACGTGAACCCCGCGTCCAGGGGCATCCGCCGCGCCGAGTAACCAGACATCGGAGCACGTTCCCAGGACTGGCAATCCGCGTCGGAGCCAACCCCGCACTTGAGGGCCGACGTCCAGTGAGCCTCGGGGTAGACCCGGCCTTCCGGTCCCGGCGCAAGCCACAGGCCCGCTCCATCGGATTCCAGTCGGAAATGGCGGTGCGGGCTGTCTCCCGACACTACCGCCTGCAGGTCGTCGGCCTCCTGAAAGCGGAAGCCCGCGCTGGCGGCGACATCCTCGTAGGAGTACATGACCTCGCCGGTGTAGTCGGGTCTCGGTGTGCACGACGCAATCTCGCTTGCTTCGCTCTCGTGTCCCTGGTCGTCGACCGACGTTACGAAATAGGACGCGGTCCGTCCATTCTCGGCCAGGAAGTCCAGAAACCCCGGTGAATCCGTCTCGCCCACCAGGTACTCGCTGTCGCCGTCGGCAACGTAGACACGGTAGAAGGCGAAGTCCTCCTCTGCCGACGCTCCATCGTGCCAGCGCACGTAGGCGGAGTTGTCCAGCGCGACGGCCTCCACCGGATCCGGCACCGGAGGAGGCACCGGCCTCGGCACGTACACCTCGACGGAGTAGTCGCTCGCCGTCTCCTCTCCGGTATCCGGACTCACGGCAGATACATAATACTCGTAGGTGACCTCGGCCCGGACGTTGATGTCGCGGTAGACGCAGAGCCCTTCCGTGCAACTTGTAACCTCGGCAATGAAGAAATAGTCCGGATCGCTCACCCGCTTGCCGTAGACGCGGAAGGCCTCTCCGTCCCACGCCCTTCCCAGGCGCCACGAAAGATCGACAGCGCCGGCGTAGTAGTAGCCGTCGAGATCCCTGGGCGCATCCGGCGGATCCGCCACCAGCCAATAGTCGTCGTCGCAACCCGCGGCAAGCACCGCCACCACGGTTATCCCCCACTTCCAGATTCGCATGACTTCCCCCTCGTATCGTGCCGTGAACGGGCTCGACCCACACACGCGGCCGCGGCCCTGCAAGTCACAGATGCATCCCACGTACCACAATTCGATCCATCGCCCCTGCAACGACTTACGACGCAGGCTCCCACAAGTGAGTGTCCACTGCCGGTGACGGTGCGTCACCTGCAACCGGAGCGGCGCGACTTTCTTGCAGGGGATTGAAGGCGGATGCGCGACGCCGACGACCTTCGCCGGTCAGAAACCCCGTCCGGGCCGGGACCGCCCGGGGCCCTGGGTGCCTCCGGCGCGCTGCTCGTAGTCGAAATGGAGGTCCCGATTGTCGGAGAGCGCGACTTCGAAGACGAAGCTCCAATTCCCCGTGGCCGTCTGCTGGAAGGAGAAATCGGCCTCCCAGCGGTGCAGGTCTCGCTGCAGGCTGATCACGTGATCGTTGAAAATGCGGCCGGTCACATCGTACGAAGTCCGCCAGTTCACCGACCACTTCTCCGTCGGCTGAAAGCTGAGGTTGGCCTGGATCATCTGGTTGCCGCCCACCTGCATCCCGGGGCTGCGGGCGAGGGAATAGGAGAACGACGCATTCCACTTGCCCACCTCGCCACTCGAGGCGCTCTGCCGTTCCCGATCGCGGTCGCGGCCACCGGTTGGAACCACGGTGGACTCGCCGAGATCGGCAGTCTCGAAGCCGCTGGGGTCGGTCGGATCCGTCTCTTCCTCCGGCGTGGCCGCAGCCGCTGGAGGATCCTCCGTTTCCTCGCCGGACAGGCGGCGGATCCAGCGGAAGAGCGCCGATTCGTTACTGAGCGAGAACGACGTGTTGACGTTCGACAGGAAAAAGTCGAAGCCAAGCGCCCCGCCCTCCGGCGTGACCCCCGTGTTGTCGAATACGCCGTGCTCCATCGAGATCGACAGTCCCCTCAGGTAGTCGGAGCTGATCTGATGGGAGATCCGCAGGTTGTCGGTAAAACCGCGCGTAAAGTGGCCAAGTTCTCCGGCCTGCTCGAAGTCGTAGGTCACCGCGCTCGTCCGCAACGCCAGCACCGTCACCTTTTGTGCCTGGGGCAGTCGGCGGGGACCGCCGTCCGTGGACTCGGGCTCCGGTTCGCCCGCCGCCGTGGTGTCCGATTCCTCGTCGCCCACCTTGGCCTCGATGGTCTGGGTCAGTCCGATGCGGATTTCGTTCCTCGGCTGAATCGCCCGTGTCCCGAAGGTCGCCCGCTGAATGTCGGTGGGCTGGGTCTCCGGCGAGTACGCGTAGTCGAAGGTCGGGGAGACCTTGTGGCGCAGGCGATCGTTGTTGTAGAAGCCGTAGAAGTCGGTCTTGAGCTGGGCCCCGAAGGACACGCGACTGGGCGCGGATACGAACCCGCCGGCCCCGACGGTGCTGGTGTCGGACCGGATGGCGTTGCCCGAGAGCGCCAGCTGGGGCGTGATGGAAGTGGAGCCGATCAGGCTCACCTGGTAGTTGATGCTCGTCGACCAGGTCCGATCGTCGGCGTTGAGGTTCATCGTCTCCGCGGCCTGCGGAAAGACGATCGACCGCTGCAGATCGCCCACGCTGCCGATGCCGGCCCGCGCAGCCGGCATGGTGGGATCGAAGAAGTTCAGGGGCAGGTCACGCCGGATGTTCCGGTTCCACTCGAAGTTCTGCGCAATCGAGAAGGCACCGGCCGACAGCGTGGCGGAAAAACCGCCGCGTAGCGCCTCGCTGTCCGCCTTTCCCAGTTCGAATGGATCCTGTGACAGGTCCTGCACGGGCAGGTCGCGGATGGTGCGCGAGAAGCGGCTGGAGGCCGAAAGGGTCATGTTGTTGTAGAAGCGTGCCCGGTTGAAGGGGGCCGGCAGGAGCGTGATCGTCGACAGCGAGAAGTTGACCGTCGGCATGGTCGCCTCCACGCGGTCGTCGGACAGGAACTGCCTCCGGCTCGCGCTCACCGAGAGGTTGCCGAAGTCGAACCGCCGGTTCAGCCCGCCGTCCGAATCGATGGATTGCGTGACCTCGCGCGGGTCGAAGGAATTGCGGCGCACGAACGATGAGCTGGAAGCGTAGGCGGCGGACATCCGTAGCTGCATCCGTTCGGATATCTCCCAGTTGTGGTCGGTGTCGAACGCCAGTTCGGTGCCGCCTTCGGCGCGCCAGAAGCGGCGGAAGTTGGCCCTGCCCTCCAGGAACTGGCGCAGCCAGCTGTACTGCATGCGGCCCGTCATCGCCATGTAGTTGCCGCTCCACCAGTCCATCCCCAGCTCGGCGTCGGAGTAGTCGCTCATCGCCCAGTAGAAGCCCAGGTTGGAGATGCGGCGGGCATAGCTCCCGGACGTGCGCACGATGTCGTTCACCGAGAAGCGGACCGGGAGCAGTCCCGACCGGCGACCCTGCTGCGTGCTCTGCGCGATGAAGGGGAGCCAGAATACCCCGATGTCCGAGAAATAGAGCAGGACGTTCCGTGCTACCAGCGTCCCCCCCGGATGGATCTTGATCTCGCGCGCGACGAAGTGGTAGTGGGGTTCGTCCTCCTCACAGCTGGTGAACATGATGTCGTGACCGAAGGACACGTCCTCGTTGACCCAAGGGAAATCGCCCCGGACGATCCAGTTTCCCATCCCCGCGTTCATCTGGGTCCTGGCGTCGAGGGCGGTGGCGCGGTCCTCGTCGAGATCGTAGACGATGCGGCGGGTCAGCACCTCGTCGCCCTCCTCGGGCCGGTAGGTCGCTTCCTGGCCCCGCGTCACCAGCCGCCCCGTGGTCTCGTCGAACACCAGCGCCGAATCAGCCGACAGCTCGAGTCCTTCCCGGTTGATGACGGCGCTTGTGCCCTCCGAGCCCAGAAGCGTCAGTACTCTCGATTCCGTCTCGAAGGTGGCGTTTTCGCTACGGTACTGAACCAGTTCGTAGCCCGGCAACGCCAGCAGCTCCCTGACCGTCGAATCCTGCGCCATGTCCGCCAGGCTGCTTCTTTCCTGGGTGGTGTCGGGCGGGGCTAGTCCGGTGGAGTCGCCGACGCGCCGGGTAAGCGCTTCCAGCCGCTCCTGCACGACCTTGCGAAGCGAATCCGAGAGTTCCTGCGCCGATGCCGGGGCGTACGCCGCGGAACCGGCCAGAAGGCAACCCGCCAGGGCGAGCCTGGTCAACGCGCGGCCCGCCACGAGCGAGCTACTCCTCGCTGTCCGGAGTCGAGTCTCCTCCGGCATCGGCATCTGCAACGTCCGATCCGTGCAGCGCGTCGCCGTCGCCCTCGCGTGCCGGGTCACCATGATCGTACGGGGTGGGCTCGGCCCCTGGCGGCGGGTCGGGATCCGCGGGGGCGACCGCGCCGCCCGTTTCCCCCTCTGCTTCGCGTTGCCTCTGCTCCCGGCGACGCCAGATCACCACCGACATCAGGATGCTGAGCTCGAAGAGGAGGTAGATCGGCACCATCATGATGACCGTCACGACGATCACGTCGCCCGGCGACAGGAGAGCCGCCAGGGTCGCGATGATGACGATCGCGTGCCGGCGCTTCGACCGGAGGAACGCGGGCGTGACCAGACCCAGAATGCTCAACACCAGCACCACCACCGGGAGTTCGAAGAGGATGCCGAAAGCGAGCAGGAGCTTGACGACGAACCCCATGTACAGACCGAAGGTCCAGTTGTGTTCCAGGAGGCCGGTCAGGAGGCCGGTGAGGAAGCGCAGCGAGATCGGCAGGACGAAGTACGCCAGAACGACGCCGGCCACGAACAGCACCATTCCCATGTAGAGCGCCGGAATGATCGCCCTCTTCTCGTGCTTTTCCAGCGCGGGCGCCAGGAAGGCCCAGGTCTGGTATATGATCGTGGGCGACGCCAGGATCAGCCCGATCGTAAGGGAGACCTTGAGGAGAATGAAGAAGGGGTCTGTGGGCGCCAGGACCTGGGGCATCCACTCCCCCCCGAACACGGCTCGACCCGGTTCGAGCAGGATTTCCCAGACGTCGAAAATCGTCATCAGCGCCAGACCGATGGCGAACCCCGCCACGATCGCCGCCAGGCTCCAAAGAATGCGCCAGCGCAGCTCCTCCAGGTGGTCCAGGAAGGGCATCTCGGCTTTCGGGTTGCGGCGCCCGCGCGAGAGGAGGCCGTCGCGCAGCCTGTTCATTGCACGTCTCCCATGTCATCGCCGTCCACGAGCGGCAGTTCACCCTGGAAGCGCCGCCGGTTCTCGTGCTGTTCTCTCACTGTGAGTTCGTCCACGACTTCCTGGAATTCATCGATGTGTTGAAAGTTCCGATACACGGACGCATATCGCACGTACGCAACACGGTCGAGCGGCTTCAACCCCTCCATGACCTGCTCCCCGATCGCACGCGACGATATTTCGACGCGGGCCGACCCGGATACGTTGTCTTCGACGCGGTCCACGAGGGCCTCGATCTCCGCCGGCGACACCGGCCGCTTGGCACACGCCGTAACAATCCCCGCCTCCAGCTTCTCTCGCTGGAAGTCCTCGGCGCTGCCGTCGCTCTTGACCACGCGCACCGCGCGCTCTTCGACTCGCTCGTAGGTCGTGAACCGTTGTCCGCAACCGAGACACTCGCGGCGGCGGCGAATCGCCCGGCCACCCTTGGCCGTCCGCGTGTCGACGACCTTGCTGGACCCGGATTCACAGGCCGGGCACGTCATCGGCGTCCTTCAGGGAATGCCCTGGAGCCGCTCCCGCGCCTGTTCGACGAAGCGGTGACCCGGATAGGTGTTGACCAGGCGCTCCAGCAGCTGGCGGGCCTGCTCGAAGTCGTTCAACTCGATGCTGAGCACCCCGGCGCGGTACAGCGCGTCGGGGACCTCTTCGGCGGTGGGAAAGAGCCTCGGCACTTCGAGGTATGTCGCCACGGCCTCCTCGAGGCGCTCCTCGCCACTCAGCAGCTCCCCCAGGTGCAAATGGGCGGATGGCGCCAAGTCGCTGTTGGGGTACATCGAGATGAATCGCTCGAATCCCCGGCGCGCGGTGTTCAGGTTCCCGCGATCAAGCGCCTGCTGCACGGAAGCGAACGCCTCGTCGGCGGCATCGCCGCCACCCCCGACCTCCTCGTCGCCGACCTCCCCGCCGACCACCTCGAGCG
>VYAQ01000292.1:29112-45667 GCA_009844885.1 Gemmatimonadota bacterium
CTTCGAGCTGCTCCCGCTGCGCTATGAGCTCCTCGCGCATGTTGGCCAGGCTCCGCTGGCTCTGGCCCACGAGTTCCCCGAGGAGCAGCAACTGGTCCTGGATCGCGAGCAGCCGATTGCTGACGTCACCCCTGAATTCGAAAACCGACTCCGACAGCACCCCCACGGAGTCCAGCACGGCCCGGTTCACCCGCTGCACTCGTTGCAGCGCCAGGGTGGCCGTGTCCTGCCGCGCGGCCAAGGCACGCACCTCGGACTCGAGAATCCGGAAGTCCGACTTGGTCGCGCAGGCGGCCAGCGATGCCAACAGCACACCGAGGCCAATCCATTTCGCCCCCCTGGCGGGGCGTCGTCCCGGCGACCCCGGCAAACGCGCCCTACCGTCCCAGGTCGTTGCCGCCGGCGGTGATCACGAATTCGACTCTGCGGTTCTGGGCCCACGCTTCCTCCGTGGATCCCTGCGCCACCGGTCGTTCCTCGCCGTACGAAACCGACGAGAAGCGGCCCATGTCGAGACCGAAGCCGGTCAGAAATCGTATCACCGACTCGGCGCGATCGTTCCCAAGCGCAAAGTTGTATTCCGAGGTGCCGCGCTCGTCGGCGTGACCTTCCATGCGCAAGCGGACTCCGGGGTTGTCCCGGAGGATGTCGAGCTTGGCGCGGAGCCTTGACTCGGTGTCGGGGCGGATGGCCGCTTCGTCATAGTCGAAGTAGACCACCTCCATGAGGGTGCGCCGCGCTGCCGCCGCGGCCCGTTCCCGCGCGGCGGCTGCTTCCGCCTCCAATCGCGCCCGTTCCCGCGCCGCAGCCTCCTCGGCCGCCCGGATCGAATCCTGCCTCATCCGCTCCAGCTCTTCGGCTGTGGGACCGGTTGGCACGGGATCAGGCGGCGGGGGGTCCGGCCGACACCCGGCAGCAATGAGTATCGTGGCGCAAGCAGCGAGGATGAGCCGTGATCTAGACATCCCTTCTCCCGTGTGGTGGAGGTAAGTGTTCCGGCGTGAAGCCAGTCCCGGGTCGGGGTGTATACACGCGATGTATTTACGCGATTTCTTCGGATTTTGCAAGGGTTCGCGGCGCCTGAACCGAACCTTCACCGGATCTCCCCGGACTGGGCTCCGGAACCCGCTCCACCGGTCTCCACGCCGACGCCCTGCCAGGACAGCCGGGGCGACCAGTCGGTGTCCTCCGCCCGCACGCCCGCGACCAGCAGGCGGGTGCGGCCGGTGGCGGTATCGACCACGAAGACCCCGTACCCGTAGCTTCGCACCCCGGCGACTACGAGGTGTCGACCGTCGGGCGCCCAACTGGGGTCCTCGTTGTTGCCCTCGGTGGTGAGCCGCACGATGCGGTTGTCGGGCGCCTCGATGTCGCGGACGAAGATGTCGTACTGGTTGTATACCCGCTGGTCCACGATGCCGCCGGCAAACGCCACCATGTCCGCCGTGGGCGACCAGTCCGGGTCGGCGAAGTAGCCACCTTGCCCGTACCTGTAGGGGGACAGCAGTTCGGCGTCGCCCCCCTCGCCCGGCATGACGTAGATCTGGGGCGTTTGCGAACCCAGACGGTTGGAGAGGAATGCGAGCTTGGTCCCGTCGCGGGAGTAGGACGGCTGAATGTTCTGGTGGTATCCGCTGATTAGCCGGGTGAGACAACAGCCTTCGCGGATGTTGTAGGTCGAAATCCCCTTCGCGCCCCCTGCTTCGAGGTTCCAGAAGGCGATGCGGTCCCCATCGGGATGGTAGGAAGGAGAGAACTGCTGCTCGCCCGAGCTGCCTTCGACGGTTCGCTCGCTCCCGTCCGCCAGGTTCAGCTCGTAGATCCTGGGCAGACCGGACTTGAACGACGTATAGGCAATGTGCATCGCGTCCGGGGACCAGGCCGGAGAGACCGCCAGGTCGTCGTCCCAGGTCACCCGGCGCAGCCCTTCACCGTCCGAATCGACCATGTACAGCTCCTTGCTGGCCGGATTCCCGAAGGGCCTCATCGAGAAGACGATGCGACTTGCGGCCATTCCGGGATCGCCATGCACCCACTCGACCACCGCGTCCGAGACCTGGTGGACGGCGAGCCGGAACCCCTCGTGCCCGGGAGGCGGAATGGGGAATCGGGCACGCGAGCGAATGCTGCTGAATACGATGTCGTGGAGTTCCACTTCGAGGAACGCGATTCCGTCTTCGCTGTCGATGTTTCCGGTCAGGAGCCAGTCGACCCCGTACTGGTCCCAGAGGCTGTACTGGATGCCATCCGTGGCGACACCCGCGGGCAACGAGTCCCTGACGAAAAAGCGGTCGCTGTAATCCAGGTCCGTCGCGATGATCGAGGCGATGTCCGCCGCCGGGCCGCCCCCCGTGAAGGGGCGGATGGCGATGGGCGGGATGCGTTCCCCTTCGTACACGAACCCCAGCGAGACGCCGGGAATCGTTGCCTCCTCCTCCTGGGCCGCACTCCCGGCAGCCAGCACCGCGAAGGAGGCCGCCGGTACCGTCATGAGGGCCAGCCAGCGTGCGGCGCGCGTCGTCATTCCGTGGCTCCCAACTCCTGTAGCAGCAACATGAAGCCCCCTCTCGGACTGATGGTGTAGTTGATCGGAAGCACCGGATAGAGGTACTCGTCGGGCAACGGTCCCAGCCGGCCCGGTTGGCCCGCGCACTCGATCGCTTCCTCCGCCGCCGTGTCGAACGAGAAGCTCCCGGATGAAGACACGATGCCGATATCGGTTGTGCTCCCGTCCCGCTGGACGAGGAAGCGTACCACGACATCGCTGAGGCCCGTGTCCGGCGGCCTGAAGCAACGTCTGATGTGGTTGGTGATGCGCTCGTAGTACTCCGGAAAGTCCCGCCGGAACCCCTCGATCCGCGCCGTGACCTCATCATCGCCGTCTTCCGGCTCCGGGGCCGTGGTCGAAACCGTTTCGGTCTCCGGAGGCGGCTCCTCTTCGGCAGGGGGCGTCTCCAGCGAATCCGGCTCGGGCTCCGGCTCCGGTTCGGGGTCGGGCATCGGCGACTCCTCCTGGGGCTCGGGGTCGTCCGGGGTCTCCACGATGAGCTGGTCCTCCGGTTCCGGGGCCGCGGCGACCATGTTGATCTCGACGACCTCATAGAACAGCGACTCGGGCTGCAGCGCCGGAATCACCCAGAACAGAATGACAAAAATTGCCATATGAATCGACAAGGACAGTCCCAGCGGCTTCTTTCCGAGCCTCTTGCGCGCTTTCTGCTCAGGCTTGCCGGGCTTGTCATCCCGCCCGGGCTCTTCACCGCGCTCGGGGGACGAACGATTCCCGATCACCTTCGGATCTCCTGAAGGATCAGCGAAAGGCCGACGCCCTCCTGTGCGGCCACCGCGCTGATGGCCGCCGCGACGCGTCCGTACACGGCCAGCGAGTCGCCCCAGAGATAGACCCTGTCCGCGCCGTTCTCCTGGATGATCTGCGCGAGGATCTCCGGCAGATCGACCTCCGCGACCTGTGCCTCTCCGACGAAGATCGTGTGGTCTTCCGTTACGGTGACCCTGACCATGTCGTCCGTCGCCTCGACGACTTCCACGTGTCCCTCCGGCACATTGACCTCGATGCCGCCCTGCAGCACCGGTGCCGTGATGATGAAGATGACCAGCAGGGTGAAAGCCACGTCGACCAGGCTCGTTACGTTGATCTCCGAGCGAACCGGCAGCCGGCCGCGGCCCCCTCCCCGCCTCTTCATACGTGCCGTTCCTTGGCCAGGGTCCCGATGAACTCGCTGGCAAACCCTTCCAGCTCACCGAGGACGAGGTTGAGGCGCGACGCGAAGTGGTTGTACGCGATCACCGACGGGATCGCGACGGACAGGCCCGCCACCGTCGTGATCAGGGCCTCGGCCACCCCGGGCGCCACCGCGCTGATGTTGGTGGACGCGGAGGTCGTGATGCCCAGGAAGGTGTTCATGATGCCGATGACCGTCCCCATCAGGCCCAGCAGCGGCGAAACCGACCCGATGATCGCCAGCCAGGTGAGGCCGTGGCCGAGCTCGTCGACCTCCTCCGCCTCGACCTTGTCCATGACCAGGCGGAGCGCTTCGAGTTGCGTCAGGGAGAGCCCGGTGGCGTGGGTCGAACCTCCGAGACCACCCGGGTTCAGCTCCGCAAAGAAGTTCAGGCCCGCGCGAAAGAGGCGCGTGTAGGGGGACTCCGGCAGCGTGAGCACGGCCTCCGAAGCCTCTCCAAGACTGTTGACGCGGTCCAGGCGCGCGAGGAATTCGTCGCCTTCGCGTCGGACCGACCGGAATCGGCGTACCTTGGCGAGAATCACCCACAGGGAGAGTATTGAGAAGATCGCCAGGACGGCCAGAACGACGTGGGTCGGGGGACTGGCCCCCAGGATCATGTCCGCGTAGTTCTGCGGAGTCCGGAGGTCCTGTGGAAGCGGGCTCATCCGACGCGTGCCACCGCGCGTTGGGCGGCGATGTGCTCAAGGGTTGCGGACAGACCCTCGCGCAGACTGAACGCCGGCGCCCATCCGCGGCGGGCCATACGGGCGATGGCAAGGGCGCTGTGGCGGAGCTCACCCGGCCGCGCCCCCCAGGTCACCCTTGCCGTGCGCGTTCCCGCGACCTCCTCCAGCGTCCGCGCGAGTTCGTTCACACTGGTGCCGGCACCGGTTGCCACGTTGAAGGCTCTCGCGTCGATGCCACCCGTCGCCGGCAGAGGCATGCCCGCCGCTGCCAGGTTGGCGCGCGCCACGTCCCCTACGTAGACGTAGTCCCTCGTCTGTTCTCCGTCACCGTGGATGCCCAGGGGTTCTCCTCCCAGTATGCGGTTCGCAAAGATGGCCACGACCCCGGCCTCACCATGCGGATCCTGCCGAGGGCCGTAGACGTTGCCGTAGCGGAGTGCCACGTAGCTCATCCCGTGGATCTCCCGGTAGTAGTTGAGGTAGTACTCCCCGGCCAGTTTGGAGATCCCGTAGGGGGAGAGAGGCGATTTGGGTGCGTGCTCCGGCGTCGGAAGCGCCTCCGGCTCGCCGTAGACCACGCCCCCGCTCGAAACGAACACCACGCGCCGCGTCCCGGCCCGGCGCGCGGCTTCCAGAATGTTGACCAGGCCGAGGATGTTGGTCCGGGCGTCGAGGAGCGGATCGGCCACGGAACGGCGCACGTCGATCTGGGCGGCGTGGTGATTGACGAGATCGAACCCCACATCGCGAATCAGGTCGCGCATTTCGGGGTCCGCGATGTCCATCCGGTGGAACTCGGCTCCCGACGGCACGTTGTCCAGCCGGCCGGAAGAAAGATCGTCGACGATCCAGACCCGGTCGCCGCGCTCGAGATGGGCGTCGGCGACATGACTCCCGATGAAACCGGCCCCGCCGGTGACCAGGACCTTTCGGCCGTCCTCGGGCATCGTCTCCATTCGGTTGCAGTACCTGCGTCGAAAGTTAGCCGCTCACCGCGAAACGAGAACCCCCGTCAGCATTCCTCCGGCAGTGTGAGCAGCATGATGCAAGCGTCTTCCGGCGGATCCTCGTAGTAGGAGCCGTGGCTGCCGATTGTTCTGAACCCGTAGCGCAGGTAAAGACGGATCGCCGCACGGTTGGACGCCCGCACCGCCAGCAGGATTCTCCGTGCCCCGCGCCCACCGCAGAGTGCGATCGCGCGCGCGACCAGAGCCTGCCCGATCCCCTCGCCGCGGTGGGGGCCGCTCACGGCCAGGTTGGCCAGTTCGGCCTCCCGTTCCCGAACGACCAATACGGCGTAGCCCGCCACCTCTGCGCCCGCGACCGCTACGAGCACCTCCATCGCGGGCGCTCCCAGCAGCTCGTCGAAGGTCTCGCTTTTCCAGGGACGCGAAAAGGACGTCTCCTCGATCCTGCGGATGGCGGCCAGATCCGAACGCATTGCCCGCCGCACGGAGACCCGCGCCGTCATCCGGGTCTCCATTCCCTCGTGTACTCGGGCTGCCAATGGGCGACATCGACCGGCTCCCAGCGGCAGCACTTCACCACGGCATCGGCGATGGCAACCCCGGCCGGGGGCGGCCGTGTTTCGTAGCCGGCGGCGTGAATCAGCGCCGCATGGGCCACGGCGCCATCTCCCACGAAGAGCGTCCCCTCGGCAGGCCGTCCGTTGAGCACCTCCAGGATCGTGCCGCCATGCGGTGCCGTCACCTCGGCCGGTCCAGTCGCCCCCACGTCGTAGCAGGCGCCGTAAACCCGACCGTTCCGAGCGTCGAAGAGTACGTAGCGCACCTCTCCCTCGTCGCTCGTCCCGGCGACGACCCCATCGTCCCAATCCGGATCCGTTCCAGGTTCCGCCTCCACGACCGCATCCACGAGTCCCCGGGGGTCATCCCCGAAGGCCTCCATGGCGAACGATGCCGCGCGCAGGCTGGACGTAGCGTAAAGAGGCACGCCCAGGCCCGCCGCGAGCCCCTTTGCCGCGGCCGCCGCGATCCGGACCCCCGTGAAGGAACCCGGCCCGGCCCCGGCCACCACCCCCGCGACCTGTGCCAGTCCGGTTCCGGTCTCCTCGAGCACCTCCTGAACCGCCGGAACCAGACCCGACGCATGTCCCGCGCGCTCGGTCAGAAAACGGCGGGCCGCAACCGTTCCGCCCATCGCCACCGCGACCGATCCCAACCTGCCCGAGGTCTCGATCGCCACGACTGGACCGCCCGGCGCCCGTCTCGTCACCCGCATCCCACCGGACCGCTACTTCGTGTCCTCGCGGGACACGCGGAAGCCCGGAAGCGGGGAAGGCTCGCCCACGCGCTCCACGCGCGCCACCCGCCGCGCATCGTCGTCTACGAAGTCCAGCGTGACTTCCCAGCGGTCTCGCGGCAGTTCGTCTCCGGCCCGTCGGCACCACTCCACCAGGACGATTGCGCCGCGGTCGGCCACCATGTCCTCCCATCCGATCGCCGCCAACTCCTGCGCCGAGGCAATGCGGAAGAGGTCGGCGTGCACGACGGCCTTCCCGGAAGCCGGATACCGGAACAAGATGTTGAAGGTCGGCGACGGCAGGGCGCCCTCTACGCCTGCACCGCGCGCCACGGCCCTTGCCAGAACGGACTTGCCTGCGCCCAGCGGCCCGATCAGCCCGATAAAGACCGGCACCGTCACCGCGGCTCCGATCCGGCGGCCCCATGCTACCAGTTCGTCCTCGGTCAGACGCGTGATGCGACAATCCGCGGAAACGGACGCCCCGGCCTTCCCGGTCGGCGCGCGGTCCTCGCCGGCCTCCGCCTTCGGCTTCACCCCACCGCCGCCTTGAGGTCGAACAGCTGGTCCCTCAGCGCGGCCGCCCTTTCGAAGTCGAGCGCCTCCGCCGCCTTGGCCATCTCTTCCTCGAGGATCTTCACGAAGGCCTCCGAGTCGACCTCGTCCGTGTAGCCGGGCGCGGGCTCCGCCACCCTGGCGACGGGCTTGTCGCGCGCATCGGCTACCCGGGTTGACAGCTCGATCTGCTCGACGCTCTTGCGAATGGTCTTCGGCACGATCCCGTGCCGCTCGTTGTGCGCGATCTGCACCCGCCGGCGGCGCTCGGTCTCGTCGAGACACACCCTCATCGACCCGGTCACCGTGTCCGCGTAGAGGATCGCCTTGCCGTTCGCGTTGCGCGCCGCGCGGCCCACCGTCTGGATCAGGGAACGGGCGTTGCGCAGGAATCCCTCCTTGTCGGCGTCCAGGATCGCGACCAGCGAGACCTCGGGCAGATCGAGCCCCTCGCGCAGCAGGTTGATGCCCACGAGCACGTCGATCCTCCCCAGGCGCAGCGCGCGCAGGATCTCCATGCGCTCGATCGCGTCGATGTCGGCGTGCATGTACCGCACCTTGACCCCGACCGACTGGAAGTACTCCGAGAGGTCCTCGGCCATGCGCTTGGTCAGCGTGGTGACCAGGACCCGCTCGTCCCTCTCCGCCCGCTCCCGGATCTCGGCAAGCAGGTCGTCCACCTGGCCGCGCACGGGACGCACATCGATCGGCGGGTCCACCAGCCCCGTCGGGCGGATGATCTGTTCGGTCACGACTCCCCCGCTCTGCTCCAGCTCGTAGTCGCCGGGGGTGGCCGACACGAAGACGACCTGGTTCAGCAGCGACCGCCACTCCTCGAAACGCAGCGGACGGTTGTCGATCGCCGAGGGCAGGCGGAAGCCGTGGCGCACAAGCGTCTCCTTGCGGGACCGGTCGCCCTTGTACATCCCGTGAAGCTGCGGAATGGTCACGTGGGATTCGTCGACGATCAGGAGAAAGTCCTCGGGGAAGTAGTCCAGGAGGCAGGCAGGCCGCTCGCCCGGCTCCCGCCCGCTCGTGTAGCGGCTGTAGTTCTCGATGCCCGGACAGGTCCCCATCTCCAGCATCATCTCCAGGTCGAAGTTGGTGCGGGACTCGATCCGCTGCGCCTCCAGGAGGAGTCCCGCCGCCTTGAACTCCTCCACCTGTGCCGCCATCTCCTGCCGGATCAACGGGGCCATCTCCTCGATCGTGCGCTGCCGCGTCACGTAGTGCGACGCCGGATAGATCGACGTTCGCTCAAGCTTTGCGATGGTCTCGCCGGTGAGCGGGGCGAAGCGCGTGATCCGCTCGATCTCGTCGCCCCAGAGTTCGATCCGGATCGCCTGCTCCTCGTAGGCCGGAAACACCTCGATCGTATCGCCGCGGACCCGGAAGGCGCCTCGCTCGAAGGCGATGTCGTTGCGCTTGTACAGGATGTCAACCAGACCCCGCAGGATCTTCTGGCGCGGGACTTCCTCCCCGATTTCGAGGTGGAGCATCAGGCCCCGGTAGTCGACGGGATTGCCGAGGCCGTAGATGCAGGACACCGAGGCCACGACGACCACGTCGCGACGCTCGATCAGCGAGGACGTGGCGCGCAGCCGCAGCCGCTCGATGTCCTCGTTGATGGACGCGTCCTTCTCGATGTAGGTGTCGGTCGCGGGGACGTAGGCTTCGGGCTGGTAGTAGTCGTAGTACGAGACGAAATACTCGACGGCGTTGGCGGGCAACAGCGACTTGAGTTCGCCATAGAGCTGCGCGGCAAGCGTCTTGTTGTGCGACATGACCAGAGTGGGACGCCTCGACTCGGCGATGACGTGGGCCATGGTCAGGGTCTTCCCGGTCCCCGTCGCGCCCAGCAGCGTCTGGAAGCGTGTCCCGGCCCGCAGCCCCCCGGTCAGCTCGACGATCGCAGTGGGCTGGTCGCCCTCCGGTTCGTAGGGCGCCCGAATCTCGAATTCAGGCATCGAAGAGTTCGCTCTCGTGGATGCTCTCGCGCCGTACCACGGAGACCACTCCCTTCACGCGCTGGACGGCCTGCATGACGCGTCTCAGGTGGTTGAGGTCCTGCACCTCCACGACGAATGCGGCGGTCATGCCGCCGTCGGTGCCACGCATGTCCGCGTGCTGGATGTCGGTTGCCGTCTCGCTGATCGTCCTGGCCACGTCCCCGAGCAGTCCGCGGCGGTCGGTCCCCTCCATGTGCAGATGCACGAAGAAGCGGTCTCCGCGCTCGGCCCTCCACTCGATCTCCACCCGCCGTTCCGGGTCCTCGTTCAGGTTGAGGACGTTCGGACAGTCGGTCCGGTGAATCGAGATCCCGCGTCCCCGCGTGATGTACCCGATCACCTTGTCTCCCGGGACGGGCTGGCAGCATTGCGAGTAGCGGATCATCAGGTTGTCCATCCCCTGAATGGTCACGCCGCGGTTCGACTTGCGGATCTTCTCGGCGATGCGTTCCAGCGCGGAGGGCGACCGCTTCACGACCTGGGCCGGATCCTCGTCCGGATAGAAGCCGCGGATGACCGCCGAAGGCCCGATGTCGCCTCGGGCCAGCGCTGCCAGCGCCTCGTCGAAGCTCCTGAACCCCAGCTTGCGGGCCACCCGGAGCGTCTCGTCGTCGCTGGGCCTGGATAGCTTGGCCTTGCGCAGGGCCCGCTGGAAGAGCTCCTGGCCGAGCTGCAGGGCACGGTCGAACTCCTCGCGGCGGATCCACTGCCGGATCCGGGTGCGCGCCCGAGAGGTCTTTACGAACCCCAGCCAGTCGCGGTTGGGCCATTGGCGCGGGTTGGTGATGATCTCCACCGAGTCACCGCTGGCCAGCTGCCGCGACAGGGGCGCGATGCGTCCGTTCACCTTCGCGCCGGCGCAGTGGAGCCCCACTTCAGTGTGTACCGAGAAGGCGAAATCGATGGGCGAGGATCCCACCGGCAACTGCTTCACCTCGCCCTTCGGCGTGAAGACGAAGATCTCCCCCTGGAAGAGATCCATGCGGAGGAATTCCATGAACTCCTCCGGTTCGCTCGCGTCCTTCTGCCACTCCAGGACCTGGCGGAACCAGGTAAGGGCGTCGTCGACCCCGCTTTCCCTCCCCTCGGCCTTGTACCGCCAGTGTGCCGCGATCCCGAACTCGGCGGTGCGGTGCATCTCGGCGGTACGGATCTGCACCTCGTACCTGCGTCCCCCGGGGCCGTACACGGTCGTATGAATGGACTGGTACATGTTCGACTTCGGTGTGGCCACGTAGTCGTGGAAGCGCTCCTGAATCGGCGTCCACCGGCCGTGGATGATGCCCAGGGCGGCGTAGCAGTTGGCAACCGAATCCGTGATCACGCGCAGCGCCATGAGGTCGTAGATCTCGTCGTAGCTCCGGTCCTGGGTGACCATCTTGCGGTGGATCGACCAGAGATGCTTGGGACGCCCGGTTACCTCGCCCGGCACCCCGGCTGCCCGCAGCGCGTCCTCGAGCGGGCGCTGCATCTCCAGGATGTGCCGCTCACGGGCACGCCGCCGTTGCCGCACCAGCTTGCGGAGGCCGTCGTACGAATCGGGATCGAGGAACTTGAAGGACAGGTCCTCGAGCTCCCACTTGATTGCCGCCATGCCGAGCCGGTGTGCCAGCGGAGCGTAGATCTCGCGCGTCTCCCGCGCGATCGGCTTCTGTTTGCCGGGCCGCAGGTGCTCGAGCGTGCGCATGTTGTGCAGTCGGTCCGCCAGCTTCACCAGGATCACGCGCGCGTCCTGCGCCATGGAGAGCAGCAGCTTGCGATAGTTCTCGACCTGGCGCTCGGTGCTCGACCGGAAGCGCACCCTTCCGATCTTGGTGACCCCGTCGACGATTGCGCCCACCTCTTCGCCGAAGATCTCGCGGATCCCGTGGATCGAGACGACCGTGTCCTCCACGACGTCGTGGACGAGCGCCGAGATTACGGAGGCGGTGTCGAGTTGCAGCTCGGCGACGAT
Source organism: Gemmatimonadota bacterium (assembly GCA_009844885.1). Classification (GTDB taxonomy): domain Bacteria; phylum Gemmatimonadota; class Gemmatimonadetes; order Longimicrobiales; family Gaopeijiaceae; genus Bin94. The sequence goes on from VYAQ01000292.1 coordinate 40,325, forward strand.
CGTAGCGACCTCCACCGCGTGGTTGATGAAGGGTTCCCCCGAAGCGCGGCGCTGCCCCGCGTGCGCCTCGTCCGCCACCTCGTAGGCCGCGCGAATCGTGTCGATGTCGAGTCGGTCGGCGTACTGTTCCATGGCCCGTGCCAGAGGGCGTGGAAACCCCCGGATGGTCGTGGTGCGTTGCGCCGCCGCCGTCGTCGCCATGTGCCCAATCTATCAGGGGAATCAGGGTTGTGATATGATGGCGGATCACCGGTTCCACACCACTCCCGGCGTGCCTGTTCTCGCGTACCGGACGCGCAAGAGCATTCCGGGCAGGCGCGCAGGACAATAGCCAGTTGACGCTTCCAACCGCCCAAGACCGCATCGCCGCGCTTGCCCGTCCCGATAAGTGGTTCCTGGGCGGGCTGGACGGCGTCCTGTGGGCGCCCCCCTTCCCGCGCTGGTTGCACAGGCCGGGCTTCTGGGATCCCGTTCATCTGCTGCACCATGAACTCGGGCCGTGTTTCTCGGCGGCGTTGCTGGACGCCGAGGGTCGCGAGGTCGCGCTTGAGCCGGACACCCGGACCGGCGGCCACGCGTCACGGTGGCGCCCGGGCCGCCTCACCACGCAGTGGTGTGCGCACGCCGGCTCGCTCACGGCCACCGAGGACCGGCGCGTTCTGCCCGGCGGCCGACTCCAGTCCTCGTGGACCTTGACGCCACCCGCGAACGGCTGGCTCGCCGCGTTCACCGCGCAGCCCCTGCGTACGACGACCCGGGTGCGCGCGTCGACAACGGGCGCGAGTTGGGTCCGCACGGTCCGGGATCGCGCGGGTCGGGAGCTGCCCATAACCATGGAGCTCTCGGCCGACCCGACCCCCGCCTGGCACCGGATCGCCGTTTCGGAGGGAGGTTCGTCACCGGACTGGGCGCTGTCCCCGTTTGCCGAAGGTCCGCACCCGCCACCCGCCCTTGCACCGGCCGAACCGTCCCCGGACGACGCAATCGACCCTGAAGACACGGTCGGATGGATCTGGGTGGCCATCGCGGTCCCGGCCTGCGGCGACCGGCCGATCAGCCTGCGCATGCAACTTGAGCCGGGAATTCCCGCAACCGGCGGCCCACGCCGGGCGGCCGGCAAACCGTCCCGGCCAACCCGCCCGTGGCGGTCCTTCTTCGCCGGTTTTCCCTCCTTCCGTTCCGGCGACCCGCACCTCGACCGCTACTTCGACTACCGCATCCATGGGCTGGGACTCAACCGCATCGACGGCCGCTGGGGCAACATACGGCACCCCGCCATTGCCGAGGGACCCGAGTACTTCCACGTCCCGATCACCTACAGCGCGCAGTGCCACATGATGGAAATGCGGTGGCGCGCGGGCGGGGAAGAGGCGTGGGGGTCGATCCTCAACTTCCTCGACAACCAGAAGGACGACGGCTCTCTGCACGGGCGGCTCTACGGCAGCCATCTCGAGCGCACCGACTTCTACCACGCCAACTGGGGCGACGCGGTCCTGGCCGTGCACCGCATGCAGCCCGACCCGGCCCGGCTCGCGCAGTGCTACGACGGGCTGTGCCGGTACGCCGGGTGGCTCAACCGGTCGCGCGACCCCGAGGACTCGGGAATGTTCACGGTCGTCAACCACTTCGAGACGGGCCAGGAGTACATGTCCCGCTACATGGCCGTCGATTCCCGCGCCGACACCGCCGGGTGGCAACCGCGTCTGCAGCTGAAGGGCATCGACGTCACCGTGTACGCCTACCTGCTCTTCCGCGCGCTGGACGAGATCGCAGGCGAACTGGGCCGTGAGGGGGACCGGCCGCGGTGGAGGTCGCTGGCGTCGCGCACCGGCGATGCGATCGGCGGGCGCATGTGGTCGTCCGAGGCGCGCATCTTCACCGATCTGGACGGGCGTACTCTTGAGCGTACGGGAGTCAAGGCCGCCGTCGGCTTCTATCCGATGCTCACCGATCTGATGGATGGACCACGTCTCGGGGCGATGATGGATCACCTGGAAGACCCGGCAACCTTCGGGACGCGCTACCCCGTTCCCTCGTCCAGCGTGGACGACCCCCGCTTCTCGGCCGAGGGAGTCTGGCGCGGAAAGCGGCGGAATTGTCCCTGGAACGGTCGTGTCTGGCCCATGACCACGAGCCACGTGATCGAGGGCCTGCTGCGGTGCTGGGGGCGGGGCAATGGCCGTGCGGGCGCGCTGGCCGCCGACATGCTCATGCGCTTTGTGCGAATGATGTTCACCGGCGGCGACCCGGCCCGCCCCAACTGCTACGAGCACTACAATCCACACACGGGGCGCGCCTGCACGTTTCGCGGGATCGACGACTATCAGCATTCCTGGGTGCTGGACCTGTTGGCGCGCGGAATCGCGGGACTGGACATCGATGACGAGCGCGCGCAGGTGTGGCCCCTGCCGCATGGCCTTCGGGATGTCGCGATGGGCCCCGTGCGGACCCGCGGGCACTCCGTCTCGGTGGAGCTGACCGCGGACCGCGCGGCGCTGACGGTGAACGGACGGCGCCACGAAGGCCCGCGCGACCGCCCCCTCCGGGTCCCGTGGCCATGACCCCCGCACCGCACGGCGTCACGCTCAGGGGCGTGGAAAAGCGGTTCGGAGCCGTGACCGCGGTCGCCGCCGCCGACCTCGAGGTCCGTCCCGGCGAACTGATGGCGCTGGTGGGACCTTCGGGGTGCGGGAAGAGCACCCTGCTGCGCCTGATCGCCGGGTTGGAGGAACCGGACGGCGGCGAGATCCTGATCGGCGAGCGTCCCGTAAACGACGTCGCCCCCGGAGATCGTGACGTTGCAATGGTCTTCCAGAGCTACGCCCTGTACCCGCACATGACCGTGGCGGGAAACCTGGGTTTCGGCCTCCGCGTGCGCGGCACGAACCGGGCCGAGATCGAGGAGCGGGTGGAACGGACGGCCAGGGTGCTGGGGCTCGAGGACCTGCTGTCGCGCCGTCCCGGCCAGTTGTCCGGAGGACAGCAGCAGCGTGTGGCTCTGGGCCGCGCAATGGTTCGCGATCCCGGAGTCTTCCTCTTCGACGAGCCGCTGTCCAACCTCGACGCGGGTTTGCGGCTGCGGACCCGCGACGAGATCGCGGCCCTGCACCGGCGCCTCGGCACGACCATGATCTTCGTCACCCACGATCAGACCGAGGCGCTTTCCCTGGGCCAGCGCGTTGCGGTGATGGACCAGGGCAGGATTCTCCAGGTGGGTACGCCCGACGCGATCTACCGTCAGCCCGCCAACCTCTTCGTCGCGACCTTCGTGGGATCTCCCCCCATCAACCGGCTCCGGCTCTCCCGCGAGGCCGAAGGCGCCCTTGCGGGCGGACCCTTCCGTTTCGCGCCGGACCGGTCCCTCGACGCCGCAACGCTCGCGGTGCGCCCGGAAGATCTGGCGATCACACCTCCGGGTCCCCGGCCCGACATCACCCACGCCGTGCACGAGCCTGATCTGGTGGCCACCGTCCTGCGTATCGAGGCACTGGGCAGCGAGCAGCGTGTTCACCTGGACGGGCCGGCCAACGCCGCCTGGGTCGTGCGGGCGCCACCATCGTTGCAGGTCGGTCCAGGCGACCTCGTGAACATCTCCGTCGCCTGGGAGAGGACGCACCTCTTTGGTCCCGATGGCCGCCGCGTGGGGCCCGCACCTCGTCCCATTCATCTATTGCGTGAACATTAAGAGTTCACTATATGTATTCACTCAGAGTCCGCCAGCGCCCCGCCAGGAGCCCGTTGGCCGCCGCGCTCATTCTGGCAGGGGCGGCCTGCTCTCCAGAAACGCCCGCCGCCGTCACCCTGCGGGTCGCGCTATGGGCCGGAGGTAGCGAGCTCGAGATCGAGCAACGGGTCGCGGACCGGTACGAGACCCTGCGCCCGGGGACGCGCGTGGTGCTCGAGTCGGCGCCGAACGGTTATGAGGAGCGACTCCTCACCTCGATCGCGGCCGGTCGTCCTCCCGATGTCTACCTGCTCGATTCGCCGGACATTCCCACCTTCGTCGACCGCGGGCTGGCCATCGACTTCGAGCCGTACCAGGAGGCGCTCGGTTTCCGTGCCGACAGCGTCTTCCCGCAGGTGCTGGACGCCTTCCGGCGCGGCAGGTCGCTTTTCGCGCTGCCCAAGGACTTCACGCCCATGGTGCTGTACGCCAACCGCGGCGTGCTGTCCCCCGCCGGCATCGACACGCCCGTGCACGCGCAATGGACGTGGGATGACTTCCGCCGCGCCGCCCGCGCAGCCACCATCGACCGCGACGGCGACGGCAGACCGGATGTCTACGGCTTCGACTTCCCGCGCAACCTCTACCAGTGGGTGCCCTTCGTGTGGTCCGCCGGCGGGGACATCCTGTCGCCCGATGGGGCTGCCGCCTCGGGCTTCATGGACGGCCCCGCCGCGCTCGACGCATACGCCTTCCTGACCGGCCTCGCCGAGGAGGGACTGACTCCCGGCGCGCAGTTCGTCCAGCAGGGGGACCCGGCCCGGGAGGCGCGCTTCGCCTCGGGCGGGCAGGCGTTTCTGCTTTCCGGTCACTGGACGCTGCCCGTCTTCCGAGACCTCGTGGACGCGGGCGAACTGGACCTCGCGATCGTCCGGATTCCCCATCATCCATCCCGAAGCGCGGCGACGAGCGTGCTTTACGCCTCCGGGTGGGCGGTGCCGCCGAACGCGGCCAACCTGCGTCAGGCCATCGACCTGGCCGGCTTCCTCGCATCTCCGGAAGCGCAGCGGATCCGCGCGCGCTCCGGGCTGGCGATCCCCTCCCGCGCCGATGTGGCGGCGGAATTCGCCGCGCGGGACACCACGGGGGTGGAGGCCGCATTCATCTCGCTCGTCGAGGGAGCCAGGGTGACGTGGGGCGCCCAGGTCCGGGACTTCTCCCGCGTCGAGGCTCTGGCGGTGGAGATCATGGACCGGCGGCTGCTCGCGGGTGAGGATCTGGCCTCAAGTGCGGCGGACGTTGCCCGCCGTGTCGACGAGGTGCTGAGGCGATGAGGGGGCGGGCCGCGCTTCCCACGCTCGTCGCCGCGGCGTTCACGGCGGGGGCGGCGGTGACGATCGCGGTGGCGGCCCGAGGGTTGAGCGACGCGCAGGCGGCCACCAGCGGAAGCGTCGCGCGCATGGCCGCCGAATTGTGGGAGCTGTCCGGCGGCGCGGACGAAGCCGCGCGGAGCTTCCTGGATGCCGGCATCGCGATCGACCCGATGCCAGCACCCGCGCCCGGACAGCCGGCGACCGGAGTCGAACCCGGCGAATCCTCCTCCGGATCCGGTGCCCATGCCTACCGCGCCGGTTCGCTCCGGCCCGCCGTCTGGATTGCCGTCCCGCCGCAACCACGGG
>VYAQ01000037.1 GCA_009844885.1 Gemmatimonadota bacterium
CTGGTCGGGGGCAGCGTGCGCTGCCCCCGTCTGCTTCGGGTTGGGTGTGGTTCGCTAGGCGCCCTCCTTTCGCTCGCGGGCTACCAGCGCAGCCCGATCGACCGCGCCGCGGCCGCAATCGTCTCCACTGACAGCAGGGTGACGATCGCGACGGCCTCGGATTGCCACCAGAGCACTCCGAATCGCCACCGCAGGCGCGGCCAGAAGCCCTTGGGCCGGATCACCGATCGATCCGTCCGCAGAGCTGGTCCAGACTCACGTCCAGGGCCTTGCAGAGCCGCACCGCGTTCGGCAGCGACAGCTCGACGCCGCCGGTTTCCCAGCGGGTGATCGCCGGCTGCACGAATCCGCAGCGCTCGGCCAGTTCGGTCTGGGTGAGTCCACGTTCCTTCCGGAACGCTTTCAGGCGCTCCGGGATTCCCGCAAGGTCGTAATCCACCATGTTGCCTCCTTCTAGGCGGTGAATGCGTTCGGTTGGGGTGTTTTGGGGCTCAGCTCACCTCCCTCGCCAGCTGCAGGAGCTTTCTGGCCCGATCCCGGCACAGGGCCAGGAATTGCGGGTACTCGCACTTGGGGAAATCGGCCCGCAACCGGCGATCGCGCTGGATCGTCTCCGCGAGGCTGAATTCGGCATTCGGGTCGTCCGGATGCTGCATTGCCCAAGTGGCGTTGCTGTTGAAGGCTCCGCCGGTCTCCTCGGCGAGGATCCGGGTGGCCTGTCGCAGGTCGGCCATCATTTGACCCCCATCGGCACGTGCTTGGCCGCGAACGCCATCGCGCCGGCGGCTTCGGCGATGCTTGCGGCGTAGAGGTCGTTGTAGACGTCGATCCCGTCGTAGGGACCCTCCAAGCCCTCCACCACCGTCCGGGGCAGGAGCCCCGACTCGCGGAGGTAGCTGGCCAGCAGAAGCTCGGCCTCTGCGACCACCGCGATCTCCCTGCCGTTCAGGTGCAGTGCACCGTCCATGCAGGCCGAGCAAACCTTGCTGCGTCCCAGCACGGGGATGGTCACCTCCGTATCCGGGCAGGCCATGACCTGAATCGGCTGTCCTGCGAAATCCCTGAACATGGCCTCTGCCGTCCAGCCGTTGGCGATGAGCCATGCGGCTGAATCGGTCAGCAGCGTGCGTGCCTTGCGGCGAACGTCGGTTTCCATTTGTGAACCTCCATTGGGGGTCTGGTCGGGGGCAGCGAAAGCTGTCCCCGTCTGCTTCATGGTTGGTCGGCTCTAGCTCACCTCCTCCAGCTCCCACATCTCGTCGATGTAGTCGATGACCTCGGCCTCGTGCGTGGCGTTCACCTCGTACTCTCCGTCGCAGGCGGGCTTACCGCGCATGCTGCGGATCAGCCGATCGGCCCGCTCGGTGAGCGGGTAGACGTAAGCCATGCCGATGCCGGGAAAGTCCGGACTCTCGTGCCCGAAGGCGAAGCCGCGGTAGCCGCGCTCGTGGGCGGCGATTGGGTAGGATTGCATCGTGACCTCCCATGGGGGTCTGGTCGGGGGCAGCGCACGCTGCCCCCGTCTGCTTTTGCGGGGCCGTCAGTCCCACTGGTGATGACCCGGAGCCTAGGGCTACCGGGGCGACGGGGGCCGCAAGGGGGCTAGCACTGGCACCGTCCATATATACGGTGTCTATATGACCTGTCATATGTCTGCTCCTTTCATAAAGCTAGCCATTTGCGGTTGACCTATTATAACATGTGCGTAATCTCTCGATATGGCATCAAATCGGGTTGAATTCGTTTCGATTCGCTCGTCGATTGAGTTGGATTGGGTGTGTGCTGCACGCGCGGCAGGGGGGTAGTGGAAAAGTTGCCGACCAATCCCCCAACGCACAGCGCCCTCCCCATCTCTCCGCAATTACGGACTAAAATTTTTGGTGAACAGAAAGCGAACAGCGTTTTATGGAGCGCGCGTGCGCGCGTACGCGCCTTGGGCTTGTTGTGAAAAACGGCTTAAAACGCGTTGAGACCGTATCGACGAATAAGGGCCAGGGTGTGCGCCACCGAGGGCTGCGTGGTCATCAGCGAGCAGCGCTTCTGCCCGGCACACCGCCCTGCACCGGTCCGGCGGCGAGCAGTGCGGCGCCGGCATAGTCAGCGCCGCCGCGGCGGATCTATGGATCCTGGCTGGCCCCGGATCCGCAACCGCTACCTGCGCATGAACCCGCGCTGCATCATGTGCGGCGAGCTGGCCAACGTCGTCGACCACATCACACCGCGTCGGCGTTTCCGGAAGTCAGAGGCGCATCTCTACAACCACTGGTCCAACCTGCAGTCGATGTGCGCCCGCTGCCACAACCGCAAGACCGGCAAAGGGCAGTAACGCAGAAACGCCCCCCTAGTGCTGCCGAGGCAGACCACCGGGGGACGTCCCTGTGCCCCTAGGCTTTCGCCTACTACGCAGGCGCAAAAACCGTCACGCTTTCCAGTTTTAGAATTTCCCGGTACTCTCCTAGCACGCCTTCCGTGACACTGGCCACGTCATTGAGGTGTGGACACACAGCGGCCCTCGGGGTAAGACCTATCTCCTGGGAAGTTGTCCGAATTCAAGATCCGATTTTTGAAATGGCCAGAGCCGGACCACTCCCGAAGCCGAATTCGACGCGAGTCAATCAACACTCGTCGCGTCAGAACCTGGTCATCCGAGCCGAGGGCGAAGTCAA
>VYAQ01000048.1 GCA_009844885.1 Gemmatimonadota bacterium
GTCGTAACAAGGTAGCCGTAGGGGAACCTGCGGCTGGATCACCTCCTTTCTGGAGTTTCGAGTAGGAGCGGCCCTTCGGGGTTCGGCTCCGAAAGATCTCAGAAGTCTACCCGTCCACTTCTCATGACCTCGATTGTTCATTTCTCCGGTCGTGGCGCCAGCCCGACACCTCGCGAAAACGCCCGGGCGTGTGGTACGATCCAGCCATGACACCTCAGCGCCCAGCTTCCACGATGATCCGCCGCGACGGCACGCGGGCGGGATACGTCGTCCTCACCGGCCTCCCCAACGCCGGGAAGTCCACCCTGTTGAACGCGCTGGTGGGTGACTACCTCAGTATCGTCACCCCGAAAGCGCAGACCACATGGCAGAGGGTCGTGGGGATCCGGACCGAGGGGCCGACGCAGGTGATCTTTCTGGACACGCCCGGCATCGTGTCGAGCGACGAGCTGTTCCATCGCTCCATGGTGGCCGAAGCGGAGGGTGCGAGAACCGAGGCCGATGTCGTCATCGGGGTTGTGGATGGCGCGGCCGGCATGTCACGGAAGCGGCTCGGTGCCTTCGAGGATTTCCTTGGCCGCGTGGGATGCCCGGCGGCGCTGGCGATCAACAAGTGTGACCTCCCCGGTTTCGACGCCGCGGCCGCCCGGCACCTGGCGGACCGGCTCGGGTTGCCGGTTCATGTCGTGTCGGCGCGAAGGGGCGCGGGATTGGACGAGCTCCTCGCGTTCGTGCGCCACAGCCTTCCCGAAGGACCGTTCCTGTACCCGGAAGACGACATCGCCGCCGCGCCAACGAGGTTCTTCGTGCAGGAACTGGTCCGGGAGACCATCTTCGAGCATTTCCACCAGGAGATTCCCTATGGCGTTGCCGTCAAGGTGGAGGAGTTCCGCGAGAGTGAGGAACCCGTGTACATTGCGGCGGTACTGTACGTGGAGCGCAAGTCGCAGAAGGGGATCGTCGTGGGCAGGGGAGGCCGGGCGATCCGCCGCCTGGGGAGTGACGCGCGGCGGAAGATCGAGCACTTTCTGGGCCGCAGGGTGTATCTCGACCTGTGGGTGAAGGTGTGGGAGGGCTGGCGCCGCAAGAACGAGGGCCTGATGACATTCGGATACGTGGTTCCCGATGACGAAGCGTGAAGGCTTGAGGCGCGTGCTGTTGCTGCTGGCGATCCTGCTGGCGGCCGCCGGTCCGGTGCCTGCCGGGGGCCAGGAGGCGGGGGAGGGATCGGATGTCCGCGAGGGCGCCCTTTTCCTGCTGCTCCCGGTTGGCGCGCAGGGTGTAGGCCTGGGGCGGGCCATGACCGCGCTCGAGAGCGATGAGGGCGCGTTCTGGAACCCGGCCTCTCTGGCCGAACAGTCCGAGCGGCGCGCCATGGTTTACAGGGGTGATCAGCTTTCCGGCGAGGCGACCGCAGTCAACGTCCTCCTGCCCTGGAATCGCGTGGGCACCTTCGGAATCTCGTATCTTCTGCTCGACAGCGGCAGCCAGGATCTGAGGGACGAGTTCGGCGACGTGCTCGGTTCGATTTCGGTGCGCAACCACGTGGGCATCGCGAGCTTCGCGACTTCGTTTCCGGGACGGATCCACGCCGGCGTCAACCTGAAGCTCGTGCAGTTCCGGGTGGGTTGCCGCGGCCAGTGCCCCGACCTCGAGACGACCAGTTCGGCGTACGCGCTCGACGCGGGTCTGCAGGCACAGCCCTTCGCGAGCGTTCCCCTGCGCTTCGGCTGGATGCTGGCGCACGCCGGGACCGACTTTCAGATCGCCGACCAGGAGCAGTCGGATCCGTTGCCGACTCGCGTCCGGGTGGCTGTGGCCTACGAGATCCTGCACCGCTTTGTCGAAGACGGATTGATGGACCTATGGGTAACGGTGGAGACGGAGGATCGTGCGCGCGAACCCGGCTCTCCGTCCCTTTACATGGGCCTGAGCTATTCGGCGGCCGACCTATTCTACGTGCGCAGCGGCTACGTGGCGGGACAGCTCGACCAGACGGACGGCGCGTCCGTCGGTGTGGGGTTTCGCCTCGATCGATTCGACCTGAGCCTGGCCAAATCGCTCACGCGGTCGCTGATTACGGGCGAGAGTCAGCCGATCCACGTGACCTTCGGCGTGCAGTTCTAGGCAGCCGGGCGTCTCGCGGGCCCTGCGGGGTCTCCACGATGCGCCACGCCTTTCGTATCTTTGTGGGCTGAACCAGCCCGGCGGGATCCATCTCTCAGCCAGAATCGGTCATTCCATGGCGACGACAACCGACAGGCCCTCGCGGCTGCGCATCTGCCTTCGGCGCATCGAAGAACTTCGGGGGTATCTTTGACATCTCCGACCGGCGCGAGCGGATCGCGGGCCTTGAGGAGGAGATGGCCAGCCAGGGGTTCTGGGACGACCGCGAAGCGGCCAGGCGCGTAATCGACGAGTCGAACCGCCTCAAGGAGTGGGTGGGTCCATGGGACTCCCTGCGCGCGAAGGCGGACGAACTCGAAGAACTGAGCGCGCTTCTCGAAGAGGAGGCGGACGCCGATCTCGAAGCCGAATGGCGCGACGAAGTCGGTGCCCTGGAAGACGGTGTGGCGGGCCTGGAGTTGAAGACGATGCTGCAGGGCGAGGACGATCACCGCGAGGCGATGCTCACGATTCACCCGGGCGCGGGCGGACTCGAGTCCCAGGACTGGGCCGAGATGCTGTCCCGGATGTACATGCGTTGGGCCGAGCGCCGAGGATACGGCGTGCGCGTGCTCGACCTGCAGCCCGCGGAAGAGGCGGGCATCAAGAGCGTCACGATCGAAGTGAGCGGTGATCACGCGTATGGCTACCTGCGTGCCGAAAAGGGCGTTCATCGTCTCGTGAGGATCTCGCCCTTCGACTCCCAGTCGAGGCGGCACACCTCGTTCGCGTCCGTCTTCGTGTACCCGGTGCTCGACGATGAGATCGAAATCGAAATCGACGAATCCGACCTGAGAATCGATACCTTCCGCGCTTCGGGCGCCGGGGGGCAGCACGTCAACAAGACCGACTCCGCGATACGCATCACCCACGAACCCACGGGTATCGTCGTCTCGTGCCAGCAGGAACGGTCCCAACACAAGAACCGCTCCACGGCAATGAAGATGCTCAGGGCGGCGCTCTATCAGCGGGCCCGCGAAGAGCAGGAGCGGGAGAAGCAGGCGCTGGAGTCCTCCAAGACCGAGATCGCGTGGGGCAACCAGATCCGTTCCTACGTCTTCGCTCCCTATACCATGGTCAACGACCACCGCACGGAAGTGAAGAACGGTGACGTGGGCGCGGTCATGGACGGCGCGCTGGACCCGTTCATAGAAGCCTACCTGAAGAGATTCGGCGCGACGGTGGTTGCGTAGATGAGCACGGGACATGGGGATCTGCCACGGGTGATGCGGGCGCGCCGCGAGAAGCTCGAAGCGCTGCGGGCCCGGGGTGTGGAGCCGTACGCGTACTCCTGGGACGTGACCCGCCACGCGGCTCCCTCCGTCGCGTCGTTCGAAACACAGGAGGCCGCGGGGGCGCTGGAAGAGGGTCGTGGCGAGGGCGGACGCTGGGCGGGGCGCATCGTCGGATTCCGGTCGCATGGACGAAGCGCGTTTGCGGATCTCGAGGATCACACCGGCAGGGTGCAGGTGTTTTTCCGGCAGGGCGTGCTGGGGGAGGAAGCATACGAGATCCTGGATCTCCTGGACCTGGGCGACTGGATCGGTGTGGAGGGCAGCCTGTTCCGCACCCGCATGGGCCAGGTCACGGTGCATGCCACCGGTTTCAGTCTGCTCTGCAAGGCGTTGCGCCCGCTGCCGCTGGGCAAGGTGGAGACCGACGAAGAGACCGGCGAGTCGACCACGTGGTCGGGCTTCGCTGACCGTGAATCGCGGTACCGGCAGCGCTACGCCGACCTGGCCGTGAACCCCGGCGTCCGGGAGGTCTTTCGCGCGCGGACCCGGATCATCACGGCGGCCAGGCGGTTTCTCGACGACCTGGGGTTCCTGGAGGTCGAGACCCCGGTCCTGCAGCCGCTCTACGGCGGCGCGTCGGCACGGCCGTTCGTCACGCGCCACCTCGCCCTGGACCGCGTACTCTATCTGCGCATCGCCGACGAACTCTACCTGAAGCGGCTGATCGTGGGCGGCATGGACCGCGTGTACGAGATCTCGAAGGATTTCCGCAACGAGGGGATCGATCGATTCCACAATCCCGAGTTCACCATGCTGGAGTTCTATCAGGCATTCGCCGACTACGAGGACATGATGGACATGGTCGAGCGCCTGGTGACGGCGCTGGCGGAGAGTACGAACGGGAACCGGCAATGCACCTACCAGGGGACCGAGATCGCGTTCACGCCCCCGTTCGCCCGCATCTCGTTCGTCGACGCGCTCGCCGGCGCCCTCGGCCAGGATCCGCTGGAGGCGCCGGTGGAGGAGCTTAGGAAGCGCGCCGAGGGCCTGGGTGCCGGAGACCTCGACGGTGCCGGCCGCGGCAAGCTGCTCGACAAGCTGTTCGGTGAACTGGTGCAGCCGGGGCTCCTGCAACCCACGTTCGTCCTGGATCATCCAAGGGAGTTGAGTCCGCTGGCCAAGCCCAGGCGGGGAGCTCCGCACCTCTCGGAGCGCTTCGAACTGATCGTTGCGGGCGAGGAGCTGGCCAACGCATTCAGCGAGTTGAACGATCCGATCGCGCAGCGGGCTCGCTTCGAGGACCAGGCGGCGCTCAGGGCCGCCGGTGACGCGGAGGCGCAGATGGTGGACGAAGACTATATCAGGGCGCTGGAATACGGTCTGCCCCCTACCGGGGGCGTGGGGATCGGGATCGACAGGCTGGTCATGCTACTCACGGACCAGGCGTCGATCCGGGACGTGATCCTCTTCCCGACGCTTCGGAAAGAGGGATGAGCGCAGGTCCCGCGACGATGTCGCGAGCGCGCCTGGCGTGGTATCTGGCACGCCGCTACCTGGCTTCCCGCAGGGGCGGCCGGCTCCTGTCGTTCATCACCTTGATTTCGCTCGGCGGGGTGACCGTGGGTGTCACCGCACTGGTGGTCGTGATCGGCGTGATGACGGGGATGCAAAACGAATTGCGGGACAAGATCCTCGGCTCCTACCCCCATTTCATGGTTCTGCAGTCCGGTCCGTCGCTGCGCCTGGATGACTGGCGGCGCGTGGTCGAGAAGATCGAGGCGGTCGATGGTGTAGTGTCGGCGTCGCCCATGGGCTATACGCGGGTGGGCGTCAGCCGGTCGGATTACGCGGAGGTGATGGACCTCTACGGGGTGGAGCTGGACGATCCGGGTATCTCCGTGACCGCGATGTCCGACAGCCTGCGATCGGGTGCCATCTCGCTGGAGCGCGCGCCGGGCGGACTCGCGCCCGTGGTCCTGGGCATGGGAATCGCGCAGCGCATGAGTCTGTTCAAGGGCGACACGATCCGGATCATCTCGCTGGAAAACGTGAAAGTGAGCCCGAACGGAGACTTCCTGCCCCGGATGGACGACTGGGTGGTGTCGGGCATATTCGCCACCGGCCACTACGACTTCGACATGCGCAACGGCTATTCCGCTCTCGGGGATGTCCAGGAACTCCTCGAACTCGGCTCCGGAACGGTCTCCTACGTGGCCGGGCGCACGGACGACCTCTGGAACGCCCCGGAGGTCGCCGAAGCGGTGTACGAGGCCCTGGGAGGCTGGCCATACGTGGTCGAGCCGTGGACACAGACCCACCGGCAGCTGTTCTCCGCCCTGAAGCTGGAGAAGCTGGCCATGGCCGTGATCGTGTCGCTGATCGTACTGGTCGCGGCCTTCAATATCGTGGGCACGCTGGTCATGGTCGTGGTCAACCGCACCAAGGAAATCGGCATTCTGAAGGCCATGGGCCTGACACGCCGCGACACGCTGCGGACCTTTGTCTTCCAGGGCCTCTGGATCGGCGTCAGCGGGACGCTCGCCGGGCTCTCCCTGGGGCTCGTGCTATCCGTCCTCATCGAGCGCTACGGTCTGATCCCCATCCCCCCAGACATCTACTTCGTGGACAACCTCCCGGTGTCTCTGTCTCCGTGGGATGTCGTATGGATCGCCGGGGGCAGCCTGCTGGTATCCCTGCTGGCCACGATCTATCCGGCCAGGCAGGCTTCGGCCCTGGTGCCCGTGGAGGCGATCAGACATGAATGACCTCGCGCGCGAGACGCCTTCTGCCGACACGCCTCCACTCGAAGCCAGGTCGCTGGAACGCACCTACGCCGGCGTCGCCGGCCCCGATCTCCATATTCTTCGGGGGGTCGACTTCGCGTTGGGGTGGGGTGAAGCCGTGGCGATCGTGGGCGCCAGCGGCTCGGGGAAATCGACGTTGCTGCACCTGCTCGGAGCCCTGGACCAGCCTTCTGCCGGCTCGGTACTGGTCGGCGGGACTGAAGTGTCGTCGCTGCAGGACGAGGAGGCCGCCGACGTGCGCAACAGCCGCATCGGCTTCGTCTTTCAGTTCCACCATCTGCTGCGGGACTTCAGCGCGCTGGAGAACGTGATGATGCCGGCCCTCATCCGCGGCGACGGGCCGCGGGTTGCCAGGGGAAAGGCCAGGGATTTGCTGGAACAGGTCGGATTGGGCGAGAGGCTCGGTCACAAGCCGCCGGAACTCTCGGGTGGGGAGCAGCAGCGGGTGGCGGTGGCCCGGGCGCTCGTCAACGACCCGTTGATCATACTCGCCGATGAGCCGACTGGCGATCTGGACACGTTCACCAGCAGGGAAGTGCAGGACCTGATCTTCGACATGAAGGAGCGCCATGGAGTTGCGCTCGTGGTCGTAACGCACAACCGTGCATTGGCGGCCAGAGCCGACAGGGTCCTCAGGCTGAAGGAAGGGTTGCTGGAAAATGTCTGATCCCGTCAGGACCTGTGACGGGCCAGGATGCGAGAACCCCGCCTCCGTTCACCTGACACAGGTCGTGGACAACAAGATCTCCGTCCAGTTTCTGTGCGAGTCCTGTGCCGAAGCCAAGGGGATCAGCGAAAAGCCCGACTGGGAGGTCTCCGACTTCCTGGCCAAGCTGAGCGACCCCGGCGCTCCGACGGGCGCGGCCGCGGCGGGCAAGTCCTGCAGTTCCTGCAACCTCACGTTCGATCGCTTCCGCGAACGGGGCCGCCTGGGCTGCCCACAGTGCTATACCACGTTCGAGCCCAGTCTGCGGCGCTTGCTCAAACGGATTCATGGGGCGAACCAGCACGTCGGCAAGGTGTATCTGCCACCCGACGGCGGGGCGGCCGCGGTCGGTCGGCGCCTCGATGGTTTGCGGCGCCGGTTGCAGCACGCCGTCGAGGTCGAGGATTTCGAACGGGCCGCGGTCCTCAGGGACCAGATACGCGACCTCGAGCCGGCGGGGTCGTGACAGTGGACCACCTCGGCACCGCACCCGACTTCGGACTCGGCTGGCTCGACGCCAGCGGGCCGCACTCGGACATCGTGCTGTCGACCCGCGTCCGCCTCGCCAGAAACCTGCATGGGTATCCGTATGTCGCCCGCGCGCGCGATGAAGATCGTGAAGCCATCCTGGGCGCCGTGTCGCGGGCCGCGGAGACGGGGGAGATGCCCTCCGGCACCGTGGTCATGCCGGTCGCGGAGATGGACGAACGGACGCGTCGCATTTTCCTCGAGCGGAGGCTGATCTCCAACGACCTCGCGGGGCGGGCCGACAGTGGCCCGGACAAGGGCGCGGCCGTGGTCGCGGCCCCCGGGGAGCCGGTCAGCATCATGGTCAACGAGGAGGATCATCTCCGGCTGCAGAGTCTCGTCTCCGGGTTGCGGGTCATGGAGGCGTGGAGCCTCGCGGACCAGATCGACGATGCGCTCGGAAACGGCCTGCACCTGGCCTATCACCACGACTTCGGATACCTGACCTCCTGTCCGACCAACACCGGGACCGGACTTCGCGCCTCGGCGCTGGTTCACCTGCCGGGACTGGTGCTCACCAAGGAGATCGAGAAGGTGCTGAAGGGGATCGCGCAGGTCGGACTGACCGTGCGGGGTCTGTACGGCGAGGGTTCGGATGTGGTCGGGAACTTCTTCCAGATCTCGAACCAGACCACGCTGGGAAAGAGCGAAGAAGACCTTGTCGACCACCTGGGCCGGATCGTCTCCACCGTCATTCAAACCGAGATCCAGGCACGGCAGGTGCTGATGCGCGACGCGGGGTCCGTGACCGAGGACAAGATCTGGCGCGCGTATGGGATTCTCCGCTACGCACGACTGCTCAGCTACAAGGACCTGATGCAGCTGCTGTCCGGTGTCCGGCTGGGTGTATCGCTGAGACTCCTGCCCGGCCTGGAGGTCGTTACCCTGAACGGAATCATGATGTTTTCGCAGGCAGCCCACCTGGACCGGGCGGCCGCCCGGGAGCTCTCCGGACCCGAACGGCAGGCCCACCGGGCGGCGTATGTGCGCAAGGTGCTGGGTGCCCGGAGCGAGCCACCCACTTCCGGTGCGGCGGGATGAGGGCGATTTTGAACTACGGCGGCGATTGCGCGCGGAAAGCGACGAAGGCCCCGAAACACGTACGGCCATGAACTACAACTTCACGGAAAGAGTCCGCAAAGTCCTGTCGATGGCCCGCCAGGAGGCGATCCGTCTGCAGCACGACTACGTGGGGACGGAACACATCCTCCTGGGCCTCATCCGGGAGGGTGAGGGCGTGGCCGCCCACGTGCTCGGCAACCTCAGCGTGGATCTGGACCGGATTCACGAGCGCGTCGAGGAGTCGGTCCGCAAGGGGAAGGCCACGATCGCGCTGGGCGAACTCCCGTACACCTCGCCCGCCAAGAAAGTGCTCGAGTTCGCGATGGCCGAGGCGCGCGAGCTCAATCACTCCTATGTCGGCACCGAGCACCTGCTTCTGGGGCTGCTGCGCGAGAGCAAGGGGATTGCCGCCCAGGTCCTCAATTCGCTCGGCGTGACCATCGACGAAGCCCGCGCCGAGACGCTGAAGGTCCTCGGTTCCGACGCGAGTTCGGCCGGGACGTCCGGCACTCCGGGCGGCGCCGCGGCCGCGACACCGCCGGGACCGTCGCCTGCGCGCGGCGAGAAGAAGTCGAAGACGCCCGCGCTGGATCACTTCTGCCGGGACCTCACCGCGCTGGCGCGCAAGGGAGAGCTGGATCCGACCATCGGACGTGAGACCGAGATCGAGCGCGTCACCGAGATCCTCTGCCGGCGCAAGAAGAACAATCCCGTCCTGATCGGCGAGCCCGGGGTCGGGAAAACGGCGATCGTCGAAGGCCTCGCACAGCTGATCTCCCGCGGCGAGGTGACCGAGAGCCTGCGCGAACACCGTGTCCTCGCTCTGGACATGGCCGCGGTGATTGCCGGCACGAAGTACCGGGGTCAGTTCGAGGAGCGCCTCAAGGCCGTCATGAACGAGATTTCCAGCAACCGCAACGTCGTTCTGTTCATCGACGAGCTCCATACCCTCGTCGGAGCCGGTGCGGCCGAGGGTGCGATCGACGCGTCGAATATGCTCAAGCCGGCTCTGGCGCGGGGTGAACTGCAGTGCATCGGGGCCTCGACCCTGAACGAGTACCGCAGATACGTCGAGAAGGACGGTGCCCTCGAGCGCCGCTTTCAGCCCGTGATCGTCGACCCGCCCACCGTCGAGGAGACCATCGCGATCCTGGCGGGCCTGCGCGGCCACTACGAGGACCATCACAAGATCACCATCCCGGACGACGCGCTGGCCCACGCGTCCCGGCTTTCCGACCGGTACATCACCGATCGATTCCTCCCGGACAAGGCCATCGACGTGATCGACGAGGCCGGCGCCCGCGCGCGGATCGCGAGCCAGGTGCCGCCCCCGGAGGTCGAGGGTCTCAAGGCTCAACTTGCGGAGGTGGCCGACCGGAAGGAGGGGGCGATCCGCGATCAGGACTTCGAGCGGGCGGCGCAGCTCCGGGACGAGGAGCGGGCCCTGCAGCAGCGCATCCTCGACGAGCAGACCGCCTGGAAGGAGGAGCGGCGGCGCTTCCGGCCCGAAATCACGGTCGAGGACGTGTCCTTCATCGTAAGCCGGTGGACCGGAGTGCCCGTGACGCGGATCCGCGAGGCGGAGACCGCGCGGCTCGTCAACATGGAGGACGAGCTCCACAAGCGCGTCGTGGGCCAGCACGACGCCATCACGGCCATCTCGCGCGCCATACGCCGCAGTCGCGCGGGCCTGAAGGACCCCGGCCGTCCGATCGGTTCCTTCATCTTCTCGGGTCCGACGGGGGTCGGGAAGACGGAACTGGCGCGCACGCTGGCCGAGTTCCTGTTCGCCGACAGGGAGGCGCTCATTCGCGTCGACATGAGCGAGTACATGGAACGCTTCTCGATTTCGCGCCTCATTGGAGCACCCCCGGGGTATGTGGGGTACGACGATTCGGGCGCACTGACGAAGGCGGTTCGGAGACGCCCGTACTCGGTGATCCTCCTGGACGAGATCGAAAAGGCGCACCCGGACGTGTTCAACATTCTTCTACAGGTCCTGGACGAGGGACACCTCACGGACAACTACGGCCGTGTGATCGACTTCAAGAACACGGTCCTCATCATGACGTCGAACCTCGGGGCGCGGAACATTGCCAAGAGCGGGCTGGGCTTCCAGCAGGCCGACGCCAAGTCCCACTACGAATCGATGCGGGACAAGGTCAACGAGGAGATCCACCGGGCGTTCAATCCGGAGTTCCTCAACCGGGTCGACGACACGATCGTGTTCCACCCCCTGAGCCGTTCCGATCTGAGGAAGATCATCCACATCATGCTCGGGGACCTCGAGGCGAGGCTGGCCCAGGGCGGGATGTCCCTGCGCCTCACCGAGCCCGCGGTCGATTTCCTGGTGACCAACGGTCACGACGAGAAGTACGGGGCGCGGCCTCTGAAGCGTGCGATCCGGCGCTACCTGGAAGATCCGCTTTCCGAGAAGATCCTCATGGCCGAATTCGGGAGTGGAGACGAGATCGAAGTGGACGTGGGAGAGGACGAAGAGGCGCTGTCCATTGGGGTCGCGTCTCCGACGAAGACATGATTCGACACCGGACCCGGCGGGCTTTCCCGCAAAGTGCGGCGATTGCGGCCCTGTGGGCGATTGCGGCCCTGACTCCGATGCCGGCGCTCGCACAGGCGCCGGGCGGACAGGAGAGCACCATACGCATCGATTCGCTCGCCGCCCGCGGAATGGTGCGGCTCGCGGAAGCCGACGTTGTCGGCGTCTCGGGTATACGGCCCGGGACCCTCAACAGCTGGATCGACATCCAGCGCGGGATCAAGAACCTGTGGGCAACGGGGCAGTACGAGGACATCGAGGTCTCGCTCGATTCGTCGACGGGTAGAAACGTGCTCATTTTCGATGTGGCCGAGAGGGCCATGACACGGCTCCTGCGCATCACGGGTCTGGAGTCGGTATCGGAGAGCGATGTCATCGAGGAGTCCGGCCTCCAGGAGAACGTGCCGCTGTCCCGCAACGCGATTGCCAGGGCGCACGGCTTCATCCAGGAGGAGTTGCGGCGCCGGGGGGTGCCTTTCGCCCGGATCGAGCAGCGGATCGAACCGGTACCCGGCGACGACGGCAGCGTGGACATCGTCCTGGAGGTGGAGGAGGGCCAGCGCGTGACGATCGCCCAGGTCGAGTTCGTCGGCAACGACTTCTTCTCCGACGACGACCTGCGCGGCGCGATGGGTACCAGGCCCGAAGGTTTCTTCTGGTTCCGCAACGGAGACTACGACGACATCGAGTTCGAGGTCGACCTTCTTGAATCGTTGCCGAGCTACTACCAGGCGGCGGGCTTTCTGGATTTCGCGGTTGTGGGGGACACCCTGATCGTCGACCCCTCCACGGGCAAGGCGCGTATCGAGCTGCAGGTCGAAGAGGGCCCCCAGTACCGCGTGGCCGATTTCCAGATCGAGGGCAACAGCGCCTTCGAGACGGACCAGCTCGAGAGGTACTTCGCCGACGAGTCGGGAGGGATCCTCTCGATGCTGGGCTTCGGGGACGACGAGGGCGATGACGCCGGGCGTGTCTTCGATGTTGTGGGTTTCGAGGAGGGCGCCCAGCGTGTGCGCGACCTCTACAGCAACGAGGGGTACCTGTACGCGCAGCTGGATCCGTACTGGGAGCGCACGGGCGAGGAAGTGGACGGCTATCCCACGGTGCGCGCCGGTTGGCGCATACAGGAGCAGTCCCAGGCCTACGTGAACCGCGTCATCATCGCGGGAAACGACTTTACGCACGATCGCATCATCCGCGAGAAGATCTTCCTCCTCCCCGGTGACGTCTACAGTCAGTCCCGTCTGCTTCAGTCCTACCAGAACATCCAGTCGCTCGGCTTCTTCGAAGCCCCGTTGCCCGCCCCCAACG
>VYAQ01000138.1 GCA_009844885.1 Gemmatimonadota bacterium
GGTGGTGGACGAGCGCGATGGCCGCGGCTGTGCGGCTTTTCTTGGCTTCTATCCGGGGCTGGGGCGGTACGGGTCGGATCGGGTTCAACATGCATCGTGCGAGTCCCGCGGCCAAGGCGGTATCTTTCCGCATGCTGATCAACTGCGACATGGGCGAAAGCTACGGGCCCTGGGAGAAGGGGGCCGACGAGGCGGTGATGCCGCTCATCGACTGGGCGAACATCGCATGCGGAGGCCACGCGGGGGACCCGGACACGATGGCGCGCACACTGGAGCTGGCGGCAGAGCACGGCGTGCAGGCGGGTGCGCACCCCGGCTATCCGGACCGCCGCAACTTCGGGCGTCTGCGGCTGGACTGGCCGCTCGATTCGCTGGTGCGCGAGATGCAGGCGCAGATTGGGGCGTTGCAAGCGGTGGCGGCTGCGGTAGGGACGGGCCTGTATCATGTGAAGCCGCATGGCGCGTTGTACCTGGCGATGATGAACGATGACCGGCTGCTCACTCGACTGGCCGAAGGCGTGGCTGCCGTGGATTCGTCGCTGACGTTCGTCGTGCAGGCGACCCCGGATCGGGTGCGGCACGCGGCCATGCTCGAGCACACGGGACTGCCGCTGGCGTTTGAGGCCTTTGCCGACCGCGCCTACGCAGCCGACGGGCGCCTCCAGTCGCGCTCGATCCCGGGCGCCGTCCTCAGCGACCACGACGCGGTCGCGAAGCATGTGGCGAATCTGGTTGGCGGGTTCGTGGAGACGCCCGAGGGACAACTGCCGGTGCAGGCGGAGACGTTGTGCGTGCACGGCGACAACCCGTCGGCGACGGCGGTGCTGCGCCGCATCCGTGAGCTGATCCCGCGCCACGCGTGATCACGTTCCCGGGCCCGGTCAGCGCGCTGGTCACTCTGCCGGTGCCCGCCGACCGGGAGGGGGTCGCGCGCGTGGTCGGTCTGGAGCGGTTCGCGCGTGAAGCGCTGCCGGACTTGCGAACCACGATTCCGGCGTTCAACCGGCTGCTGGTCGAGGGGTTGCCGAGCACATGGGACCCGGAGGAGGTCGAGGCCCGGCTTACGGCGGCGGCGAGGGAGTGCGTGCTGGAGGTGCCCGAGATCGAGTTGGGCGACCCCGTTTCGCTGCCGGTTTGCTACGACCCCGAACTCGCGCCGGACCTGGAGGAATTGTCGGCGAGCGCGGGGCTGAGTGTAGCCGAGGTCGCGCGGCTACACAGCGGCACCCCGTACACGGTGCTGGCGACCGGGTTCGCGCCGGGGTTCGCCTATTTGGGGGATCTGGACGCGCGGATCGCCATGCCCCGCCTGCCCACGCCCCGCCGGCGGGTCGAGGCAGGCTCGGTCGCGATCGCGGATCGGCGCACGGGGATCTATCCGGCGGCGGGCCCTGGCGGCTGGCGCATCGTCGGTCGGGTGCCCGAGCCGTTCTTCTCGGATCCCACGGAGCGGATCGCCCGCTTCCGTCCGGGAGGCGCGGTCGAGTTTCGTGCGATCAGTCGTGACGCCTACGAGGCGCACTGCGGATGAGTGCCCACGGCGTGGTGGAGCGTCCCGGGCCGCTCTGCACCATTCAGGACCTGGGGAGGCGCGCCGGCCGCCGCGCCGGTCTCGCTCCCGGGGGCGCCATGGACCAGCGGGCCTACCTTTGGGCCAACCGGCTCCTGGGGAACGAAGCGACGGCGGCCGCGCTCGAGATCACGCTGGGAGGGTTCGCGCTGAGGTTTGCCGTCGAGACCGTTGTAGCGGTAACCGGCACGGGATGCGCGGCCTCGCTTGACGGTGTCGAGACGAGCGCGTGGCGAACCCTGCGTGTGCGGTCAGGCCAGGTCCTCCGCCTCGGGTACGGCGCGACCGGAATACGCTCGTACCTGGCCTTTCCCGGCGGCCTGGACGTCGCCACCGCGTTCGGGTCGGCGTCGGCCGTGGTGCGGGACGGACTGCCCGGTCTGCTGGGCCGGCCGCTCCGCCCCGGCGAGCCGCTGCGCTGGCGCGCGCCCGAGTACCGGTGCCCGGTCCGCCGCGTCCCCGACGAGCTGATTCCCACGCCCCCGGATTCGCTAACCTTGCCCCTGGTCGCCGGCTACGAGTGGGGCGAGTTCTCGCGGGCAGACCGGGATCGGGCTTTCGACGCGACCTGGACCGTGGACCCTGCCAGCGACCGCACCGCGACCCGGCTGGCCGGTCCCGCGCTCACCACGGGTCCGCGCGTCCTCGACTCCACGCCCCTCGTGGACGGAACCCTCCAGGTCACCGGCGACGGCCTCCCACTCGTGTTCATGCGGGACCGCCCGACCATCGGCGGTTACGCCAAGCTCGGTTCCGTCGATCCGATCGCGCTCGACGCGCTCGCGCAGGCCCGTCCCGGCACACCCGTCCGCTTCGTCCGTGCCGAGCCCGAGGTGCTGCGCAGCGCGCTCGCCCGGCGCGAGTCGTTCTTCCAAATCACGTCTTGCCCTGCCACCCCCGTTTCCGCACCTTAGTCCGGCCCCGGAAAAGGCGCTCCCCGCCCGGCGCGCGCCGTCGGCTCCTCTTCCGCGGCCGCCCCCGTACGCCCACCGCGAGTTCGAAAGGGAGCCGGTCACAAAATGACCACCGCAACCTGGATCACCATGATCGTGATCATGGCGTTCGTGTGGGGAGGCCTC
>VYAQ01000315.1 GCA_009844885.1 Gemmatimonadota bacterium
GGGCGGGTCATCCACTACTACAAGGATCCCTACCCCTTCTTCGACCAGGACGTGATGGTGGTCGGGGGAGGCAATTCCGCGGCGGAAGTCGCACTGGAGCTGTACCGCAACGGGGTCCGGGTGCGCATGGTGCACTTCCTGGACGTGTTCGACCGGGGCGTGAAGCCGTGGGTGCGGCCCGATATCGACAACCGCATCGCGAGCGGCGAGATCCCGATGCACTGGGGCTCGCGGGTGGCGCGGCTGGGGCCGGGCACGGCGACGATCGTGCGCGACGAGGACGGCGAGGCCACGGAAGTCGCGAACGACTGGGTGCTGGCGATGACCGGATGGCGTCCGAACCGAGCTCTGCTGCACGGCCTGGGTGTGGAGACCGATCCCGAGACGGGGATTCCCGCCCATGACCCGGCAACCATGGAGACGAACGTGCCGGGCGTGTACATCGCCGGGGTGATCGCGGCGGGCTTCAACGCGAACAAGATCTTTATCGAGAACGGGCGCGAGCACGGGGAACTGATCGCGGGGCACCTGGCGGGGCGGCTTGGGCCAGGCAGGCAGCGTTGAGGCGTTCAGGGATCGGGGTTGACTCCATGCGTGCTCATGTAATACCATTATTCGTAATACCGTAATACTCCAAGGATAATACCCAAATCCCGGAGCCACGATGACACCCGTATCGTTGAAGATGCCGAGGCGCCTCGTTGTTGAAGTCTCCGAGGCCGCCCGCCGCCGTGGGGTAAGCAGATCCGCGCTGATTCGCGAGGCTGTCGAAGCGTTTCTGAGTACGGAGAGGGTCGCGCAACCCGAGTCCGCGCTTTCCCTGGCGCTTGATCTCGTCGGGGCGTTCCCCGGACCTGAAGACCTGTCGACCAATCCCGAATACATGCGCGGGTTCGGTCAGTGACCCGGGGAGTCATTCTCGATACGGGTCCGTTGGTCGCCGCCCTGAATCCCCATGATCGCCATCATGGCTGGGCCCGGGAGCAGTGGGCCGGCATCAGGCCGCCGTTTCTCACCTGTGAAGCGGTCGTCACGGAAGCGTGCTTCCTGGCGCATCGTTTCGCATCCCGAGCCGAAGACGCGGTGATCGCACTGATCGAGCGCGGTGTGCTGGATCTGTCTTTCCGGCTGGCCGATCACGTCTCCGCTGTCACGCGGATGATGAAGAAGTACCACGACTTACCCATGTCGCTGGCCGACGCATGTCTTGTGCAGATGTCCAGGAGGCACCCGGGGAGCGTAGTCCTCACTCTGGATGCGGACTTCCGGATCTATAGAAGCGATACACGCCAATCGATCCCGGTGTGGATGCCAGACAACTGATGCGGCGAGGGATTGCCGCGGTCCTCGCGTGCCTTGCCCTGAGCCGCGCCGATCCTCCGACGTTCCGCCTCCCCCTGTCCACCCAGTTTCCCGTCGACGACGTGCGCCTCGGCATGACTTTCGATGACCTTCGGCACGCCCGCTCCGAGATCATGCTCATCCCCGACAGCGCCATGATCGTGGAAGAGCTGTTCCGGGGCCGCTATCACTACGCGTTCACATCGCAGCAGCAGAATCGTGCGCCCAGCCGTGGTTCCAGGCTCGTATACGTCGACCGGGTGGACGAGGAGGTGCCCGGCGACTATGCGCGAAGGCGGTGGGACTCCCTCGTGGTCGCGCTCGCCGAAGAGTTTGACGTGGAACCCACGTGCTCGTCGATCGAGTACGGGAGACTGAACTGGCGCCGGGCCACGTTCAGGGGAGAAGGAGAACCCGTTGCGGCGTCGGTCGACGTCGTCGCCGTCACAATCGGCGACCCGGGACCGGGTGAAGCCGAACTGGTCACGCGCGTGTGGCTCACGGAATTCGTCTCGCCGATTTCGCCGCTGCTGGCCGCCCCGGAGCTGGCGCGGAGCCGGTTGTCCGCGGGCGAAGTGGATGCCGAGAATGACTGCATCGACGGGTAGTTATTCGGGCCGGCCGCCTTTTCGGACACGATGGCGGCGGGAACCCGGAACGCCGATCGCGGGTAGTCTGGTGACATGGTGAGAGTCCCGCGCGTAGCCCCGGCCGTGTGCATTCCGGCATTCCTCGCGGCCTGTGAAGCCGCACCCGTCGGCAACGTCACGGGCGCCCCGATCGAGCTGGGCGAAGCGGCTGTCGAGATACTCGGGGGCTCCGACTCTCTGGTGGTGGCCCGGGACCTGGAGGTAGCAAGCGACGGGTCCGTCTGGGTGCTGAACTCGGCCGAGCCCCTTTTCGTGGGATTCGGCCCGGACGGCGAGCCGCTGGGCTCTCACGGAGAGTCCGGCAGAGGACCCCGCGACTTCTCCATGCCCGCGGGATTCGTTGCGGGAGGGTGGCAGGGTGAGATCTGGGCGCTCGACCTCGTGCGCCACGCGATGATCCGGATCTCGCAACCGAACGCGGACTGGGAAGAGATCTCGCTGCGGTCGGCTTCCCTCCTGCCTGGCACCGTGCGGGGCGGCAGGAGCATGCTGGGCGGCTCAGTGCGAACCGCGAGGCTTGGGCGGGAGCTCATCGTGCCGCGCACCAGCGCGACGCTGGAGGGCGGTGTGCTGAACTACCGGTTCGCGGTCATGCGGCCCGATTTCGTCGCCTTCGATCCGGAGACCCGCGAGTCGCGAACCCTGGTGGCGCTCGCCGACGTGCTGGAAGACCCTTCGGGGGGGTTCAATCCGATCGAGGGCAATTTCGGTTTCCCGCTGTGGTATCGGCTCTGGGCTTCCTGTGGTGAGAATGTCATCCGGATCTACGACCGGGTGACGAATCAACTCCGTGGCTTCGACGGGTCAGGTGCCGAGTTGCCGCCCGTCATCCTGCCCCCGGTGCCCTTCAAGGAGGTCACGGCCCGGCAGTTCGCGGGAGCGGTGTTTGCGATCAGGCAAGCCGAACTGACGGGAGACGTCTGGAGCCGACTCAGCCCGGAGGACAGCGTCCGGGTGATGAACCAGATGGTTCGGTCTGTCCAGGGGCGACCGCACGAACTCGCCAGCTACCTGCCGCGCTACGTGGACTTCCGCTGCAGTCCGGACGGGACGATGTGGCTGAACCCGGTGGATTTGGACGCCGGCGGCCTCAAGGGGGCCACCATGTGGCTGCGAATCGCACCCGACGGGGTCATTCGCGAGGTGCGCCTGCCCGAACGATTCGACGCCCTCCGCTTCCTGGATTCGCGGGTCTGGGGCGTGTACAGGGACGAATTGGATGTCCCGGCGGTGGCGTCGATCCGGCTTCCCGCTGGTTGAGAGGGCCCACCTGACGGTCAGTTGGGCACCAGCCGGTATTTCGCCACCCGCCACGGCGGGATGTCGGCATTGAGCAGTACGTAGAGATAGCGGCCACCGCCCACCACCTTGCTTCCTTCAGGCAACGCCACGTCTTCGAAAAGCTTGGCTCCGGTGTGGCGGTTGTAGGCTTCCACGTGCGTGTGGAAAAACCTAAGCGCTGGGGGCAAGCTGGCTTCGTCGGGACGGCCCACCGTGAACACGAGGTAGTCGTCGGCGAGTACGTCGATTCGTAAAGCCACATCGTAGCTCGCGAGCAGATCTCGCATCCGATTCGGGTCCGGCGTTTCGCCCTCCCGGAACGCAAAGTAGCCGGCGGGGATTTCCGGGATTCTCCGAAACGAGGACGACGGCTGGCCGATGGTACCGATCGAGTCGCCCGCTCCGTTCAGAATTGTTGCCGGATACAGCAACGAAGCCATGATGAACAGCGAGTCGCCCGCGGCGGCAGTTGCAAGGCTTCCCATGGCACCCCAATAGGGCTTGTCACGAGCCGGCGTCGTCCAGCTGCTCCACAAGACCTGTCCGTCAGCCAGGCGATGAAAGATGCCTACCTGCTGCCTTGCTACGCCCAACGATTGGAGCTCTGCGGTGTTTTCTGGTGTGTAGCCGGTGAAGAGGACATCGTCTTGAAAGGCGACGAGGCGACCGAAGACGTGGCCGTCGAGCGTGAACAGGGAATCCTCGGCCAAGTCGGCGTGAAGGTAGGTCAGCCGTGGATCGCCCGCACTGACCACAACTCCGCCTGCTGGAGTCTCGGCGAGGCCAATGATCCTGCGGAACTCCCAGGGCCCGTCGCCGAACCGGCCGAACGCCGCCTGGAGTTCACCGGTCTCGGAGTACGTCCTGACGCGGGGCCGAAGTCCGTCGCCCATCAGAAAACCGCCGTCGCGCCGTTCCAGAAAGATCCCGACGGTCGCGACAGGATCGACCGGATCGTCGCCTAGCTCGATGACTTCTTCCAACTGGAAGACCTCGTCGAACGGTGGTGACGGGACGACAGGGTCCCCCTCCTCGCACGAAGCCATGACTCCGGCCGCTGCCAAGGCGAGCACCAGCGGCCACGGACCCTGCCGACCTTGCATCATGGAGGCGCAAGCTGCCCGCTGGAGCGGATGACCCGACCCCCGGCCACGCCCCCCATCAGCTGATCGTACGCCGCCAGTTCGTAATGATCTTCGGGGCATCCTCCAGGAGTTCGTTGAGGTCGGCGATCACGCCGTTCACGATGCCGGAGAGTTCCTGTGCCCGCTGAGCGGCCCCGGCCTCGATCTCGGTGAGCACCTCCATCTGTCCGACCGTCGGCCGCGCCTGCGGGCCCGAGACGGCACGGGAGATGTTCCGAAGCTGCTCGATCAGACGCGGCCAGTCGCGGTAGCTCATCGATCCCGTGGGACGGCGGACTTCGGCGGACACGGCCGTCAGTTGACCCTGCGCGTCGCCGGCGACGGCCCTCACCTGTTCCTCGTTGGCCAGGTCCTTGCCCTCGATGGACTCCAGCAGCCCGTCGATCTGGCCGTCCAGGTCGTTGATCGTGCCCATCATCTGGTTGAGCTGCGTCTCCAGATCGCGCGCACGCATGGCCGCGGCGAAGCGATCCTCGTACACGGCCTGCGACGCCGCCACGTTCGGATCGCCGCGGAGCTCGAAGTCCTTCGACAGCTCCTGGTCACCCAAGTCGACCGTCGCCGTGTAGGTGCCCGGCACGGCAGGCGGACCCGTGGAGCCGAAGAAGAAGAAGAAGAACCCGCCACCGGGAGGACCCTCTCCCGGGACCGGCTCCGCGCCGGTCCAGCGGAGGTCCCAGATCGCGCGGTTTACGCCCGGCTTGACGTCGCGGTGCTGGAATTCGCGCACGAGCACGCCGTCGCTGTCCGTGATGCGCACGTCGACGGAGTTCCCCGCGGCCTCGGCAGCCTCCTCCGAAAGATGGAAGTGGATCCACGCGCCGGGATCGGGGTTTTCGCCGGCGAAGCGGCTCTGGCCGAAGTTGCTCGTGCGGCCCCACATCTCCCACTCGGTCGCTGTGCGGATGTCGAAGAGATGCGCGTCCTGGCCGATCGCCTCGGTCAGCTCGACCATGGGCTGGATGTCGTCCAGGATGAACGCGCCGCGCCCGTGGGTGCCGATGACGAGGTCGTTGTACTGGCGCTGGATCTTGACCCCCCGCACCGACACGCGCGGCAGGTTCCCGCGGACGTCCACCCACGTGTCCCCACGGTCCCACGAGGCGAAGATGCCCCGTTCCATGCCCACGAAGAGCAGGTTCGGGTTGGCGGGGTGCTGCCGAACGACCTTCACGTAGTCGTCCTGCGGAAGCCCGGCGGAGATGTCGCGCCACGACTGTCCGTAGTCGCGCGTCTCGTACAGGTGTGGGGTGAAGTCGTCGAGGCGGTGGTTGTCGACGGCCATGTACGCGGCGCCGGCATCGGTGGGCGACGCCTCGATGTTGCCGATCCAGGTCTCGGCGGGCAGACCCGGCACGCGGTCGCGCACGTTCGTCCACGTGGCGCCGTTGTCGCGGGTGATCTGCACGTTGCCGTCGTCGG
Organism: Gemmatimonadota bacterium; assembly: GCA_009844885.1. Lineage (GTDB taxonomy): Bacteria > Gemmatimonadota > Gemmatimonadetes > Longimicrobiales > Gaopeijiaceae > Bin94. The sequence goes on from VYAQ01000315.1 coordinate 5,840, forward strand.
TGCCGACCCAGATCACGCCCGGCTCGAATTCGTCCTCGGCGATCGTGAGGATCGTGGTGTGGAATTCGGCGGCCGTGTTGTCCAGGTAGACCTCGCCGCCGGAATCGAGCTGCTTCTCCGGGTCGTTCGTGGTGAGGTCGGGGCTGATGATGTCCCACGAATGGCCGTAGTCGTTGCTGCGGAAGACGACGTTGCCCCCCCAGTACACGGTGCCCGGGTCGTGCGGCGAGATGACGATCGGCGCATCCCAGTTGAAGCGGTAGCGCGCCTGGAACATGCCCTGCCCCTGCGAGCCGATCATCAGCGGCCACGGCTCGATCGACCGCATCTGCCCCGAGTTGATGTCGGTGATCCGGAAGTAGCCGCCCTGGGCGTTCGAGTAGATCAGGTTCGGCTGACCCGGTACCGGCACGGTGTAGAAGCCGTCGCCGCCGGACACCGTGTAGAAGTAGCCGGGCAGGATGCCGCGGCGGTCGTTGAGCCGGCTCGGGCCGCACCAGTTGCCGTTGTCCTGCAGCCCGCCACACACGTAGTACGGATCGCGGTCGTCGACGAAGATGTGGTAGTACTGCGCGAGGCTGAAGTTGCGGAAGATGTGGAAGTTGGCGCCGCCGTCGTACGACACCTGCATGCCGCCGTCCGAACCGGAGAGCACGCGCTCCCCGTCGGCCGGGTCGATCCAGTAGGCCTGGTGGTCTCCGTGCACGTCGTTGGCGATGCGCTCGAAGGTGCGGCCCCCGTCGGTCGATTTCGCCAGCGCGCCCGACAGCGTGTACAGCGTCTCGTGGTCCGACGGGTCGGCATAGACGTCGGAATAGTAGAAGGGCCGGAAGTTGATCAGATTCTTGTTGTCGTTGACCATCGTCCACGTCTCGCCGTAGTCGTCGGACATGAAGAGGGTGCCGGCGGTGGGGTACTCGGTGATCAGGTAGACGATGTTCGGGCGCGACTGAGCCACGCTGACTCCGATGCGCGCCATGGGCTCGTCCGGAGTGGTCGTGATCTTCTTCCACGAGATGCCGCCGTCGCGCGAGACGTAGAGCGCCGTCTCCTTGCCTCCGTCGTCGAAGCGCCACGGCTGGCGGCGGAAGGTCCACATGCCCGCGTAGACGTTGCGGGGATTCGTCAGGTCGATGTCCATGTCCGAGCAGCCCGTGTCCTCATCGATGAAGAGCACGTGCTCCCACGACTGCCCGCCGTCGGTGGTACGGAAGACGCCGCGCTCCCGGTTGGGACCCCATTCGTGGCCCATGGCGCAGACCAGCGCCACATCGGGGTCGCGCGGATCGACGACGATGCGCTTGATGCGCTCGCTGTCATCAAGGCCGAGGTGGGTCCAGGTGGCGCCGCCGTCGGTCGAGCGGTACACCCCGTCGCCGTACGAAACCGAGTTGCGCGGGTCCGCCTCGCCGGCACCGAGCCAGAGGACGTTGTGGTCCGAGGGGGCAAGCGTCAGGGCGCCGACCGAGTAGGTGTTCTCGTCGTCCCACTGGTGCTCGAACGTCACGCCGCCGTTAGTGGTCTTCCAGACGCCCCCGTTGGCAGCCCCGACCCAGAAGGTACGCGGATCACCCGGCACTCCGATGATCGCGGATACGCGTCCGCCCATGTTCACGGGACCGATGTGGCGCCACTCGATGTCGCCGAGGGCGGCCGAGATGGTTTCGGCGTCCTGGGCGTGGGCCGGGGCGGCGGTGAGCGAGGTGAGGGCGACCGGCGCGATGAGTGCGATAGCGAGCGGGAGCGCGCTGCGGAGGGACTTCATCTTCATGTTGGGTTCTCCAAGGGTGGCTTCCAGTGGCAGCCGGTAAGCAGGTGAGTAGCCAACCACTAATACAAGGGATCTCGTCGCGGCAAAAGCTCGGTTTGCCAGAACGGGGTGGTTGATGGATGAACTGGTCGTTCCCCAGCTCTGGATCTGCGAGGTGGGAAACACGCTGGCGAGACGGTTCCCCGATCACGCGGACGAACTGCTCGCATCGCTGGTCGATTTCGGCCTGACCGAGGCCCGGCTGGACACCGACTGGAGAACGCGCGCGGTGTCCCTGTCCGTGAAGTACGGCGTCGCGTTTTACGACGCCGCGTACCATGCCGTGGCGCTGCGGCTCGGTGGCGTGTTCGTCACGGCGGACGAACGATATGTGCGCCGCACGGCGGGTGCCGGAGGCATCTCAACCTTGCGGGGTTGGCGGGCGGGCTGCTCCTAGCGCCCACCCCCGGACTCGTCCTCCGGACACACTATGTGCTATGAAAAACGGACAAATAATGTGTTCCCAGCAGACCGCCGGTACATCGTTGACTAGATCCCTTTGTCCTTTTAGGGTCCAGCCCGCTGGTCGAGAGGATCCGCCTCTCGCCACGATTGAACGACGCCATCTTCAAGCTGTGTCTCGACCTTTGCTAGCACTGCACCCTGGCGGCAAGCATCCGCTTTCAACAGTGGCGGCCGTCTCCGTGGCGGTCGCCGCAGCTGCGTGTGACTCGGGGACGGTCACCACTCCAGCCGTCCCCATCGCTTCTATCGCCTCCGTGTCCGCACCGTTTAGCGTTGACACGCGCATCGTGCTGGTTGATGAAGACCTCGTATGTGTGAACAACTCCTTCGAGATGCGAGTCCGGTGTGTTGACCAGCGCGGCGACTTGGTCGGAATATTCGGTCGCAGGGGAGAGGGCCCAGGGGAGTTCGAACTGCCACCGAGTCTTGTGCGCGGACCCGACGGCACGGTCGGCGCCATCTCCATCAACCGGCTTGCCATCTTCACCCCCGGTGGGGATCTGGTTGATGAAATAACCTTACCCGTAGCCTTTCCCCTGCCGGCCGCAAAATCGTTTGATACGACTCTTCTGGCCAACTACTACCTGGGCGGGGCCAATATGACCCTGGTAGAGATCGATCTCTCATCCGCCACCGTGCTGTGGGAACGCCAGGACATCGCCCACATCGCCGCGACCGAGTGCGGCAGCGTTGCGCTGGGAGTCGCTTCTCCCTCTGGAGGCTGGACGTTCCCCGCGTGCCAGCGTGAACTCGCATTCCTCAACGATCGCGACGCAACCACCGCTAACGCAATCCAGTCGCCGACCTATGCCGAAGAGTTTCCCAGCGAACGCGACATCGCGGAGATGCAAGCCCAGACCCAGCCCTTTGCCTTCCAAGCGGACTTGGACGTGTACAGGGAGACCCCGAAGCGCAATCACCTCAGGGTCGGGTCCCTTGCCTACGACGATGAAGGCCGTCTTTGGGTCGCAACGGAACGAGACCGCACCCGGTACTCCTATTTCGACCTCTATGTCGGCACCGAGCACGTCGGCTCGGTGCGGATCAAGGATCGCCTTCTCGGCTACGACCTCTATGGTTCCACCCTGGCTGCCCTGGTCGAGCGCGACCCCGACACCGACGGAATAGGACGCCGTGCTGTGGATTGGTACGATATTGGGGCTCTGGATTTCGGTGTGGGACAATAGCTCGAAGGCGAACATTCTTTGCTCAAGTAACTTCCCTCGAAGGTCGCTAGCTGCTTCCCAACGTCTAGCCTGACCCGGCAGACTGCCTCGGTTCAAGCCTACCGACTCTCGCCACCCCCCGGCTCGTCCTCCACGAACCCCCGGTACCCCAGCGCGCGCTGCCGCGGCCACACCTCGTCCAGCGTCTCCGCATCGAACAGGCGGCCATTCATCATCACCTGCTCCACCAACACGGTATTGCGGAGATCGTCGAGGGGGTTGCGTGACAGGATCGCCAGGTCGGCCAGCTTGCCGGGCTCGATCGAGCCGAGCTCCGTCTCGAGGCCCATCCCGTTGGCACCGAAGATGGTGGCGGATTTGAGCGCATTGTGGTTCGACATGCCGCCCGAGGCGACCATCCACAGCTCCCAGTGGAAGCCGAGGCCCTGCAGCTGGCCGTGGCTGCCGACCCCCGCGTAGCCACCGTCGGCGACCACATCGGCCAGGAAGCGGGCGTGGTCCTCGAAGACGTATTCCTCGTCGATCGCCCACGCGACCGAGCCCGCCGCGCCGGCGCGCCGCCGCGTGCGGGCGTCGAGGGTCTCGCGGGGTGTGAAGCGCACCAGGCGCTCGTTGCCGAGGACGTCCTCGGTCGTGAACCAGTAGATCTCGCCCATGGGGCCGCCGAAGGAAACGATCAGCGTCGGCGTGTTAAGGACTTTTGTCCCCGAGAAGAGACGGACGACATCGTGATAGAGCGGGTAGACGGGCAGGTTGTGCTCGATGCCGGGGTAGCCGTCCATGGCGTGCGTCAGGTCGGCCTGGTAGTCCAGTCCGGCCTCGGTGGTCGGCATGAGTTCGAGTTCGCGCGCCGCCATGACGAGCCACTGCCGCTGCTGGCGGTTCCCCGAGAGGTACATCTTGAAGGTCTTGGTGTCGTAGTAGTCCGAGTAGCGCCTGAGGACATCGCGGGCGTGGTCCAGGTCGCGGATGCCCTCCAGGGCCTGGTAGTTGGCGAAGACCCCCGGGCCGGTGGAGTAGATGCGCGGGCCGAGGATGTCCCCGGAGCGGACCCGATCGGCGTAGGTGAGGACGTCCGAGACGCCGGTCTGGGGGTCGCGTGTGGTCGTGACGCCGAACGCGAGGTTCGCCAGGTAGCCCCACGGCTGCGTGGTGTGGACGCCGGCCGGCGGGCGGAGGTGGGCGTGCGTGTCGACGAAGCCGGGCGTGATGGTCATGCCGGAGACGTCGCGGACCTCGGCGCCGCCAGGGACGGAGAGCGTGCCGGACGGGCCCACCGCGGCGATGCGGTTGCCGTCGATGAGGATGTCACCCCGTTCGATGACTTCGTCGCCGCGCATGGTGATGACGCGGGCGCCGGAGAGGAGGAGCGTGCCGGTGGGGAGGTCGCGGGGGACATCGAGGGCGATGCGGACTTCGGTGGGCTGGTAGCGGGGGTCGTCGTCGGAGGATTCGGCGGACTCGGTCGCCTCCGCAGCTTCAACGCTGTCCGCAAAGGCCTCCGCGTCGGCCAGGTTGTAGCGGAACCAGGCGTTCCCGAGCGCCCACACCGCCTCTTCGCCATCGCTGCCCCACGCCTGGAACTCGCCGCCGGACTCGGTGATGCGGGTGACCGGGACCGCTGCGCTGGAGGGACTCCGGACCGAGACGGTCGGGGCCTCGGCGCCCACCTGCGGGACGGTCACGATGTAGAGGTCGTTGCCCACCTTGGCCAGCGCCCGCCCCCCGGCGGGTGATACCCGAATCGAGGACGCGTTCGCCGGCGAGCCGCCGCGGTTGGCGGTGAAACCGGTGACCCTGAGGTGTTCCCTCTCGTCGGTGCCGTCCCAGCGGATCGAGACCAGGCCGCGCGCGCCCGCGTGCAGGTGGATGCGGTCGGGCTGGTCGGTGCGGAAATGCGGCCCGGAGCGTCCCAGCGCCTCCGCCACGACCGTCGCCGTGCCGGGGGCGCCGCCATCCGCCCCGTACCAGACGATGTCGGCCTGGCCACCGCCGCCGGCGCCTTGCAGACGTGCGCGCACCGGCCTCTGCAGCGCCACGATGCGGTCGCCGCCGGGCGACCATGCGGGGGATTGCAGATAGCGGGCCGCGTCCGACAGCCGCCGGGCCGGGTCGCCATTCGCGGGGATCTCCCAGAGATGGCCACCGTCCGGCTCACGCCAGCTCACCGCCGCCAGCGTCTCGCCGTCGGGCGACCATGCGGGATGGAACAGGGCACCGTCGACCTCCGCGCCGATCCGGCGCGGGACACCCCCATCCGCTTCCATCACATACAGCTGGCCAAGCGCGGTGAAGGCGATCTCGCTGGCGTCCGGCGACAGGGCTACGTCGCGGACCTGGCGCGCGCGGAAAGTCGGCGTGTCCTCGACCGGGTAGTCGAAGTCGAGGCGGGGCCCGGCGTGGATGACTACGTCGGCGGTGAAGGGGATCTCGGTGGGCTCGCTGCCGGCCGTCTCGCCGGCGGCCAGCGGCACGCGCCAGAGCCGACCGCCGTAGGAAGCGATCAGTGCGGTGCCGTCGGGCGTGAAGGTGTAGCCGGGGAGCAGGTCGAGGGTCGCGCGGCTCTCCATGTCGTCGCGCTGCACGGGGTAGACGAGCCACCGTTCGTTGCCCGTGGCGAGGTCGCGGGCGCGGAGGCCCGTGGCGTCCTCGTGGCGGGATCCGTAGATGAGGGTTGTGCCGTCGGGGGAGATGGCCGGGCGGAATCCGGACCCGTAGCGGCCGGTGACCGTGGGGCTGTGGCCGGTCTGGCGGTCGTAGCGGACGAGCTGGTACTTGGGGAAAGCCGCGTCGTAGGTCCAGTCGCGGGTGCCTTGGGCGAGGTAGATGTAGCGGCCGGTAGGATCGAACGCGGCCCCGATGGCCTTGAGCTGCTCGGGCTCGCTGATCAGGGCGATGCCGCTGCCCCCGTCGCGGTGGAACAGCCAGGGCTTCGCGGCGCCGCCGAGCGGGCTGAAGGTGCGGGACGCGACCAGGTACTGCCCGTCCGGCGGACG
>VYAQ01000046.1 GCA_009844885.1 Gemmatimonadota bacterium
GCCTCCCCGGAGGAACGATCGACGGCCATTCGGTATGGCGTTCGAGCCGCTTCGCAGGAGTCGGGATTTGACCGCCGGTGGACGTGGCGCGTTGCCGATCCATGGGTGCACAGTGACATCGGGGTCGTTGTGCACGAGAAACGCGCTCGGATGTGACACGCCACTGATGACGCAAGTTGTTGGTGCAAATGCGTTTGTGCCGCAGCCGCAGGAGCGGCGGTGACGCACGGGCGCTTGCGCCCGTTGCCGGGAGCGACCCCCCTGTTCCGATGCCCAGTGCGGGCACCGCGGAGGGTTGGGATGTACACATCCCGGACACCCTCCCTCGGGGGTCGCTCCCAGTCCACCAGTCCTTGCAGGAAGGCTGTTGCGGCCGGCTTGGCCGGTCCAACCTGGCGCTTGGTCTCAATGTGCGCTGAAGTCGAGGTGGCCGCCCATCTCGGCGAGCACGCGGATGCCGTCGGCCATGCTGCGAGGACGGACGGTCGCTCCTTTGCCGCTCGACAGCCCTATCCGATCGGAAGGGCCACGCCCGTCCGAAGCGTCAGGACACGTTGCCTCGGTCCGCTCAAGTACGAGTCTCCCTCTCCGATGGGAATGAGCCCGAGCGTGTACAGCAGGTCGAAGCTCACGCTCGCCCGCTCCGTCACGCCGACCGCGATGCCTCCGCCCACGACGACCCCGAGGTCCATCGTGGCCTCGACCTCGTCGCGGCCACCAGCGTCGCAGCCGCCGGAGGCGGTGACCCGCTCCGGACCGAGCCGGGCCGACGCGTCGAAGTCGCAGTCGATCCGGCTCGCCAAGGTGGGACCGGCGAAGAACCGGACGGCGGAGTGGTCCCATGACGCCAAGGGAAACGTCGGCACGGCCAGCAGGGAGAACTCGAAATAGTCCAGCGCGATTTCCGTGGTGACGAGGATGTCGCCGTCCAGTCCGCTCAATCTGCCGCCCTTCTGGGCGTACGCGACGCCAAGCTGCAATCCGAGATGCTCCGAGGCCGGAAAGGTCGCCGCCAAACCGACGGACATTCTCGTGAGGGACTCGGAACGCCATACGATGCCGTCGGGCGGGTCGGCGGTCATGGTCGTCCGGTTCAGGCCGCCGGTCAGCGACAGCGTGGTCTGCGCCAAGACCGGAGAGGCGGTGGCGAGGATGAACAGGACGACGGGGAGAACGAGCGATGGCCGTTTCATCGGGAAACCTCCTGATGTGTGTTGTGAACGAGACTACGGGCTTGCTACCATCAGAAGCGGATGATGCGGGGATCACTACCTATCCGCACCTCCCCACGTTCGCGAAGAGGCGGTCGGTCACCTTCGGATCCGTGTCCCGACTGAGAGGTGAGGATCGTGACCCTGCGGGGTTCTCTCGTCCTGCTCGGCGATGGAGGGCTGTCCTACGACCGGGCCGGTCGGGGTCCAGGTACTCCGCCGCGTCGAAGCGGCGCTCGAACCGCCTTCCCGCGTAGGGATCGCTGGTCTGGGAGCGACCCGGAGGGTCGGGGACAGGGGTGCGCAAACACACCTGCCCCCGAACCCGTACCGAGCCCTCGGCGAGGGGGGTCGCTCCCAGCCCCGCCTCCTCGGCCAGTGCGCCATGGGCGACCGGGCGGCGGAGCCGCAAGACGTTGCCGCGCCAGCGGATGAACGATAGCTTCGGTGCGCATCGCCGGAGGCCTGAAGTGCGCATCGGACCCCCACGTCGTTTGCGCGCTCAGGAACGGCTCTAAGTCGTCTGCCGCCCTTCGGTTGGACTGCTTGGGCGTGGCTCGGTCTGGTGCATCGCGCTCCACGGCAACCAGGTCGCCTTGGGACCGGCCAGCTGCGAGCCGCAGGATGCCGCCGCACCCGTCGAGGGGTTGGGGTTGGTGTGTGAATCGCTGGCGGCCGGAAGTGTGAATCGACCCCAGACGTCTTTTTCACATTCCGGTACGGTCGCAAGTGGAAGGACCGAACTCCGGCGAACATGCTCCCACCCCCTGCCCGTCGTCCGGGGACTTCGAACTCAGGGCGAAACCGCCTTCCGACTCTAAGCGGTCCGACCCGTCCAGGTTTCGGCGGCAGTGCGAGCCCCCGAACAGCAATGCGTTCGGCAACAACCTCAACGAGATCGCCCGATGGATGAAGACCTACCAAAGGGCCATCGGGGCCATCGGCCGCGCTTCATGATCCTCGTCCGAAGATGCCAATGTACTGGTCGATGGCCGCAGCAAGCCGCGCGGGTGGGGCTGTGCCTCCCTCCGCACGCGCCTCGATCGCCGCGACGATGGCGGCAACGATCTCTTCGGTCGCGCGCCCATTCCCGCAGCGTGAACGCTGTGCGGGGGGTTCCCACGTTCGGAAGAACTCCGAAGACTCTTCGTCATCGTCGAACCAACGGCGGTGCAGTTGCATGACATCGGGATTCTCGGCGAGCAACTGGTTGTATTCCGCCCGCCAACGTTCCGGGGACTCCGGGTCCAGTGCCGCCACGGCCTCCGCATTTTACGTATCACCCGCTGGATCCAGAAGCCCGTCGTCATCGCAGCCGACGGCCAGAAGGGCGAACGCAGACGCCGCCATGATCGCGGTTGCGCTGTAAAGATTCCTCCTCATCAGATTCCTCCTCGTGTTCTCAACACAACGTTGCCGCTGGACGCGGTTTTGCCTCAACGCTTCGTTCCCGTTTCGGGCCTCTCACGAACCGGGGCGACGAACGCACTCCAATGATAGGCAATGCGTGGCATCCCCAAGAGAGGAAAACACCTGAATTCGTGACAGGAAAATCCCCTGATGCCGCCCGGGAGAATCCCCCCAAATTACACGGCCCCAAGGCGTTTCGGCTCCACGCGGCCCCGCCCAACCGAGTCTCGGGCGGATCGCCGAACGACATCTCGCAGTTCGGACGCCCGTTGACATTCTCCGGCTACGCACGCTCTATGGTTGACCAAGTGTGACCGCCGAAGCTGACGATGGGCTTGCCAGCCGGCTTGGATGCAGGAGGGAGGGTAACCGGGTTGCTCACCGACAGGGACTACAGAGCCGTGTTCGAGGCATTGCCGGACGCGACGCTCGTCGTGGACGCCGAGGGCGTGATCCGGGATCTCAATCCTTCGGCTCTCTTGATGTTCGGATGGAGCCACGAAGAGGTGGAAGGCTCCCCCGTAGAGATGCTGATTCCCGCCGCCAGACACGGTCGTCATGAGCCAGACCGCCTTCGCTGCGTTGAGGCGTCGAGTCGGCGCCCGATGGGGCAGGGACGTGAGCTGTGGGCTGTGCGCAGGGACGGCGGGACCTTCCCGGTGGAGATCAGTCAGAGCCCCGGCAACCTGACATCGGACCCGGAACACATGATCTGCACGATCCGCGACATCACTTGCTTGGAGCGGATGCGGTGGCTGTCCAGAATGAAAGTGACCGCGGCCGAGAACGAGCGAAAGCACCTTTCCCGCGAGCTACACGACGAGTTCCTCCAGTTCCTCGTGGCGTTCACGATCAGGGGGAAGCTGCTGGTGGACGAGATGGATCGGGATGAGAGAGAGCGTGCGTGGGAGGTAATCGCCGACGAGATCCTCGATGCGATCCGGGGGGTAAAGCGGATGATTCGGGGCCTGCGGTCCCCGAAGCTCGAACGGCAAGGGCTCGTGTCCGCGCTCGCCACCCTGTTCCGCGATTGCCGGAAGGTGCATGGAGTAACCATCCACGCCAGCGTAAACCTCGACTGGGTGGCCGACGAATTGGATCCCGTGACCGTCCTGGCACTCTACCGGATCGTGCAGGAGGCCGTGACCAACGCAGCGACGCACGCGGGGGTGAGCGAAGCTGCCGTGACCCTCAGATCGACGGATGGGGCGATCATCGCGGAGATCCGAGACGAGGGATGCGGGTTCGAGTTGCCCGATTCCGTAGTGGCACCTGACGATGACCACATCGGTCTTACCGGGATGCGCGAGAGAGCCGAGTCAGTCGGGGGCAGCCTCACCGTGCAGACCGCGCCGGGCAGGGGAACCACCGTGCGAGCCGCCGTGCCGATGGTGGGTCAGGACGACGAACGATGATGAGGGTGCTTCTGGTCGACGACCACAACGTCGTTCGCGCCGGTCTGAAGGCATTGCTGGAGTCGACCGGTCGGGTCGATGTGGCGGGTGAGGCATCCTCGGGAGAGGAGGCGGTGGCGAAGGCGCGGATGCTGGAGCCGGACATCGTCATCATGGATCTGGCGATGCCAGGCATGGACGGCGTCGAGGCGACTCGCCGAATCACCGGACTCGGACTCAAGACAAAGGTCTTGGTTCTCACGATTCACGACGAAGACGAATTCCTCGTGCCCGCCCTCAACGCCGGGGCTGTGAGCTTCCTGAACAAGTCCGCCGCCCACACCGACCTCATGGGTGCTCTCGAAGCGGTCGCCCGCGGACACTCCTACATGCCGCGTCGAGCCGCAGCCCTGCTCGCGAGCCGGAAACTTCGGAGCGCATCGAACTGCGGACCGGGTCCCGAGGTGCTCTCCGCGCGCGAGCGCTTTGTGGTGGAGATGTGCGCGAATGGCTTTTCGGCGAAGGAAACGGCTAGGGAAATGCTTCTGAGTCCCAAGACCGTCGAGGGCTACCTCGCGCGCGCGAAGACGAAGCTGGATCTGCACACCCGGCACGACATCGTGCGCTTTGCCCTCAAGACCGGGCTCCTGCGGGCCGAAGTCGAGAAGTAAGGGCCTCCTCGCCCCTCCCGAGTGTCAAAGAGGGGACTCTCCCGTCGTGAAGTTGGTGGATTTTCCCGTCGCCAAGACGGGGATTCCCCGCTGCCGACGAGTCGCCACGTCATCACATCTTGGTTGCACGGGCACTTCAGCCCTCAATCCCACAAGGAGACACCCTCGACCGTATCGTCGGCGACCTGTCCTGGTAGGCGAGAGTGACCATGACCCGCCTCCCCGCAATCGACTGTGTCGGTCGCCGCCCTGTGATGGAAGGCAGGCACACATGATCGGCACACTCCTACTTGTCGCCCTTCAGCAGGCCACCGTCGCGGGCGTCGTCCGCGACAGCACCGACCTGGAACCGGTCGCTTTCGCGCACGTCACCGTTACCGCCCACGACTCGCCCACCACGGCGAGGACAGGAATCTCCGACCGGTTCGGGGCATTCGTCATGCCGGACACTCCGGTCGGCAAGGGGTTCCGCGTGGAGGTGAGCGCCTTCGGCTACGTTCCGTGGATACAGAGCTACGACGAACTCCCACCGGAACCCATCAGCGTCTTGTTGCGACCGGCCCCAATCCAACTCGAAGGCGTCAAGGTGAGCGTCCGTGGTCGTGCTGGCGACCCGCTTGCGTTGTCCCGGGACGCCTTCGTCGTGGACTCGGCGTTGATGCGGACGTTGCCAACGATCCTTGAAACGGACGTACTGAGGGCGACCGCCATCTCGCCAGCCGCGTCAGCGCCCTCCGACTACGCCTCCATTCCCTATGTCCGTGGAGGGACAAGCGAGGGGACTCCGGTGCTGCTTGACGGCGTCCGGCTGTTCAACGCCTTCCATCTCGGCGGGTTCCTGTCGGCGGTCAACGCGGAGGTGGTGGAGCGTGCGACGCTCTTGGCGGGATCGGGCGCCGAGTCGTTGCACATCGGATCAATCTCCGGCGCGATCGACATCGCTACCAGGGACGGTGCCCGCGACCGGCGCCGAGCGTCTGGATCGTTGGGACTCGCTTCGTCCCGGCTGTCCCTGGAAGGACCCGTCGGAGAGAGTGTGTCCTACCTGCTCGACGGGCGCCGAACCTATATCGACGGCTTCACCCGCCTGCTTGAGACAGCGGGGGCGATCGAGCAGCACGCGCCCTACTTCTTTCAGGACGGGCACGTCAAGGTGACGAAGGATTTCGGAGGTATCCGCCGCCTATCGGTGAGTGGGTACATCAACTCCGAGGCGCTCCGCAACTTCGATTCCCAAGAGACCAAGACGCTTGAGCTAAAGTGGGGCAATGCGGCGTTCTCGGTGCACTACCGGGACCGGCTGGGCTCGAAGGGCATCTTGGATGTGACCATCGGTCGCAGCCGCTTCGCGAGCGACCTGCTGGGTTTGGGCGGCGGCCGCGCAACGTACCTGAACGGGGTGTTGGGCGAATACGAGCCTCCAAGCGACACCTTGTTGTCCGGTAGCGGATCGATGAGCGAGGATCGCGCGGATCTTCGGCTGACGTGGCACCTAGGCCGCGCCACGGTCACCACCGGTGCGCAGGCGACGAGCTTTCTGGGCGACCACGCATACGACCTCGACCGCGATTTCGAGGCGGACGACGGCTACTTCTTCTCACCGCTCGACCTCAAGGAGCGCCGCTGGCGGCTCGCGGGCTATTCCAGCGTCGATGTGGGGCTCGCTCAGGGCCTGTCGGCGCGGGCGGGCGTGCGCCTCGACCGCTTCCAGGGATTGACGACCGCCGCCTCGCCCTTCGTTGAGTTGGGCTACGCCGGTGCGTGGTGGAATGCGCGATTGTCGGCCTCCCAGTCCCGTCAGGCGCTTTCCTCCGTCCGCAACGAGGAAGCGCTGGGAGCGAGTTTCCTCGCGTACGACCTGCTCGTTCCCGTCGACGCCGGACCCGTTCCCCGCAACACCCAGTATTCGGTCGGCTGGGAGGGCTCCCGCGGAGGGCTTCGCCTGCGCTTCGACGGGTATTCGCGGAGCCTTGAACATCTCAGGCTGCCCGCGCTTGGCGAGAAGCCCATCACCGCCGCCGCCCTCGGCGACCCGTCGCTCTGGGAGGTGGCGAGTGGTACGGCGCGCGGGATCGAAGCTTCGTGGAGCTGGCAAGCGGACGCAGGGGTGTCGGTCCTGGGGAGCTACCGGTGGGCGAAGGTGTCGCGCACGGTGGGCGCCACCACCTACACGCCACGCTTCCACCGGGAGCACGAGTTCGAACTCGGTATGTCATATGATCGGGGCGCCTCCTCGTGGTCTGCGCGCACCTCGGTGCGTTCGGGCCAGCCGACGACACCACTGGAGGCGATCGTGCCCGTTGAGCGGCCTCCGTTCGGAGCAGTTCAGTTCGTGCCCCTCGGCGGAGAGTACAACTCGGGGACACTGCCCCACTACGTCCGCATCGACGTGGGGTGGCGCCGGTCCAAGCGGGTCTCGTGGTTCGGCGGCGGGACGGTCGTCCCCTACCTTTCGGTCGCCAATCTCTTCAGCCTCCCGAATGTCGTCGGGGCGAGGGTCGACAGGCAGGGGGCCGACGGGGAGGTCAAGCGAGTGTACCTGCCGCAGCTTCCCATGATTCCGTTCTTCGGCGTGGAGTTTCGGTTTTGAAGGGGTACGCGCTTGTGGCTCTGTCGGTCGTCTTGGTAGCCTCGGCCGCCTGTGACCATCTCGTCCGTCCGTCGGATCCGCTTGAAGCGGACCCTGACGTGGCCACCGTCGGCATCGTGCTCATCGCTGGCGAGGAGGTCGCCCGCATGCTGGCAGCCCACCCGCACCGTCCACGCAACGGCTCCCCGCCTACGTTGGACGCGGTCCTGAAAGGACCCGGATGGATGGCCGCGTTCTCGGAAGCCTTGCCGTTGGATTCATGCACGCTCGCCAGCCCGGACAGGTGGCCCGGGCCGACAACCTGCCTCCAGGCCGCGCTGCCAGAGCCGATCCGGCCGCGAGTCCGATACGGTATCGCGGGAACCACGGCAACGGGCGAGTTCACCGGCACGGTGCTCGTGCCCGCGCCGCCCGAACTGCTGGAGCCCGGAGACACGCTGGCGCTGCCGCCGCCCTCTGGTGCGAGGCGGGTCGAGGTAGCGGTTCGCTACAGGATCGAGCCCGATGTGGGTACGGTGCGAGTCGAGATCCCGGATGCGTCGGAGACCTCGGACGACGGTACCGAGGTGAAGGTCGATCTGGGCCTGCTCGGCGTTATACCCGCAACGCTCGAAGGCACCGGAACTGACACGCTCTCCGTGCGGTACCGCGGCAAGCCGATGCGTTTCTCCCTGCAACTGCTCGCACTGGGATGGAACCATACGAACTTCTTGGCGCACACCGGCAGTTTCCCGTTGCCCGAGCCGTGGCCCAACTTCGGCATTGAAGGCAAGGGCGCATACGGCTATTTTGCCGCCGCCGCGCCATCGCGGGCCGCGGAGATCCAAGTGAGATAAGCGCGCTCTGTCTAGGATAGGATTCCCGCTAATCGCTTCCGTTTCTGTTGCCATCCCGACGGGATGGAATCAGATACCGTCCCACGGCAAAAAACGCAGAGACCTGCGCTTTTTGCCGCTGTAGCGGACCATGGTGGACCGTGCCGCGAAAGCGGGAAAACCGGAACCGATTGGCGGGAAGGCTCTGATCCGGATCCTTACCGCGACGAGTCCCCCCGAACCCGTTTGCACTGCACCAGGATATTGTCTCGCCGTCCCACCATGCATTCCACTTCCGCGTACCGGCGAGTCATATCGCGAAACGTGGATATCATCTGCGGGATAGCGGAGCTCAGGTACGACCGGTACTCTTCCGACGATATCGCTTCACCTTCCTCGGGCACCCGGATCAGTCCATCTTCCACCGCCGCCAACACGACCTCGGTCGCTGTGTAGGTCGTTACTCGTTCGTTCACCGAGAGCGCCAGAATCATCCCCGGAAGCCCACCGTAAAGGGCCGGGCCAAACGATACCGGTATGTCCGGCGCGAACCACGCCTCAACCCGGTGGTCCGCAGCCTCACCCACCGCTCGGGTTACCTTGTAGCCCAGATGCTCTCCATGCTGTTCGGTGATCGTCCACGCGACCGGAACGACCGCCTCGGTGATGCGAAACCGCGTCCTACTACTAACCGTCAGCAACTTGACTCCCGAGGACTCTTGCTCCCCGACATAGGCCTGTGAGAGGATACTTGGCGCGACTGCAAACCACGCTTCGAGGGCTCGTCCCAAGGCGCTCACATTGGTTCCGGTTGCACGAAACCTTGCTGGCGCAACCCCACTGCCCCTCTTCCACTCACCTCTCACCATCAGGGATTGTGAAGGAGTGAAGTGGAGCAGGAAAGGCGCGCTTCCCCATGCTTCCAACACTTCGGGTACTTCGGCCAGTTCCCCGGGCATCTCGACATCCAGCGACACGCTGCTGGCGTAGGAAATGGTCCCGCTCTGCCCGTCCGCGCGTCCGGCCGACACCGCGACCGCGAGTACACCTGCAAACAGCGCCCTCATCGCACCGTACCCGTGCAGCGATCCGGGTCGATGGTGAATCGTCGCACGACCGTTGCCATGCTGGTCTCGGCACCCGCTCGCAGCCGTCGGTCCAGGATCCACAGAGTGCTTCCCTGCAGAAACGGAATCGGCACTCCGACATCCGAGGTGGGGATCAGGGTGTCGGCGCAGCCGCGATCACCGTCGAAACGGGACACGGCCGCGTAGAGCCTGGCACCACTCATGGTGCCGTCTTCGTCGCGGTCACTCTCCTGGTGAAGCGTGTAGACGTTCCCGGCACCGTCCCGCGACAACTCGCGAACCATCGACACGCCCGAAAAGAAGTCGAAAATCCATGACCGCAGGTCCTCCTGACTTCCAGACCGGTCACGGCGCATGGCCCCAAGAAACTCGTCTTCATCCGGTTCACCCCGCCGTAGCGCCCTTCCGATCCAGACCGTATCGGTGACCGCACCGTCGTGAGCGATCCGAATGAGGAAGGGGCTTCCGGTAAACCCAAGCACCGCATCAAGCTCTCCGACGTCGAGGAAAGCGATTGACATCGATCCCGCCAGCGCATGTTGCTCTCTGTAAGGTGCAGGCACCGTCCCACGGTCCAGAACGATTGGCGGCGCCTGCTCGCCGTCCCCGGTCGCGGCCATCAGCTCCGCGATGGCGATCGCCCCATGGGACGCCGAAGAGACCCGATTGTTTCCCGCAAACCAGAGCGAGTCCCCCCAAACCGCAAAGGACGCCGGGCGGTTGTTGACATCCACCCTCACGCTGCCGTGATGAGCGCCCGTCATCGGTTCGAAGAGTTCAAGCCTTCCGGTTTCGTCCAGGAAGCCCGCCACGGATTCGGTCACAAAGCCCACACCGCCCAAATGCCGGAACTCCCCAGGCCCGCCTCCCCGTCCTCCCAGGTGCCCCGTCAATCGACCCGTCGCGTCGTAGCGGAGGACCGTTTCGGCGAACCCGTCAGAAACCAGCAGTGAACCATCGGGCGCGACGAACAGCGCCAGCGGGTTGCCGATGTAGTGCTCCTCCGTCTCCTCCAGCACGAGGCTGTCGCGGAGGATCAGATCGGGTCCGGGAGGCTGGGCCGCCGCGCCGTTGCTGACCGCGACCAACAGACCCGAGATCAGTGGAATCTTGGGCACATAGAGACGGTCATCCATCGTTCTGGCACGCCATCCAAATCACACGTTCTCCAGCAATCATTCTGATCGTCGTCGCCACATCGGACCGAGACTCCGGGCCACCCACGCCCGAACCTGGGTGCTCCGAGAGTATCGGCAACCTGCAACACGGTAACACAGGTCTCAAGCGTCGGAAAGCGCCGGATCGTCGTTGCGGGCGTGGACGGTTGAGAAGACGGACCATCCCCTTGAGGTCGTCGAGGCAGCGCTCGCGCAAGTGGTTCGGAACAAGGTCGAGGCCGCGTACGGGCGCACAGATCTGTCTCGAGCGGCGGCGTCGGCTCATGAACGACTGGTCGAAGCATCTCGCGGGCCGGAGAGCGGCCCTGAGCCTGACTTGATCCCTCGACGGGGCTCAGAAGCCATTTCCGGCCAATCCAAGGGGATTTCGGGTGATCTACGGGCCACACGATGGCCCAGGATCGTATGTGGACGCCCCCGGGTGGGCAAGCGCGGATTCAGAACCGAGTTAGTGGCAGTTGGCCAAGTACTGTCGAATGTCGGGCCTCTTGATGCAGCGCTGTTTGGCTGCGGGCCCGTATGGTGCTCGCGAGATCGGATCCAATTCGACGATGCGGGCTCAAAGGCCCTCGTTCTTGGTCTGGTTTTTCCGACCCCGTCTTGTCGACCGGTTGCCCTTCCCCGTTTCCTGTGTCCTGGTGCCAACACCTCCCCGACAGCTTCTTTGCTTTTCGCTTCTTCTCCTTCCTCCGCCCGGTCAGGCGGCAGTTCGAACCCGGTAGGTCTCCTTCTTCGTCGTCAGTGCCAGACCCTCCGCGCCACCTTGTTGGCAAGCTCCACCGCCACCAGCTTCTTCGGCTTGCGTGCCAACATCCCGGCCAGCCACGGATCCGTGTTCCGGTCGTACCGGACCGCGTTCCCGACAACGGCCATGGCTCCCGAGATCAGGAGCCGCCTGAGATCGCGCTGGCCCATTTTCGAGATCCCGCCCAGCCTCGGCTTGCCGCCGGTCGTGTGTTGCCGCGGCACGAGGCCGAGCCAAGCCGAGAAGTCGCGCCCGCGCCGGAAGCTCTCCGTCGGCGGTGCGAAGGCCTGCAACGCCACCGCGGTGACCGGTCCGATGCCCGGGATCGTCATCAGGCGCGCCGACGGATAGCGAGGGATATAGATTACGGCAGGGAATCATCTAAAGTCATACAGGACTGCATGATCCGCCATCCCTGCCGTTGGTGCTGGACCTTGCTGGACCGGGCCGGATGACCGGAATATCGGACTCGTTTGCCGGGAAATGCCGGGGCTCGCGAACGCATGTCCCGGCACGAGTTTCGACTACAGCGGACCCTAGAGTTGTGGAAGACGGTGCGCTGGCCAATCGCCGGACATCCCCCGCCCCGGATGCTCTCAGTGTGATACGATTTCCGTGAGCGCAACCCACCCTCTGTGCTCGGCGACCGCTGCCCAATCGGTCGGCTCGGGGCTTCTCCCTTGCTTGGCGTCGCTGGACTTCGGGTCGTCAGCTGAGGGAAGGTTGACATTGCAGGTTCCCTGATCGATGCCCTTCCACTCGCCGGTAGCCGCATCGATGATTACCGGAAGCAACCCACCTAGGATGTCCAGTATGACCCAGCCCGCACCGACCGAAGCCGTGAGTTCGCAGGCGACATCCTGATAGCCTTCCTTTCGGAACACCACGGTGTGGCTCTGGTGGTTGTTCAACTCCAAGGTGATGGGCGTAGTTCCCCGGTTCACATTGTCGATCCACACCTCGGCGGCGCTTGGATTCGAACCCATGGCAACGGTCTTGGTCCCTGAGTTGAAGAGCGTGGCACAGCCAGCGACCACAACTGTCGTCACAAAAACCATGACGATTCTCCAAGAAAGGATGGCTGGGAGCCTCTTCATGTCTGGCTTTCCTTGAATTGGGGGGCGGAGAAGTGACGAAGATGACCGTACAATGC
>VYAQ01000028.1 GCA_009844885.1 Gemmatimonadota bacterium
ATTCGTCCTCGTAACGGGTCATCGCCACAAAGTTGGCGAACGTGCCGCGCGGGCGGTCGAAGTGGGGGAATCCTGCTTCGGTGAGGGCGGCGGTGAGCTGGCGTGCCCGGTCGGCGCGGAAGTTGAAGAAAAGGATGCCGTCTTCTGGCCGGATGCCCACCCCTCCGATCACGACGGGTGGCAGGAACTCGTCGGTTGTGCCCTCTTCGTAGCAGCGGGCTACGTACTCGGACGCGCGTTCGGCACGGGGGCCGGAGCCCTCGACGATCGCCCGGTAGGCCCGCTCGGTGCGCGGCCAGCGCCGGTCCCGGTCCATCGCGAAGTAGCGTCCGGAGACTGTGGCGATGCGGATGTCGGCGCTGCTACTGTTTGCCCGTGACTCCAGCTCGCGGATCCACGTGATTCCGGATGTCGGTGAGGTGTCGCGCCCGTCGGTGATGCAATGGATCCGCACGGGCAAGTGTTCGCGCTCGGTCCAGTCCAGCAGCGCACGGAGGTGGCGGATCTCGCTGTGGACGCCTCCGTCGGAACAGAGCCCGATCAGGTGCAGTGCTCCGCCCGTGCCCTGCAGCATGTCCGCGAGCGCCGACAGTTCGCGAAGCGCGAAGAACGACCCGTCCCGAATCGCCGACGAGATCCGTGTGACGTCCTGATGCACGATCCGGCCCGCACCGAGGTTGAGGTGTCCGACCTCGGAGTTGCCCATCTGGCCGGAGGGAAGGCCGACCGCTTCGCCCGAGGTGGCGAGCATGCTCCAGGGGAACTCCGCCAGCAGCCGGTCCCTCACCGGCGTGCGAGCCATGGCAACGGCGTTGCCCCGGCGTTCGACCTCGTCCGGTTCGGTCGGTCCCACGCCCCAGCCGTCGCAGACGATGAGGACGACGGGCTTCCTGCTATCGTTCATGAGAGCACGGTGTTGGATGTGCGGTCGGGGATTCGTTCAAGGTCGCCGGACTTGCGAGACGCGGTTCCGTGCGGTGACCAATCTAACAGGAGCACGGCGGACACTTGAGCGACGCCTGGAGAACCAGCCTTGACCTGGAGGGTCGGCCCGCGGTGGGGGTGGACTGGCTGCCGGCGGCTGCGGTCGCCGACACTGCGGCTCACCGGCCGTGGCGTGCGGCCGTGGGTCCGGCGAGGATTGGCAACGTAGTGGTCGGCAACACCGCGCCCGCTGCTCCCGCCGCGCCCTCTACTCCCGCCGCGCCCGTGCATTGGCCTCTTGCCTTGGTGGTCTGGAACGCCCGCGTGGGGGGTGGGGCCATGCGGGCCTTCTGGGAGCAGCTCTCGACTGGTGTACCGACGGTGCTCCTGCTGCAGGAGGTCTTCGCGGCGGGGGCCAGCCTGCCCGAGCCTTCCGGCGATGCGCGTTGGGCTGCTCGGATCGCCGACTGTTCCCGCGAGGAGGACCGCATTGACATCGTCACGTTTGCGCGAGAAACGGGCCTCTCGTTGCTGTACGTGCCGTCGATGCGCAACGGGAATCCTCTCAACGATCCCCCCGAGGACCGCGGCAACGCGATTCTGGCCAACATCCCGCTCACCCGCCTGCGCGCAATCGAGCTTCCTTTCGAGCGCCAGCGCCGGGTCGCGGTCGCTGCCAGCGCGACCGTCGGCGATTACACGATCGACTTTTGCTCCGTGCATCTGGACAACCGGGCGCCGTGGCGCCGTGCCTGGCGCAGTCTGGGAGCCGCCCGCCACCGCCAGATGGAAGGGCTTCTTGGTGTCTTTCCCGCGGGCGACGGCGCGCACGCGCATGTTCTCGGCGGCGACCTCAACACCTGGGTCGGTGGTCGGCGCGAGGGTGCCTATCGACTTGCCAGGCAGCATTTTCCACTGCCCGAGCAGCCGGACTCCAGGCCGACCCATCACTTCGAGATCGGCGGCTGGCTGCGGCATTCCGACCACCTGATGTTCAGGTTTCCTTCCGGATGGCGCGGCGAATGCCATCGTGTGGACGACACGTTCGGGTCGGACCACTATCCGCTGGTGGGGAGCGTGGGGCCGATCACGGGAGACTGACGGCATTGCCCAACCCTGACGTTACGTGAGGGTGAGGCGGCACATGTAACGCCGGGGCTCACCCTTGCCGCCTGCCCGCCCTTGGTGGGGCGGTGGGTCGCCGTCTTGGGCGAGTGCGCCGCCGAAATCGAACGCGCTGACCATATGAGCATGCCGATGTCCCGGCATTTGCCGCGGAAACGCAAAGCGACGGGGCGACGTTGGTCAGGCCGGTGCTGCGGCCGATCGCCAGATGTCTCTCCCCGGCGGACTCCGAGGGGTCTCTCTCAGCCGCCAACTGGCCACCCCCTGTCCCAAATCGTCCATACGCAGGCCGATCCCGCTATGGACGGGTTTTGAAATGGCACCTTCGGCGAGGTCCGGGACCCGGTGCAGGATGGCCACCAGGGGGCTTCAGGAGCCCCGCTGGCGGGCGAACGGCACCCGGTGACCCTTCGGCGTCGTTCCGACCCGACTTTTCGCGTCCTGGGGCCACACAGAAGGCCGAAAAACAGGGGTTAAATTTCAGGTGCGCGACAGACACCACTCACATAAGCCGTTGCCGGACTTCAACCTGGAGGATCACATGAACACCGTCCAAC
>VYAQ01000133.1 GCA_009844885.1 Gemmatimonadota bacterium
CGGTGTCCAGGATCTCGATGGCGTGGCCGAAGTCGTCCCAGAGGAGCCGGAACTGCCCGTCCCGCTTCCGTTCGATCAGGAAGTCGATGGCGAAGTCGATGTCGTTGCGGCTGGGGCTCCCGATGGTCCCCTCGGTCTGGTACTCGCCGGTCCCGACGAAGGTGGCCAGCACCTCCATGGGAGCGCGCAGCGAGCTGTTGAACAGGGCTACCCGGCCCGCGAACTGGGGGTCCCAGAGCGCGGCGTAGGAATCGAGTTCCCCGCCGACCAGGTCCGTGCGGTATCCGATGGAATCGCCGTTCCATACGGTCGGGACCACCCAGACCTCGTCGAGGGCACCCGAGTCGCGGGCTTCCTGGGTGTAGACCTGAGTGAAGGGGTGACCATCACCGTCCTGCCCGGCGGCGCCCGGAACCCTGAAGACCTCGAGCAGCGCGTCCCAGTGCGTGATGTCGGCCACCTTGATGGGCTGCAGCGTGCCGGCCTCCACCAGCGGGGCGATCTGGGCGCCCTGGGCCTCCATGACGTCCCACTGGTCCTGGTAGCCGCCCTGGATCCATAGGGGCACCATCTCGCCGAAGCCGACCTGAGTGCCGGTGGCGGGAATGCCGGTCTCCGCTGTGAACTGGGCCAGGACCGAGTCGAGCACGGTGGTGCCGATTCCCTGGGTACGCAGCTCGAGCTGGTGCTCGGGCTCGCTGGTGCCGCTGCACGCGGCCAGGAACGCCGGCATGGCGCCGACCCCGAGAGCTGCATAACCCGAGTTGGCGAGAAACCGCCTCCGGGTCATGCCACGAGGTTCTTGGTTGGGTTGGTGGTTCATTTTGCCTCCTAGATGAATTGTTACCTCGGTCATTGCATGAGATACGCGTGATCGGCGTCCCAGCCGACGAGCACCTCGTCGCCGATGCGAAGCCGGTCACCTCCATTGCGGGACTCTTCGTGGCTCAGGGACTCGGGTTCCTCCATGCGGTACTCCGTACCGTCCGCCGCCTTGACCAGGAAGGTCACCGTGGTCCCCGAGTACCGTGCCCCGGCGACCGTTCCCTTGAAGTGGTTGGGCGTCTGCACCGGAGTCACCCGCCGCAGCGCGTCAGCCCGCACGATCAGGGTGGCGGGCTCTCCCAGGATGACCGGGTGGTCACCGGACCCCTTGGCAAGGAACTCGCCGAGCGCGGTGCGGACCCTGTGCAGGCCGTCATCGGCAACCCCGGTCGGGGTTGCGTCCATCAGGTTGTTCTGACCCACGAAGCCGGCCACGAAGCGCGTCCTGGGCCGGGCGAACACTTCGGCCGGCGTGCCGATCTGCTCAGACTGGCCATCGTGCAGCACGAGTATGCGATCAGCCATGGCGATGGCCTCGCTCTGATCGTGAGTCACGTGGATGAAGCTGCAGGCCAGCTCCTGCTGCAGCCGCTTGAGCTCCACTTGCATCTCGATGCGCAGTGCGGCGTCGAGCGCGCCGAGGGCTTCGTCGAGGAGAACGACCCTCGGCTCGGTGGCGATGGCTCTGGCCAGCGCGACGCGCTGCTGTTGACCGCCGCTGAGCTGCTCGGGCCGGCGATTGCCCAGACCCTCCAAGCCGACCAGCTTCAGCAGATCGTCGGCCCGGCTGCGCCGTTCGGGCTTGGAGACCCCTCTCATGCGAAGGCCGTAGGCGACGTTGTCCCGGATGTTCAGGTGTGGGAACAGGGCATAGCTCTGGAACACCATCGGGGTGCCACGCTGGTGGGGCGGAACGGTGGCGACGTCCTTGCCGAAGAGCTTGACGGTTCCGCGGGTCGGGGCATCGAGACCGGCGATCATGCGCACGGTGGTGGTCTTGCCCGATCCGCTCGGCCCGATTATGGAGAAGAACTCCCCCTGGTGGACGGCGAAGGAGACCGAGTCCAGAGCGGGAGTTTTACCGTAGAAGCGAGATACATCGTCAAACTCGACCACATAGTCGGGGGCTTCGGATTCCGGCACGCCGTCCCTCAACCCCCTGCTTCGGACCGCTCTAGCTGATATGGCTCAACTCGCTGCATCGTCGCGCCTGTTGAAACGGGGCAGCATGACAAGCGAGCATCTACCGTTGATTGGTCGTCGTACGACGAAGGACAAATTACATCTCGCAGATTGAGCCATGCAAGCCGCGCGACGGGGCCCGATGAGGTCAGTGCATGGCCAGATCCCGAACCGCTGATTCGATGATCGTCCGGTTCGGGACGAGGGCTGACTCCAGATGGGCTGCGAACGGGATCGGCGCCCGCGGCGTTGCCAGCCGGCGGATGGGCGCGTCGAGGGAGTAGAACAGTTCGGACGCAGCCCAGGAGCAGATCTCGCTGCCCCAGCCAAAGTCCTGGACCGCCTCGTGGACGATCATCAACCGGTTGGTTCGCTCTATGGACTGCGCCAGCGTCTCCCGGTCGTAGGGCCAGATGAACCGGAGGTCTACGACTTCACATTCGATGCCGTCGACTGCGAGCGACTCGGCCGCGGCGAGCGACTCCGCGACCATCCGTCCCGCCGTCACGACAGTCACAGAATGGCCGTTCCTGACGATTCGGGCTTCGTAGGGATGAGCCGTTCCGCGACTCTCAGGCCCGATCTCGCCGCTCTCGCGGAAGTAGAGGTACTTGCTTTCTACGAATACCACCGGGTTGTCGTCGCGAATCGACTGGCGCAACATCCAGTACGCGTCCGGCACGGTCGAGGGCATGGCCACCACCAGTCCCGGAACGTGGGCGAACCAAGTCTCGAGATGCTGCGAATGCTGGGGACCGTGACCAGTCCCAGCATCCGATGGTGTCCGGATCACGATCGGGACGGTGATCTGGCCCCCCGACATGTAGCGGAGCTTGGCTGCCCCGTTGACGATCTGGTCCATCGCGGTGGCGATGAAGTCCATGAACATGATCTCCACCACGGGACGCAGTCCGGCCATGGCCGCACCGATGGCCCAACCCACGGTCGCGGATTCGGCCAGAGGAGTGTCGAGCACCCTGCCCTCGAAGCTCTCAGCCAGTCCCTGCGTGGCGGTGAACACGCCGCCGAGAGCTTCGATCTCCTGTCCCATTACCACGACATTGGGATCGGAGGCGAGCTCGTCGGCCAAGGCTCTGCGGATCGCTTCGGCATACTTGAGCTCACCAGCCACGAAGCTGGGCCTCCCGCTCGAAGGCTTCTGTATAGACACCGCTCGTCGCGAGACTCTCGGCTGCGGCCTGCCCTTCGAAGGCGGCTTCGATTGCGTCGGCAATCTCCTGGGTGACCCGTTCGCGCGCTGCCGCAATCTCCGCGTCCGATAGTTCGGGGCTCCGTTCGGCGTTGGCGATTGGATCGTGGGTCTGCAAGTGCGACTTTCCCAGGTCTCTCGGCAGGTACCGGTAGTCGGGATCGTTGAGGCTGTGGGCTCGGACCCTCCACACCTCGACCTCCAGGAAGGCCGCTCTACCGGTGATCCGCACCTCGTCGATCATCTCCGCTGCGATCCGATGCACCCCGAACACGTCGTCGCCGGCCACATACTCGGCCCGTATTCCGAATCCGGCCGCCCAGGCCGCGATGGAGCCCGGTTCGCCGAAGGTGCGCTCCACCGGCATCGAATGAGCCAGATGGTTGTTCTCGCAGGCCACCAGCAGCGGCGTACCCCAAGTCCTCGCCATGCGCAGGGTCTCGGCGAACACTCCCTGGGCGGCTCCGCCGTCGCCGACGAAGCTGACCGCAACGAGATCCTTGCCCAGCCGTCTGGAAGCCCAAGCCGCGCCGGCGGCCCAGGGCACGCCTCCGGCCACGATGGCGTTCTCCCCGAGAAATCCGCAGCCGATGTCATGCAGGTGCATCGAGCCGCCCTTGCCGCCCGAGGATCCTGCCTGGAGGCCCAACAACTCGGCAACGATGGTGGTGGGGCTCATTCCCTTCGCGACCGCATGACCATGGCCCCGGTGAGTGGACGTGACCAGATCCGTCGACCGGAGGCAGCCGATCACCCCCGCGGCGGCTCCCTCCTGCCCCATGGAGGAATGGAATGAGCCGTGCATCTTCCCGCTGTAGTGCAGCGATTCGATACGCGTCTCGAGCTCGCGGATACGCACCATGGTCTCGTAGAGATCCAGAGCGCTGGGGCGGCTCCTTGATGACGGAGTCTCCTCGGGGGTCGTCATTCCAAGTTCTGTCTGAGCCGGCGACGGGTTGCCAGTGTCGCTACGGAGTCGACACTGCAGTCACTTCGTAGGATGACGCCGTACTCGGACGCGGCGGCGGCGATGGTGACGTAGCCCTGGACGACATCGACCGCGACCCGCTCAGGCTCGCGGTCGAGCGGGTCGCCGTAGCCGCCGCCCCCAGTGGTCGTGTTCTCCACGACCGTGCCGCGGGGAACAACCTGCCCGGCGAACTTGGACGGCGAAACCGTTCCGAAGGCTTCGGTCGCATGCAGGAACTCCGCCGAGCCGGGAAGCTTGACCCTGAAGTCGTTGTAGTGGCCGCCGGCGGAGGCCAGCGGCGACCGGCCGCCGCAGGTGCCCGGCGGGGGGTACCGGAACCGGTCGGCGATGAGGTTTATGGAGCTGGAGACCGAGAGGGCTCGCAGGCGCTGGCGGATCCCGAGACCGCCGCGGTTGTAGCCCGGCCCGCCGCTGTTCTCGTTGATGCAGTACTCCTCGTAGAGCC
Source organism: Gemmatimonadota bacterium (assembly GCA_009844885.1). Taxonomy (GTDB): domain Bacteria; phylum Gemmatimonadota; class Gemmatimonadetes; order Longimicrobiales; family Gaopeijiaceae; genus Bin94. The sequence goes on from VYAQ01000133.1 coordinate 4,654, forward strand.
ACGGGAAGCGGCTCTCGAAGATCTCGACAGGCTGGTTCATGTCGTTGCCCACGGGGTTGATCTGAGCGGTCAGCCCGTCGCCGGAGGCTCTGCCTCCCCAACCGCCCTCGTGGTAGATGTAGATGATCGAGTACTCGTCCAGTTCGGGGTGCTGGCTGCCTCCGGTGAAGTTCTGGCAGGTGCCGAAGCAGGCTCCCATCACCCTGTCGGGCACCGCCTGCGCGAAGCACGCCAGCAGTACGTCCATGATCCGCGATGACGTCTCGACGTTGCCGCCGAAGACAGCTGCGGGGGACTCAGCGTTGACCACGCTTCCAGTTGGCGCCACGATGTTGATCGGCCGGAACGCCCCATGGTTTGACGGCATGTCCGGATCGGAGACTTGGAACAAGACGGTGTACACCTGCGAGGCGGTCACACCGTAGGTGGCGTTGATGGGTCCCGGCACCTGCGGGTCGGAGCCGGTGAAATCAGTGGTGACGGTGTCGCCGTGGATGGTGAGCCGGCACGTCACCCTCACCGGGTCCAGTGTCGTTCCGGCGTCGTCGAGCACGTCGGAGGCCTCGAAGGTCCCGTCGGGAAGCGCCGAGATCATGGCTCGCATTCGGCGCTCGCTGTAGTTCTTGATCTCCTCGGTGGCTTCGACGAAGGTGTCCGGCCCGTACTTGTGGCAGTACTCCTGCACCCGTCGCTCGGCCACCTTGAGTGAACCGAACATGGCTCTGAAGTCCCCGTGGACGATCTTCGGAACCCGGATGTTGGCCAGAATCAAGTCCCAGACGTCCTTGACCGGGTCGCCCCGGCGGTAGACCTTCACCGGGGGAACGATGAGCCCCTCCTGAAAGATCTCTGTGGCGTCGCCCGGAAAGCCGCCGGGAGCGGAACCACCGACATCGATCTGATGGCCCCGCACCGCGGGTATCGCCACCAACCTGCCGTTGTAGAAGACGGGCGCCATCATGGTGAAATCGGTCAGGTGGGTGCCGCCTCGAAATGGGTCGTTGTGCAGGATCACGTCGCCCTCGTCGAGGTTGTCGAGACCGATCTCCTTGACCGTCCATTCGACGGTGTATGGCATCGAGCCCAGATGCACGGGGTTGAACTCTGCCTGGGCCACCATCTCGCCGGTTCCGTCGAACAGCGCGCAAGAGAAGTCGAAACCCTCGCTGAAGATCGGTGAGTACGCGGTCCGCGACAGTGCGTGCCCCATGCTGCGGCAGAGCGCCACCAACCCCTCACGGATCACCTGGAGTGTCACTTGGTCGATCATGATCACCCGCTTTCAGCCACGCTGACCACGATGTTGCCGAGGTCATCGATGACGGTGCTGTCGTTGATGCCCCGGACCACGACGGTGGAGTCTGGCTCCTCGATGATCAGTGCACCGTCCAGAGTCCAGCCCACGTCCAGGGCGCTCCGGTCGAAGACGGGGGCCTCGACGATCTGGCCCGAGGAGGCGAACAGGGTCCGCCGGCCCTTGGGTTCAGGACTTCCCCCCTCCGGTCTGGGCGGCGTGAACTCTGGTTTCTCGGTAGCGGCGATCACCGCGAGGCGCAGGCTGACGAACTCCAGCGCCTCGTCCTCCTTATGGTGGCCGAACAGCCGAAGGTGCTCGGCGTGGAAGTTGTCGACGACCCGGTCAATGGTGGCTTCGGTCACCGGCCCCGGCGGGAACGACACGTTCACCTCGAAGTTCTGGCCGCTGTAGCGGATGTCAGCCGTGAACTGCATGATTGGGGCCGCGCTGACCCCTATCCGTTCCATCGCAGCCTCGCCCTCATCAATGAGTTCCTTTGAGAGTTCCGTCAGCGTGGCCAGGTCGAGTTCCTCCATGCGGCGCAGGTAACTGCGGACGAAGTCGAAGCGAATGTCGGCGCACAGTCCCCCGAAGGCGCAGAACGCACCCGGGAACCGCGGTACCAGCACCGTGCCCACTCCGAGTTCTCGAGCCAGTTCCACTGCGGAGACCGGTCCTGCGCCTCCGTAGGCGATCATGGCGTAGTCTCGCGGGTCGTACCCCCGCTGGGTGGACACAATGCGCATCGCGCCGACCATGGACGCTTCAGCGACCCGGACGATTCCGAGAGCCGCCTCGGTCGTAGTCATGCCCGTCGGATCGGCGATCTGACCGCTGATCGCGTCCCGGGCCGCGCCGGCATCGAGCGGGACCCGGCCACCGAGAAAGTAGGCCGGGTCGATTAGACCGATGGTCACGTAGGCGTCGGTGAGCGTTGGGAGTGTTCCACCCTTGCTGTAGCAGACTGGGCCCGGCTCCGATCCGGCCGAGTCGGGTCCGACCTGTATCAGCCCGCCGGGATCGATCCTGGCGATGCTCCCGCCGCCTGCCCCGATCGACTTGACATCGACCAGCGGGATCTTGAAGGGGATGCCCCACTCGATGAACCCTTCCGTCGTGCGGGACGGGACTCCACCTTCGATCAGGCTCACCTCGAAGCTCGTTCCACCCACATCTATGGCCAGCAGGTTCGGATAGCCGCTCTGCGGGCCCAGGTGGGCGGCCCCGATGACGCCGCCGGCCGGGCCCGACTGCAACGTGCGCACCGGGGTCGCCTTGGCCTCGGCCACGGGCACGATCCCGCCGCCGGAGCTGATCACGGTGACGCCGCACTCCATGCCCCCCGAGGCCAGGCGCTGTTCAAGGCTCTCGAAGTAGGCGCCCATGACCGGCTTGACGTAGGCGTCGATCACGACCGTGCTGGACCGCTCGTACTCCCTGATCTCGGGAAGGATGTCGCTGGAGATGGAGACCGGAACCTCGGGCCACACCTGGTTGATGACGTCGCGGGCCTGACGCTCGTGCGCGGGGTTCATGAAGGAGAACAGGAAGCACACCGCGATCGACTCCACCGCGGCCGCTCTCATCTCTGCGACCGTGGCGGCGAGGGCCTCGGTGTCGAGCGGCGTGACCACCCGGCCCCGGTAGTCCACCCGCTCGGTCGCCTCGAAGCGCAGGCGTCTGGGCACCAGCGGCACCGGGCTCGCCCATTGCAGGTCGTAGTGGCGTTCGCGGTTGATGCGCATGATCTCGAGCGTGTCCCGGAAGCCGGCCGTGGATATCAGGCCGACCCGGCCGCCCTTGCGCTCGACCACCGCGTTGGTGGCCGTGGTGGTCCCATGCACGAACTGGCTGACGTCCCCAAGCGCGACCCCGCCCTCGCCCAGCACTTCCAGGACGCCGTCGGTGCGATCGACCGGCGTGGTGAACGATTTCGACATGGACAGCTCGCCGGTGGTGCTGTCGAAGGTGACGAGATCGGTGAACGTCCCGCCGATGTCGACGCCGATCCGGAGCGGTTCCGGTGGGGTCACGAATCGGCGCCCGTGCCGACGGCCGCGCTCAGGCCGCCCAGCCAGGCCCGGGCCGCCGGCAGTTGGCTGACCGGGCGGATTCCCGGCGGGGCGTCGATCACGGTGGGGATGCTGTTGACCAGGTGCGCGGACGTCGCATACAGGGCGTCGTTGCCGGGGCGGAACCGGATGCGGACGGGGTGCTCGCCCTCGATGTCTATCGAGTCGCCGATCTCGTGCCCGGCCTCGGCGGGGCGCAGGTGCAGGAGCAGGTCGAGGGTCATGAACTCCTCGCCGTTCACGCGGCCCCTCGCGGTGTGCAGGAACCCTTCCGTCGAGCCGGCCGGCACCGCTCCGTACAGGGTGGGCGCGTCGTCGGTGGCGACGTAGGGCATGAACTCCTGGGTGACTGGACCGTCGAGTTCCAGCCCGAGGCCCTCGATCACCATGCGTATGGACTCCGGGAAGCCGACATGGCCGGCGATGGAGCCGTCCGCGTGGCCTGCGTTGAACTCGTCCAGGGTGTAGCCGATCCCCAGCCGCCGGTGGATGTCCCGCCCGAACCCGGATACGTCGACGACCCTGCGACCGCGGATGCTCTCGATGTTCCAGCAGAGGCCGCTGGCAGCCAGGACCAGGAAATCGAAGATGAAGCCCGGGTTGACACCGGTGCCCAGGACTGAGGCTCCGCCTCGCTTGGCGGCCTCGTCAATGCGGTCCCAGTCTGCCTCCCTGCCGGGCTCGGAGTGGGCGAGTTCCTCGCACGCCGACACGAAGTTGACTCCGGCCTCGACGCAGGCGACGACATCGTCGACCACGAGATGGAGGAACGAGCGTGACCCGTCGATCACCGCCACCGGGCTGAGGGCAAGGAGATCGGACAGGTCCCCGAACACGGGGATCGGCCGGTTCGAGGCCGCGCCCGCTATATCAGCCATGTCCTTGCCGATGGCAGCCGGATCCGCGCTGCACACTCCGACGAGTTCGTAATCGCGACGATGGTTCAACAACAGCCGGGTGGCGTGACGAGCCACCCCGCCGGATCCGAGCATCCCTATGGGAAGCACACCGTTCTCCTTCTGGTCGCCCCTTGGGCATGATACGCGGCCGGTATCGCGGCCATCCAAGGTCAGCGACATCGGGATTGGGCCAGTTGGTGCGTCGGGTGCCTATGCTCCGAAGTCGTCGGGCACGTGGATCGGCATGTCCGTCTCGGCCCACTCCTTGACCGTCTTGGCTACTTGGGAGGCCTCCTTGGGCGGGAGTGTGGCCACGATGCTGCGTCCCAGCGCCTCGAACACCGGGATCTCGTCGTCGTCGAGGGCTCGCATCGGTGCCTTGCGGGCCATGGCCGCGTCTAGGGCTGGAGCCAGTCGCTCCAGCTTGGCGTGCTCCCGCTCGGCCTCCGACTCGGCAAACTCGCCCATCACGCCGGTCGCGAACAGCTCGAGCGTCTCGCAGATGTGGTCGTGGCGGTTGTTTCCACCTTGCTGGATGAACACGACCTGATCGACGCCGGCGTCAGCGAAGCCCTTCAGGTGCTTTCTGACCTGCTCAGGCGTGCCGATGCCGCTCTGGTTGCCCCTGTCCTCGATGGTCGGCCTGGCCTTCAGATAGTCGGCCCAGATGTCGGTGCGTCCCGGCTTGTGCCGGCCGAAGATGTAGTGGTGGCCGAGCCCGTAGCCGAAGAATTGGAAGCCGTCGAGTCCCCGGCGCTTCGCCTCCTGCTCATCCGGGTGGATCGATAACCCGGTGACCATGGCGATGTTGGGGTTGACGGCGTGGCCTATGGGCACGCACTCGGTCTCCAGGATCCGGTAGTAGTCCTGCACCCATGCGGCCGCGTCGCTGGGATCGACGAAGGAGAAGGTGAGCGCGCCCATTCCCAGCCTGGCCGCCAGCTTGATCGTCTCCCGGTTCGAGCAGGCCACCCACAGCGGGGGATGGGGCTTCTGCACCGGCTTGGGCACCACGTTGCGGCACGGCATCGAGAAGAAGTCGCCGTTGTAGCCGGGGTAGGGGTCCATGGCCATCATGTTGCAGCACTGCTCGACCGCCTCCTGCCAGGCCGGGCGCTTGTCGTCCACGGTGACGCCGAAGCCGCCGAGTTCCAGGATGGACGACGACTCGCCGGTGCCGAAGTCCACCCGGCCGCCCGAGACCAGGTCGAGGGTGGCGATCCGCTCGGCGACCCTGGCGGGGTGGTTGTAGCCGGGGGGCATCAGCACGATGCCGTGACCGAGCCGGATGCGCCGGGTGCGCTGGCTGCACGCGGCCAGGAACACCTCGGGCGCGGAGGAGTGCGAGTACTCCTCCAGGAAGTGGTGCTCCACCTCCCAGGCGTAGTCGAAGCCGAGCCGGTCGGCCAGCTCGACCTGTTCCAGCGCCTCGTTGAAGAGCCGCTGCTCGTCGCCGTGGTGCCAGGGTCGGGGCAGCTGGTGCTCGTAGAAGATCCCGAACTTCACGGCCGCGACTCTACGGGCCGCTCGGGTAGGTCACAGCTTCCCGGCGGAAGCGGCGGCGGGGGTAGACGATGCCGAACAACACCAGGTTGCAGGCGTAGGCACCCGCGCACATTATCCACGTCGTCCTGTAGGCCTCCAGCTCGCGGGCGATGTTGACAGGCTGGCCGATGACCGTGAACGCCAGCGCTATGGCGAACGCCACGGACAGCTGGAAGAAGGTGGTGCGCCCTGCGGTGGCCATGGCATAGCGCTCAGCGGGAATGTCCCGCAGCGCCGCCCCCACCAGTTGCGAGAAGCCGGTGCCGGCCGAGACGCCCACCAGCACCGTGCCCACGAGCAGCGGGCCCAGCGCGGGTTCGGCCGAGATCGTGAACGTGAGCCACAGCGCACCGGCCACTCCGCAGATCGATCCGGCAGTGAGAAGGGGAGCGTTGCCGATTCGGTCGGCGAGACGCCCGGCCTGGGGCGCGACCACAAAGGACACGATGGACCCGACTCCGTAGGCGAGGCCTGTTTTGATGACGGACCAGTCCCACAGGTCCCGGATGAACGACGGCAGCGGCACCACCAGGGAAAAGAATCCGATGGCGAAGAACAGCGAGCCCAGGTTGCCCAGCACGAAGGTTCGGATCCTCATCAGTCCCAAGTCGAACAGAGGGGCTGGATGCCGGAGGCTGCGGGCCACGAAAGCGGCAATCATGACGGCTCCGGCTGAGAAGGCGACGAGAGTGGACCCGCTCGTCCAGCCCCAGGCCTCTCCCTGCACGATCCCGAGGATGATGACACCCACGCCGAATGACGCCAGCGGCACTCCGATCATGTCGACTCTGCCGCGGGTGCGATCGAGGTGGCTCGCGGGGAGAACGCGGGCTCCCAGCAGCAGCGACGCCACCGCGAAGGGCACGTTGATGTAGAACACGGCCCGCCAGCCGAAGGCCTCGATCAGCAGGGCCCCCAAGGCCGGTCCCAGAGCCGCGGCCAGCCCGCCCATGGCGCCCCAGGCTCCGATGGCGGTCTGGTGGCGCTCGCGGGGGAAGGCGGTGAGCAGCAGAGCGAGTCCGGCGGGGTACTGCATCGATCCGCCCACGGCTTGCAGGGCACGCGCCGCGATGAGTATGCCGATGCTGTTGGAGGCGCCCGCGGCTATCGACCCCAGCGCGAAGATCACCAGTCCGAGGCGAAAGATCCGGCGCCGGCCGTAACGGTCGGCCAGCCAGCCCGAGAGCAGCAGCAGCGCGGCCACCACTATCGAATAGGCGTTCACCACCCACGAGAGCGCGGCGGGAGTGGTGCCCGGCAGCGCGGCGCGGATCTCGGGCAGCGCCAAGGCGATGATCGTCAATTCCATGGCCACCATGAATACGGCTACCGAGACGACCGCGAGCGTCAGCCAGGCCGACCGGGAGATCCGTTCCATAGCGGACAACTCTACGGATCGGTCCGGGCGCGGGCCGCAGCAGCCTGATCGGATGGCTCTACTGTGGGGAAAGTGTCTCTACTCTGATTAGACATCGAGGCGAAGGTCGTGGTAGGGTTGAACCCGACGTAAGGCACGTTGGCAACGGTCGCGCACCCAGCGCTACGGTTTCGCCGCACACACAAGCCCACCCGATAGGGGGAAAAATGGTCACCGACCTAGAGCGGTTCATCTCCGCCGACGGACGCGAGGAGCAGATCCGAGAGGTGGAGGCTCGCATCGACGCCGACGACATCCGGTACCTGTACTGCCAGTTCGTCTCGGTGACGGGACGGATC
>VYAQ01000214.1 GCA_009844885.1 Gemmatimonadota bacterium
CTGCTGGGCGGCGGCGGAGTGGTGGGGGAGCAGGATGGCCAGAGCGGCGAGGGTCCCCAGCACGAGACCTCGCGTGCGATGCATCACGATTGCGAACGACATCTCGCTCGGCTGGGGTGCGCGAACCTGAGCGTTGGGGGTGGTGCGGCGGATGCGTTTCATTCGACAGTGTCCGTTTTTGTCAATCGTGTGTCCGGTTTTGACATTAGCTGTCCGGTTTTGACGCAGATGTGTCCGTTTTTGACATTATCGCCGGGTTTCCTCCCCCGGACGGTAGCTCACGATCGCTGTGCGGCGGATGTCCTCGTCGGTCCACGCGATCTCCTTCGTTTGGCCGCGCGCGAACATGGCCGCCTGATCGGCATGGTGCGGTGCCCCGGCGCGCGCAGTCTGGCCGTACGCGAGCACAGTGCGAGCCCGAGGGACATCCTCGAACTCGACCACGAAGACCCAGGAATCGCCCCGATTCGCCGCCCGTCTCCCGTCTTCCGTCGGGGCGAAGGACAGCACGCGGAAGCACCCCAGGGTTGGCGGGCAGCCCGACACCGGCTCGTCCACGTCACCCCGGATCACGCGGTGCACCTGGCCCCAGGCGGCATCAAGGGCGATGCCCTCTGCACGTAGCGACTCGACGGCCCAACCAAGCGCGCGAACCGCCTCGTCGGGGTTGCCGAGTCCGTAGGGCGTGGCGGCCGGTCGCGAGGGATCCCAGGGCTCGCGCCAGCGAAGCAGCTCGGCGGTCTCGTTGCCGGACCCGTTGCTGGTCGCGTCGCTGCTCTCGTTGCCGGTACCGTCGAAGTCCCCATCGAAGTATCGGTTGGCCCAGCGCGCGAAAAGGACGCCGCCCCGGCTGTCGGCATCGGCGGTCAGGTCCCAGTTGGACAGAACCTCCACGGCCTCCTGAACCCCCGGATCGCTCGCGGCCCGCGCCGCTGCCAGCAAGTCGTCGGTGACGCGTTCCGCCAGGAACATGCGCGGTGTGTGCTTCAACGCGACGACGTCTTCCCGGGTGAGCGGGCGACCGTCGCGCTCCGCCGTACCGGCCGCTCCCGTTCCTCCCGCCGCCAGCTCGAGTGACAACTGGCTCCTCAGGCGCAGCCTCGGCTCGGGCAGGTTGTGGGGCACCGTATCGCGGTCCATCGGCACGTTGAGGTTTGTGTAGTCCGGCGTGTCGTTCGCCTGCTGCACAAAGCCGCCCGGAGGGTTGACGTACAGCGGCAGGCTTTCCCAGGGGACCAGTTCCGACCAGATGTCGCCTGAAGTCGTGGCGAACGCCGCGGTGTCGCCGGTCACGGGGTGGGGCAGGAGCGGCAGGCGCGCATTGTAGTAGTGCACGATGTTCCCGTCCCGGTCGGCGTAGGTGAAGTTCGACGTCGGGTGCGCGCGCATCTTCATCACGTCGAGCCATTCGTCGAGGCTTTGGGCCATCATCATGCGCAGGAACTGCTCGCCGCGCCGGAACTCGCCGTCGCGGGGATCCTTCAGCAGGTACACGTGCTCGCCCGTGCGGTGGATGACCGGCCCATGCGGCGTGTGCCAGGAAACGCGGGTCTCCACGGCGCTGTCACCGTCGTGCGTCCGGTAGTCGACGGTCGTCTCGCGCCGTTCGAGGGGAAGGGGCCGGCCGTCGAGGAGCGCGTGGTCGGCCAGGTCCGGATGCACGCGCAGCTTGTACACCTGCGAAAGCGTCGGATAGTTGTTCGTCGTGGCCCAGCCAAGGCGGGCGTTGAAGCCGCCGATAATCCCGAACGCGGTCCCGATCCGCAGGTCCCCGTAGAAGTCGATCACGCCCGGCACACGCACGTGCCCCTCGTAGTAGGTCAGGCCGGACGGCCGTTCGAGCAGGTCGTGCTGGCCCTCCCAGGGGAGGTGGGGGTTGCGAAGCAGGATGGTGTTGCCGGACGCGGTGCGCGTGCCATGAAAAGCCCACGCATTGGACCCGTCGAGTGCGAATGACGGCGGTGGCTGCTCCGGCGCTTCCTCCTCGCGCAGCCGCGACACGAAGCGGGCCGCGTCGGCGCGGCTCCAGCCCTGCACATCCCGCGCGAGCGCGTCGACACCGGTGAAATCCGGGGTCACCCAGTCGGGAAACTCGGCGGGGTGGAGCCGGATGTAGTGATTCACACCCTCCGCGAAGCCCCGGTAGACGTTCTGCGTGCGTGGATCCAGACGGTGAAAGGTCTCCACCGCCCGCGCGTGCACCGGACGGGCCGCGAAGTCGCCGTCGAGTTCCTCCGGACCGAGGTGGCGGGCGAGCGTGCCCCGGCTAGCCAGCATGGCCATCGCGATCGACATGCTGTAGTCCTCGGACTGGACGTAGCCGAGGCCGAAACCCATCGCTTCGAGGTCGTCGGCGAAGATGTGGGGAACCCCGTACTCGGTTCGGTGGATTTCGACGCGCTGGGCCAGGGCAATGGCTGGATCGGCCGCTGCGGGCGGATCGGGCTGTGGCATTGCCGCGGCGGCGGGCGTGGCGAGGGCCGCGAGGGTGGCTGGTGTCGCGAGCATGGCGAGCGCGAGGGGGGAGAGACAGGCGGGCGTGGCGAGGGCCAGGAAGCCAAGGCGGGCCAGGGGGCCGCGGGCGATGGGGCGGCC
>VYAQ01000144.1 GCA_009844885.1 Gemmatimonadota bacterium
CTGGAGATTGCCGCGATGGCGGGAGCCATGATCGGGGCGGCGGCGCGCGGTGCGCTTGTGCTGGTCGACGGCTTCATCTCCTCCTCCGCTGCCCTGGCTGCCTGCCGCTTGTGCGCCGCCCTGCCACCGTACCTTGTCGCGTCCCACCGCTCGACCGAGCCGGGCCACGAGGCGGTGCTCGACGCGCTCGGCCTGGTTCCCCTGCTCGACCTGGAAATGCGGCTGGGCGAGGGGACCGGATGCGCGCTCGCCATCCCTGTCGTGCGGGCGGCCGGGGCGCTGCTCGCCGACATGGCGACATTTCAGTCGGCGGGAATATCGGGGCCGGGCGGGAACGTGCCCGAACGCCCGCCATGATGAGACTCATCGTGGTGACGGGTGGCGTCCGCTCCGGCAAGAGCCGGTGGGCGCAGGACGAGGCGCTGGCGCACGGGGGCGACGGGGTCACCGTGATCGCGACCGCGGAGGCCGTCGACGACGAGATGCGTGACCGGATCGAGGCTCACCGCCGCAATCGTCCTGTGGGCTGGCTCACCATCGAAGCGCCGGCGCGGGCGGGCGAGGCGATCCTGGCCGCCGGGACGGACACGGTCGTGCTGGACTGTGTGACCGTGCTCACCGGCATGGCGATCGGGCGCGCGGCCGCGAGGAGCGAGGCGGCGGCGCTGAACGCGATGGCCGCGGAGATCGACGGGATCCTCGAGGCGAGGGAGGCACGCGCCGGGGTGCTCATCGTCGTGACGAACGAGGTGGGGTGGAGCGTGCACCCGCCCACCGCGCTGGGACGGTGGTACCAGGACGGGCTGGGTATCGCCAATCAGCGTCTGGCCGCCGCCGCCGATCAGGTGGTGCTCATGGTCTCCGGGCTGGAGACGCGGCTGAAGTGAGAACCGCTCTCCGTGGTGTGCGCGCCGCCTTCGTCTTCATGACCCGTGTGCCGGTGGGCGGCTTCCCGTACTCGGACCGGGAGTGGCGGTGGGCCTCCGCGTGGTTCCCGTTGGTGGGGCTGGGGATCGGAGGCGCGTGCGCGTTCGCATGGTGGCTGGTTGCGCCGCTGGGGCCGTGGGTCGGCGCGATCACTGTGCTCGTCGTGTCCATCCTGTTGACCGGCGCCTTCCACGAGGACGGGCTCGCCGACACCGCCGACGCGCTGGGCGGGGCGTACGACCGCGAGAAGGTCTTCGCCATTTTGAAGGACTCGCGGGTCGGCGCCTTCGGAGCGCTCGCGCTCGTGGTCTCCGTCGCGTTCCGGCTGGTGCTGCTCGCAGGGCTCGCGGGCGCCGCGCCCTTCGCTCTCCTCCTCGTGCATTGCCTGGCACGTGTCGGCCCCGTCTGGCTGATGGTCGCGATGCCCTATGTAAGCGACGCTGCGGCCAGGAGCCGCCAGGTGACGCGCGCCGGGTTGGCCCAGGGCGCACTCGCGACCGCGATCGGGGCTGCCGCGTCGGTAGCCTTGGTCGCGGCGGGAGGCGCGATCGACGCTACCGCCGCCCTCGCCGCCTTCGCTGCCATGGTCATCGCCACCACCTTCTGCGGCTGGCGCTTCCACGCGCGGGCGGGCGGCGTGACCGGCGACTTCCTGGGCGCCGCGGAGCAGGTCAACGAGATTGTGATTCTTTTCACAATCCTCACGGTGCTGCGGGCGGCAGGGTTCGCCCCGTGATCCACCTCCTCGCCATCCGCCACGCGCCCGTCACCGTCGAGCGCATCTTCTACGGGCAGACCGACGTGCCCACGACCCTGGATGCCGCCGAGGCAGCCGCCCGCATCGAGCCCACCGTGGCCGAGTTCGCCCCGCGCACCATCTGGTCGTCCGACGCGGTGCGTTGCCGGGAGCCCGCCGCGCTGCTTTCGGAGCGGCTCGGCGTCCCCCACCGCATCGACGAGCGGGTGCGCGAGATGTCTTACGGCGACTGGGAGGGGCAGGCGTGGGACGCCGTGCCGCGGGCCGAGATCGACGAGTGGATGGCGGCCTGGGAGACTCGATCGCCTCCGGGGGGTGAGAGTGTTCCCGAGTTCACCGAAAGGGTCGCAGCGTGGTGGCGGGACCTCGGGCCGGGCAACCACTTCCTGATGGCACACGCGGGCGTGGTCCACTGCCTCGATGTCGTCGCCGGCGGCCTGACCTGGGAAGAGACGCTCGAGCAGCGGCTCGACTTTCTCCAGGCCAAACGGTTCTCACGGGCGCCAGCGCCCACGCGCTGAGTTCCACCCCCTACCGAAAGCCGCGAATCTCCAGCCCCACCGGCCCAAGGCCCGAGTCGATGCTGTCGGTGAGCGCAAACGTCTCGGGCGCGTAGCGGAACACCTGCGGCGGAAGTCCCGCCGAGGCGCTGCCGAAGAAAGTCTGATACAGTGCGCCGTCCGCTGCCGTGTGCACCGCAAATGCGCCGCGGCAGCCGCCTCCATCCAGGGGCGCGCAGATGGGGTTGGAGCCGTCCCGCACGAACGCCCTGGTCGCCGTGTTCCAGGCCACCGTGCCCGTGAAGAAGGCCGATGCGAAGAGCGTGCCGCCCTGCGAGATGTGCACGTGTCCCGAACCCGAGGGGAAGCCTTCGACTACTTCGACCCGCGCGAGCGAACCGGGATCGATGATTGCCAGAGTCGACGGAGTGACGTAGTCGCCGGTATTCATCACATACAGCAATCCGTCCGGGCCGATGTCCCCGAACTGCGGGTTGGTGCCCCCGGTCTCGATCTCGGCGGTCACGGTCATGGTGCGCGGATCGATCGCGGTCACCACGCCATCGCCGGCCGGTGCGTAGCTGTCGTCCAGGTTCGCCGAGATCACGAACGCGAGCGAGTCGGAGAACGGCACGATGCCGGTGGGAAACTGGGTCACCGAGACCAGGTCGCCGATCGAGCCGCCGCCCTGTCCGGGCATGAACCTGCCCACCTGGTCCGTCTGCTGGTTGGCCGCGAGTACCGTGCCGGCGCCCACGAACGCCGAGCCGGTTGCGTTTCCGGACTCGAAGAGGAAGTACCCGTCGATCTGCTGGCTGCGGAGGTCGATGACCGCAACCGAAGCCGCGTTGCCGAGGGGAACGACTCCGGTTTCGCCACGGATGCTGATTCCGGTGGGCGTTACAGCGCTCGACGCACCCAGGGCGATGTCGCGGCTCTCCCCCGGATCGCCCAGCTGGAAGAGGCGGACCGCGTTCCCGCTCGAGTTCACGACGAACCCGATCTGCGGATCACCCACCGTCCCGTCGATGAACTCCAGCTCCTCGACCAGCAGCGAAACAGATGCGTTGCCGGTGTTCCCGTCGGAGTCCGTAGCCGTCAGCGTGATCGTGTGAACCCCCACCGACGGCGACGCCACCTCCAGCGCCGAACCCGTGCCCAGCGCCCCGTCGATCGAACTCGACCAGGCCAGGGCGGCGTCGCCGAGCGTGCCGTCCTGCGGATCGTTGGCGGCACCGGCCAGGCTGACGGGCGTTCCCTCGTGGATGGCGAGCCCGGAAGCCGGCGATGTGATGACGGCGGTGGGGGCGGAGGGTCCGACGGGCCCGGTGGGCGCCTCGTCGCCACAGGCGGTGATCGCGAGCAGGACGAGGAGTGTGGTGGAGCAGAGAGTGGTGTTGGTCATGAGAGTCGCGTCCATGGTTAACAAAGTGGTTAAGTATCGATTCGGTGAGCGGGCATGAGGGTCGCGCTCATCGTCCGGCCCCGATGCGGATCCGTGTCGACCAGCCGCGGCCCGGCAGCGGATAGTCGACGAGGAGCGCGGCGCGTTCGTCGAGGAGGTTGCTGAGGGCCAGATCGAGCCGCCCGTCGCGCGCGGCCAACTCGAATGGCACGCCGATCCCGATGTCGAAGAGGGTGTAGGCGGCGAGCCCGTTCAGCGGGGAACCGGGCACGGTGCGGCGCTCGCCAACGTGGGTGGCCGACGGGACCAGCGTGATTCCGGCCGGAAGTCCGATGACCACGTCCAGGTCGGCGGTGAATCGCGGCCGGTAGGCGACCTGGCCGTCGAGCACCGTCCCGGTGTATTCGACCTCGGTCCAGGCGGCGTTGGCGGTTATGGCGTGCGCATGCCCTAGCGCGGCCAGGTCGGTCGTGGCACCGATTTCGAGGCCGCGGCGCGCGACGTCGTAGTTGTCCGGGCTCCACACGAAGCGGTGGTCCGGGAACCACAGGATCATGCCGTCGAGATTGGCACGGTAGGCGGTCGTGCGCAGTTCGCCGCTGGCGGGACCGAGCGACCACCGCTGGGCGACGGTCGCCGTGAGTTCGTCGCGAATGCGCTCCGGTCCGAGGTCGGGGTTGGGCTCGACCAGTACCCCTTCCTGGAAGAAGAGGTCGCCGAGCCCGGGAGGCGAGAACCCGTGGCCCCACCGGAGGCCGAGGGTGAGCCCGGCGCGGGTCAGGGTGGCGTCCACGGCGGGCGAGGCGGTTGCGCCGTCTACGAGTTCGTGCCGGTCGGCGCGGATCGCGGCGCCGAGATCGAGATGGACGCCTCGCCCCAGATCCCAGCTGCGGTCGGCACGCGCCCATGCCCCGAGTTCGTCGAGGCTGACGGCGGGCGTTGTCAGCGCATTCGACTCGACATCGAGACGGGCGACGTGGAGGCCGAACCGCAGGGCCACGACATCCACGCGCGGCGGTGGCGCCGGCCCTCCGCTCCACCAGCCCTCCAGAGCGAGTTCCGCACGGCGGACCCGGGTGCGCGTATCGTAGGCGCGGCCGAAGGGGGGCGCAGGGTCCGCATATTCGGCGCGTTGCCACTGGATCGAGGAGCGAACCGAGCCTCCGACCGGTGACCCGGGCGCGGTGCCGTCCGATTCGATCCCGACGCTTAGCCCGTACCTGCGATGGTGTTGTCGGGCGGTGAGCGAGGGCTGCGCGATGGTACCGGGGCTTCCGCGTTCGATGTCGCTGACGTGAGCGCGCAGCGACGTGTTCGCGCTCCCGCGCCGTGTGATTCGGAAGTCGCCGCCCGCGTGCGAAAAGGCCGAATTCTCGCGGGCGGCCTCCCCACCGCCACGGAAATCGGGGACATCGTAGGTGAACGCGCCGTCCGACCGCCGCCAGCGTGCACCGCCCGCCAGGGACCAGATGTTGCCGAGCCCGCGCGATCCCGTAACGGCAGTCTCCATCGTGGACCAGGCACCCATCCCGGCGGTAGCGGCGGCGGTGGTCACGGTCCGGCCGGGGCTCTCCAGCAGGACCACGCCGCCGAGAGCCTGCGGACCGTATCGAGCCGACTGCGCGCCCGGAATCACGACGATCCGGGAGATGGACTCGAGGTCCACCGTGCTCAGATCCGCCACCCCGGTGAGCGGCGAGTTGATGGGCGTCCCGTCGAGGAGCACGAGGACCTGGTCGCCGCCCGCGCCGCGCAGCTGCAGAACCGCCGGAGCACCCGCCCCTCCCTGCCTGACGACCGTTGCACCCGCGATGCGCTCGAGCGCGGCCGGGAGATCCGCGACCCCGGGCGGCAGGTTCGCCGTCTCCAGCACGGTCGCGGAGAACCCCACCTGACGGGATGCAGCCTGCACCTCCAGCCCCGGGATCCGAAAGGGCGCGGGGTCGAGCACGACCCGGGCGCGCGTCAAGCGCCCGTTCACGGCCTCGACTTCGATCACGGCCTCCGCGAAGCCGAGCGCCGAGATCGTGAGCGCGTGCCGTCCGGGCGAGAGGCCGCGCAGGACGGCAACGCCCCGCGAGTCGGTCGTCGCGGTGAGTCCCGCACCCCTGACTGTGACGGTTGCGGCCGGAACGGCGGTGGCGCCGACGTCGCCCGACGCATGCACCGTCACCTCGACGGTCGCGGCAACCTGGGCATCCAGCAGGCGCAACGGCGTGGCCGGCACGACGGTGGTGGCGGCCAACACGGCCATCACGAACTCGGTCTTCACTCGACCCCGTCTCCTCCAGACGGGGAGAAGCACGGCCGAACGTCCACGCTGGGGCGAGAACGCGGGACCACGCCCTCCCTCGAGGGTGTTGATCCGGTGACGGAGGAGAGGTCTCCTGGCTGGGGACGGTGCCGCTCGCCTTCCCAGGCATCGCTGCCCAGTGGCTTCGTGAGCGGAACCACGAGGGATCGACTCCCCCGGTCCCTTTACAGTGGCGGGGCCGCGCCGGACTTTCACCGGACTTCCGAGCGCCCCTCCGTCTGTGAACTGTGAACATGGATACCGACTCCGCAGGCAGCGCGCAAGCCGTCCGGGGCTGTCGGGTTGCCCCGTCCATGGAGATGCCGCTATCGTGCTGCGTTGACGCGAGGGGGCCACCGGAAGTTCGGTCCGATGCCGACGCGGCCCCGCCACTGTAGGAGGTCCGGATCCTGACGAGCGGATCCGGCATGACTCGCTCGATCGCCACTGGGATTCATCCCCGGGAAGGCGAGCGCAGTCGCCTCGAGCCAGGAGACGCGGTTCCCTCGTCCATTGCGCACCATCCTTCGCGGGAGGGGACCCGGTGTATACGGCTGACCATGCGAGCATGAGGGCGGCGGCGTGCTCCGCTTCGCCGCGCATCCTGCCGATCGCTGTTCTGGCGGTTTCGGTTTTCTTCGTGTCCTGCTCGCCGATTGGAAGTCCGGACACCGCGGCGATTTCCGTTGTCGACGATGCTGGACGCACCGTGGCGCTGGCCGCACCGGCTCGTCGGGTCTTTTCCGTGATCCCCTCGCTGACCGAGTCGGTTACCGCCCTCGATCCCGGCGTCCTTGTGGCACGCACCCGCTTCGACCGGGCTCCCGTGCTGGCTCACCTGCCGTCGCTGGGCGGCACCATTCAGCCGAATCTCGAGGCGCTGGCCGGCCTCGAGCCCGATCTTGTCATCACATGGGCCGACGAGTCGCAACGCGCGGTGGGTGAGCGGGTCGACGCGCTCGGCATTCCCGTCTACCGGGCTGAAGTGCAGACCGTCGCCGACATGCGCGGTCACCTTCGCCGTCTGGGCACGCTGCTGGGCCGCGGGGAACGGGCTGCCGCCCTGGTGGACTCGCTCGACCTCGCGCTCGAGAGCGTGGCAGCGGCGGTGCAAGGGCGCGAGCCTGTCGACGTCTACTACTCCGTCTGGCACGATCCGCCGCAGACCACCGGCCCCGGGACCTTCATCGACGAGGTGATCGAGCACGCGGGCGGCCGAAACATCTTCGCCGACGCCGGGCGCTCCTGGCCGCGGGTGTCCATCGAAGCGATCCTGCGGCGCGATCCCGATGTTCTCGTCATCGCCCGCCACGCACCGGACGCCCCCGGTGCACCGTGGCTCGAGGCGCCGGGTTGGCGGGAGTTGCGCGCGGTTCGCACGGGCCGCTACCTGATGGTTGACGGCGACCTGTTCAATCGCCCCGGTCCCCGAGTGGCCGAGGCGGCACGGAAGTTGGCCCGCTTCCTGCACGGCCCGCGTTGACGCACACTCCCCGCCGACTCGCCCTCCTCGCCCTGATCGTCGTGGCGGCGCTCGCCTTCAGCGTGTCCTTCGGCGCCTCGGGAATCGGCCCCGGCGACCTCTGGCGGGCGCTATCGGGCAGCGGCGATGCCACCACGCGGTCGATTCTGCTCCAGTTGCGGTTGCCCCGGGCCGCCCTGGCCGCGCTCGTCGGCGGCGCCCTCGGCCTCAGCGGCTGCACCTTTCAGGCACTCCTTCGCAACCCGCTTGCCGAGCCGTACGTGCTGGGCGTCTCGGGCGGAGCGGCCGTCGGTGCGGTCGCGGTTGTGGTGACCGGCATCGGCGTGGCCCTTCCGTGGATGCTCCCCCTGGGCGCGTTTCTGGGTGCGATGGCGGCCATGGCCCTGGTGCTGGAGGTCGCGCGCCGCGCCGCGCCCGGCCGCATGGACACGCGCGTTCTGATCCTGTCCGGAGTGATCATCGGAGCCTTCTTCAACGCGGTGATCCTGCTCCTGCTGTCGATGGCGGACGTGGAGTCGTTCCGCTCGGCGATCTTCTGGATGATGGGGAACCTGTCCGGGGCCGACTGGGCATCGACCGGACTGCTCGCCCTGCTGCTCGTGCCCGGGGCGGTGGCCGTGTTATCCCTGGCCCGCGCTTTCAACCTGCTTTCGCGCGGAGAGGAAGTCGCCTTCTACCTCGGCGCTTCGGTGCAGCGGGTGAAGCTCACCGCCTACCTGGCCGCGTCGCTGATGGTGGCGGCGGCGGTCGCAGCGGGCGGCGTGATCGGCTTTGTCGGGCTGATCGTTCCGCACGCCGTGCGGCTCGCGTGGGGGAATGACCACCGCCTGCTCCTCCCCGCCTCGTTCCTGGCCGGAACCGCCTTTCTCCTGCTTGCCGACACGATTGCCCGACTGGTCGTAGCGCCGGCCGAGCTCCCGACCGGCGTCGTCACCGCCGTCGCGGGGGTGCCGTTCTTCGTGGCATTGCTGCTGCGTGGGGGGCGGCGGTGAGGGATACGGCCCCTTCGCGTGACTGGCGGCCGGTGCTCCGGGGCCGCGATTTGACCTTCACCCACCGGCGGGCGGAGGAAGCTGCCGTACGTGGCGTCTCGCTGTCGGTCTCGCCGGGGACGCTGCTGGCGGTCGTGGGGCCCAATGGTGCCGGCAAGACCACGCTGATGAGACTCCTCTCCGGTTCACTGCCGCCCCAGGAAGGTGGCGTCACCCTCGACGACCGCCCGCTGGCCGGGCTTGCCGACCGTGAACGGGCGCTTGCGATTGCCGTGGTGCCCCAGTCCGAGTCCTCGCCCTTCCCGGTCACCGTGAGGGAGATGGTGGGGATGGGGCGGTATGCGCACCTTGGCGCCTGGGAGCGGTCCGGCACCAGAGACCGGGCGGTCGTGGACGACGCCATGGCCCGATGCGCGGTTGCCGGGTTTGCCGACCGCCAACTGGGCGAGCTCTCAGGCGGGGAACGACAGCGGGCGCGAATCGCGCGTGCGCTGGCCCAGGAAGCGCCTGTCCTCCTCCTCGACGAGCCCACCGCCGGCCTCGATCTCCGTTACCGCATGGAGCTCTTTCACCTGTTGCGCCAGCTTCGGGCAGCCGGGCTCGGTGTGCTCGTCATCACGCACGACCTCAACCTCGCCGCCAGGTTCGCCGACCGGTTGCTGCTGCTCGACCGCGGCCGCGCGCTGGCCCGGGGCGCTCCGGACGAAGTGCTGTCGCGAGAGTCGCTGGAGCCCGTCTACGAATGGCCGCTCCGGGTGGTGCCGCACCCCGGGCCAGGGAGCGACACCGGCGCACCGCAGACGGTCCCGCTCAGGAGGGACGATCGATGAGCTCCGTCGCGCAGACCCCTCACCTGCGGGCCCTGGGACTTGTGGGCGCCCTGATTCTGGATCGCGTGCTGGGCCAGCCTCGCGCGCATCCGGTCCGCGCGATCGGAGCGCTGCTCGGGAGCGCGCGCAGGATGCGGCTGAGCCGGCGGCCGCTGGGAAGCCTGGTCGAGGGGGCAACGGGATTGGCGTTGGTGGCCGGGGTCGCCGCCGTAGGCGTGCGCGTCCTCTCGCCACCGCCCCGGCGCTCGTCCCCGGACTCCTCCCCATCCCGTATAGCCGCCACGCTCATGGCGGCGGGACGCGAAGCTCTCGTCCTGCATCCATCGCTCGCCCTCGAGGCGCTCGCCGAAGCGGGGACCAGGGTGGGCGCGGCGCTGAGGACGGGAGACCTCGACCGGGCAAGGCGGTGCCTGGCGAGGGACCTGGTCAGCCGGGACACGCGTGCGCTCGACGAGTCACACTGTGCCTCCGCAGCGATCGAGTCGATGGCCGAGAACCTCTGTGACTCGGTGGTGGCGCCGGCCTGTGCGTACCTGGCGGCCGGGCTCCCCGGCGCATGGGTGTACCGGGTCGTCAATACCGCCGACGCGATGCTCGGTTACCGTACGCCCGACCTGATCTGGTACGGGAAGCCGGCGGCGCGCACCGACGACGTCCTCAACTTCGTACCGGCCCGGTTGGCGGCTGTCCTGATCGCGATGGCCTCGGCGGCCCAACCAGGGCACCGCGATCGCTTCCGCCCACCGATCGGCGACCTCCTCCGTCGCCTCCCGCGCGAGTCGGCGCGCGCCGCGGGGCCCAACGCCGGCTGGCCGATGGCCGCGGCAGCACTCTCCCTCGGCGTCCGGCTGCGCAAGCCGGGCACCTACACGCTGAACGGCGATGGTGTCGCGCCAGACGCCCGCGACATCGCCGCCGCGGCCACAGTGATCCGACATGCCGCCTGGCTGGGCGTCGGGCTGATTGCCGCGGTGGAAGCGTGCCGCCCATGAAGCCCAATGCCGAGCCCCGGAAGTGGCTTCCTCCGTGCGCCGATCCGCTCGTGGCCGACGCACCATTGGAGTTCCACGGCGGGCCAGGATACGAGCGCGACGGAGACTACCCGCCGGTAACCGCCGATCTCAGCACCAACATCAACCCGTATACACCGGACGAAGCCGTGCGGCAAGCGGTAGCCAGGGCGCCGATCGATGCCTATCCCGATCCCGCTGCGAGCAAGGCCCGTGCTCTGCTGGCCCGCGCCTGGGCACTCGACTCCGAGCGCATTCTCCTGGGGCCCGGTGCCTCCGAACTCCTTTACCGGGTCGCCCGTTGCTGGATCTGCCCGGGCGACCCGGTGGTCGCGTGCGGCCCCACCTTCGGCGAGTACCGCCGCGCCGTGCACGTTCAGGGCGGGGAATACCACGAGATAAGGGGGTCGGCACCCGACTTCGCGCTGCCGCTTGCGCGGTTCTCCGATGCAGTCGGTCGGCTCCGTCCGCCCGTCGCCTTTCTCTGCACACCCAACAATCCCACCGGCGAAGCGCTCCCGGACGACAGAGTCGCCGACCTGGCGTGCCGCATGCCGGCGGGGACGTTGCTGGTGATCGATGAGTCCTACCGATCCTTCGCGGCAGGGCACCTCGCACCACCCCACCTCCCCGGCGACGATCGCGTCCTGCATCTGCGCTCCTTCACCAAGGACCTTGGCGTGCCCGGACTCCGCCTTGCCGCCGCCATCGCGCCGCCCGCGATCCTGGAGCCCCTCATCCGGGCCGCACCTCCCTGGTCCGTGTCCTCGGTGGCCGAGGCGGCCCTCTGCGCCGCGCTGACCGCCCCCGCGCTCGCCCGCCTCAAGCACGGCCTCGCCCGCCTCGCGGCACGGCGCCAGGGTCTTTCGGCGGCGGTTGCCCGGCGCGGATGGCAGCCCCGCCCCTCCTCCACCGGCTTCATTCTCTCGGCGGTCTCCGACGCGGCCGGCACCACCCACGCCCTGAGAATCCGGGGCGTCCGCGTGCGCCACGCGGCTTCGTTCGGATTGCCCGGACACATCCGGGTCGCGGTCCGTCGCCGCGACGAAGAGGATCGCTTCCTCGCCGCGCTCGATGACATTGCGGATCTCGATGACATCGCCGCCCCTACAGCAAACGCAGGAGGACCCTCGTGACCCAGGACGACGAACGCGGCTCCGCGCAGGACCGCCCACGCTGCCGCCCCGCGCCCCGCGAAGCCGCCGATCCCATGCGCTCGACCGGCGATCGGGGCCCGCGCCACCCCAATGCCCCCGTACCGAAGCAGAGAACGCCCGGCCCCTACCGGGTGCCGCCCCGCGAGAGGCGCAACGGCCTCGTCATCCTCAACACCGGTAACGGCAAGGGGAAGACGACGGCCGCGCTCGGGACCCTGCTGCGTGCTCGGGGCCGCGACATGACCGTGGCCATGTTGCAGTTCCTGAAGACCGAGGGGGTAAAGCGCGGCGAGCACATCGCGGCCGAGCGGCTTGGAGTGGAGATCGTGCCGATGGGCGCGGGGTTCACCTGGCTGAGCGAGCGGATCGAGGAGGATCGTGCGCTGGCGCGCGAGTGCTGGGCGCAGTGCCGCGAGGTGCTGGAGTCGGGGCGCTACGACATCGTGATCTTCGACGAGCTGACCTACCCGCTCGCTTACGGCTGGCTGGACCACAACGAGGTGCTGCCCGTGATCCGTGAGCGTCCGGTGGGGACGCATGTGGTGATCACCGGGCGCATGGCCACCGAGGAACTCATCGAGTTCGCGGACCTCGTGACCGAGATGACCGAGGTCAAGCACCCGTACAAGACCCGTGGGATCGGGGCTCAGCCCGGGCTGGAGCTGTGAGCGCACGCACCCGGAACGCCCCCACCCGGAACGCCCCCACGCGGAACGAACG
>VYAQ01000150.1 GCA_009844885.1 Gemmatimonadota bacterium
CTCCCAGCAGGACCTCGAGCACCCACTTCCCGCGCAACACCGGTGAAGTGCGGTCGGGGTGCGAGGTGAGCGTGAGCACACTGCCTTGCCCCAGGACACCGCGTCGGTTCCCGGTCGGATACGATGCCCTCTCGAAGTAGGGGCCGACGACACCCGTGATGCCGTAGTGCCGCGCGAGCCGCTCGTTGACGAAGGTGTAGTCGGCAGTCAGCAGGTCCAGGACGGGACGGTCCTCGGCGACCAGATGGGAGAAGAACAGCTCCGTCTCCCGCACCATCGCGTCCGCAAGCGTCTGGTCGAAATAAGGGAAAGTGAGTGCGTCGGGGTGGATGTCCTCGATGTCCTGCAACCTGAGCCACTGTGCGGCGAACCGCGTCGCCAGTGCCTCGGACCGGGGGTCGGCTAGCATGCGCCGTGCCTGCCTGTCCAGCTCCGCCGGGTCAGCGAGCGACCCGGCCCTGGCGGCCTCCAGCAGCTTCTCGTCGGGGGGTGCGCCCCACAGGAAGAACGAAAGCCGCGAAGCCAGGTCCAGGTCGTCGATCGCGTACACCCCCTCGGGCCCCACCTCGGACGGCCGCCGTTCGATCCGGAAGATGAAGTGGGGGCTCGCCAGGATCGCCTGAAGGGCCGTGCGCACGCCCTTTTCAAAGCCGCCATCGGCCGCGCCCTGCTCGTAGAAGGGCATGAGGCCGTCCACGTCGCCGTCGAGCGCGGGGCGGCGATACGCCGTCGTGGCCAGGCGCTCGATGATCTCGCGGGCGCAGGGGACCTCCTCGTCGGGTGTCGTGGGCCGACAGGTGAACACCGCCCGCCGCGCCGGAGTGTCGGACACACCCGTGACTCCGAACGGGCCGAGCACCGTGAGGCGCTGCAGGTGCTGCTGCGTGGTCACACCCAGCCCGATTCCGATCTGCCCGTCGGCGAGCGTGTGGTCGATGGGGCGAATCAGGTCGTCCACCACACCCTCAAACTGCCGGATGAACGCCACCGTCACGCGCTTCTGGCCCGCCGTCACGTAGAGCGAATCCGTGCGGATGTTGAGGCCCGTGGGCTCCGACTCGGACATCCAGCGGTCGATGGTGAGCAGTGCCACGCGCGCGCCGTCGATCGAGACCTCGATCTGTTCGGTCCCGAACGTCCTCCCGAAGACCTCACCCTCGACGGCCGCATAGGGCATGATGTGGAACACGTAGGTCCCGTCGGCGGGGAAGTTGTGGAGGACCGAAAGGCCGCCCCGGGTACCGACGGGAGCGCCCTCGACCTTGTCCTTCTGTGAGGCCACGCGCGGGATCCGGTAGATGGTCGAGGAGGTCTCGACGTCCGGGTCCCCCAGCGCGAATCTGCTGATCTGTCCGGCGGCGCGCAGGTATCCCTCCATCACCGTGGCGGACGGCATCTGAACGTCGGCAATGTTGTCGAAGTTGGCGCTCTTGGTGTCTAGCGGCAGGAAGGAACTGACGTCGATGTCCACGCCGAGGAGGTCCTTTACGGCGCTCGCGTATTCAGCGCGATTGAGCCGCTGAAAGCTCCGCCTTCCCGGATTGGGGGCCTGGGCGGCGAGCTGGTCCATCGCGGTCTCCAGCTCGGTGGCCATCGCGTCGATCACCTCGGGCTCCGGACGGCGC
Source organism: Gemmatimonadota bacterium (assembly GCA_009844885.1). GTDB lineage: Bacteria > Gemmatimonadota > Gemmatimonadetes > Longimicrobiales > Gaopeijiaceae > Bin94. The sequence continues at coordinate 1,626 of VYAQ01000150.1, forward strand.
ACCCCACGCGGGGGCATCATTCTGGCCCTCAGCTTGCGGATCATCTTCTCGATCGTCGGCCCGCGCTCGGCTGCCTCGGCAATGTCGAAGCCCTCAAGGATCAGGTTGCCCACCTGCCGCCGCTCGCTGTGGCACCGGACGCAATACTGGGCCACGACCTCGTTTGCTACTTCCGCCGCCGGCTGGTCCGCGAGTACCGAAGGAGCCCGTGCGGCCGATACGGAACCCGGGGCCGGGCCCTCATGAACGTACGAAGGCGTCCCGGCGGATCCGGCCAGACCCAGGCTCAGAGCGCCCGCCGCCAGCAAAGCAATGGCGTATTTGCTCATAGCAATAATTATAGAGAGGAACGGGGCGCGTCCGCCAGTGTGCACGCGGCACGCGCCGCCCGCGCTCACAGGGCGCGCGCGCGTGGGTAATCGCACGCAGGGGGGTGTCGGGCCCCGCCGGTGTCCCTTACAGCCGCCGGTGCCTGTCCGGAGAACCGTCCTCCGCTTGTCACCGGCGACGCGAATGGTACTATAGATATCGAAAGGGGCCCAAGCGGGAGGGTATCCGATGCATGCCATGGCGCCGAAACCAATGCTGTCGGTCGAGGCTGCTGCGCCGGATTTCGTTCGCGGACTCCGAGTCGCGGCCACGCTGCTGGCAGTCGTCCTCCCGTGCGCCGTCCTCCCCGGAGACGCGGGTGCGCAGAGCGACCGCGAGACGGACCACGTTCGCATAACCGCGCGGATCCAGGACATTGACACGCGCGCTGACCTGCTGGGTGCCGTGCTGGAACTCTCCGGCGTCGCCAACCGCTTTGTGACCGGCGAGGACGGGCGCGTTTCCTTCGATGCGCCGGTCGGAGACTATACCCTGACCGTGCGCAAGGGCGGTTATGCCACCCTGCGCGGGGACTTCCGGGTGATCAGGCCTGGCGACTTCCTGCTGCGCATGAGCCAGTGGGACGAAGGCGACATGGGTGCGCCATCCCGCTTGGTGGTCAAGGTCGTCGAGGCGTACGGGGCACGACCGATCGAGGGCGCGACGGTGATGCTCGCCAACGGCACCATGGTGGTCACAAACGCCGACGGACGGGCCGAATTCAGGGACCTGGAGTCCCAGGCGGTACAGCTAGAAGTCGAGATGATCGGCTATGCCTCGCGCACGGAACCGGTCACGCTGCATCCGGATCGCACGACGGCCGTCGAAGTGCAGATGACGATCGAGGCGGTGCCCCTGCGGCCTCTCACAGTCGAGGTCCGGTCCCAGTTTCTGGAGGCGAACGGCGTGTATCGGCGGATGGACCAGGGAAGGGTGATGCACCTGCTCACGAAGCGTGTCATCGAGGAACGGGGATCGCCTCGCATCTCGGACGCGTTCTCCCGTATTCCGGGCCTCAAGATCATTCGTGAGTCGACGTACCGGACCGTGCTGATGGCGCCGAGCAATTGCCAGCTTTCGGTGTACGTCGACGGGATTCCGTTCGGTGTCGACATCGAGGGATCGGTGAACATCGACCAGATTCCCCCGGACTGGGTGGAGCTTGCGGAGGTGTACTGGGGGAACCGGACCCCGATCGAGTACCGGGGCGACGCGTGCGGCGTGGTGCTGATCTGGACGAGAGCCAGCAGCAGGCCGGGTTCGGTTTCGGACGGCGGATGATGGCCTGTTACCTTGGAGACTCTCGGCGTGCGGCGCCGAGGCGGAGCGGGTGGCGACGTGCGGCGACATCCCGAACACGCGAATGCACAGACAAGGACAGGTAGAGAGTGAGTGAGGTATCCGTTGGACAGCAGGCTCCGGATTTTACTCTGCACGACGTTTTCGGGCGCGACCCGGTGACGCTGAGCGAGCACCGCGGCCAGCCCGTCGTGCTGATGTTCGTCCCTCTCGCCTTCAGCGGCGTCTGCACCGAGGAATTCTGCCATGTGGGTGAGAACTGGGACGTGTGGGGTGGTCTGGGCGCCCGGATCTACGGCATCAGCATCGACTCGCCGTTCGTGAACCAGAAGTGGAAGAGCGACATGGGAGTGCCGTTCCCCATTCTATCCGACTTCAACAAGACGGCAGCCGAAGCCTACGGGGTGCTCGAGCAGGATTTCTTCGGGCTCAAGGGCGTGGCGAAGCGTTCCGTGTTCGTGGTGGACGGAGAGGGCAGCGTCGGTTTCGCGTGGGTCAGCGACGATCCCGGCGTGCTGCCGCCCTTCGCCGAGATCGTCGACGCGGTGCGCAAGGTGAGTTGACTCCATGGATGGCGCGCGTCCGAACGCGGCGCGGACCCGGGCGGGTGCCTTGTCTCGAACGTCGCTCGCCCGGGTGGCAGGGTCGGCGATGATCGCCGTACTGGTCGGCGCGGCCGATGTGAGCGCGCAGGCAGGCTCGGTCTCGCCCGTCACCTTTTCGGGCGAGGTGCTGGACACCTACCGGGGCGAGCGGGTCGAAGGCGCAATCGTGCGCCTGGAGGGCACGGTGCGGCCCGACGGGTCGATCATCCTGGGGGTCACCGATGAGACGGGCCGGTTCGACATCCCCGACGTCCCCACGGGACCGAGCCAGGTCCTCGTGTCGCGGATCGGGTACGCCGACCTGGTGCAGGTGCTTGACATCCGGGACGGGCAGTTCGTCGAGATCGCGGTGATCCCGAAGCCCATCGTCCTCGAGGGCATCGAGGTGTACGTGGACCGTCTGACGACGAGGTTGCGGGAACTTCCCTACCTGACGAATACCTACGACGAGACGGCACTCCGGTTCGCGCCCGACTTCAACGTGGCCCAGTTCCTCCACAGCCAGCCGGGGTTCGAATTCGTCCCGTGCTTCGAAGATCTCTCTACGACCAGTCCCTTTGCGCAGAGGCGCGACTGCATGCGGACCAGGGGGACCACTCCCCAGCGCCCGCGGGTCTTCCTGGACGACGCTCCCGCCTTCGGGGGAGTGCAGGAACTCGCCACGCTTCCCACGAGCGAGGTTTACCGGGTCGAGGTCATACGGGGGTGCGGGCAGATCCGCGTATATACGGTGACGTACGTCGAGGGAATCGCCGTCCGGCCGCGACCGCTGATACCGATCGTCTGCTGACCCGAAGAGGGGGCGTCATTGCCAGCCGCGCGTCACGGGTCGCCGGCGTCCGGTTTGCGGCGCAGACGTTTCAGTCGCGACCTCCTCAGCTTGGCTTCGCGCCGCCGTCGCTTCTCGCCCAGCGGTACGGCGGTGGGGATTCGGGGGGGTGCCTCCCGCAGGTGGTCGGCCAGCTTGCGTTCCAGAGTCCGAAGCGCCGCCTCCATGTTGCGGTGCCGGGAACGGTGCCGCCGCGAAGTCGCCACGATCCCCGTCGCTTCGTGTGTGAGGCGCACACCGGTCTCGACCTTGTTCTGATGCTGTCCGCCCTTGCCGCCGGAGCGGAAGGTGTCCACCCGGCAAGCGGCCAGCAGCGACCGCGTGCCCGCTCCCGGATCCGGGCCCGACGAGCGGTCCGCAGGGGCCGTGGGGTATTTTGCTGATGTCGGCTTGCCCATTAGACTTCACCTACCTTGAGGAGCCTCATCCAAAGCTAACGTGATGGTCTTCGACCAACTGGATCAAAACCCCGGATTGCGCTTTCTTTTTACGCTCGCGGTGGGCGTAATCGTGATCCAGGGCCTGCGGTTCGCCCAGCCGGTGTTGTTGCCCACCGCGGTGGCGCTGTTCCTTGCCGTCATTTGCCTGCCTCTGGTCTTCTGGCTGAAGAACAGACGCGTGCCCCAGTTCCTTGCCATCCTGGTGACGGTGCTGGCCGTGGCCTCCATGCTCGGCCTCCTGATCATGATCGCCAGTCTTCAGCTCCCGGATCTGTTCGCGCGCGTTCAGGTCCAGATCGACGCGCTGGAGGTGCCGATCCAGGGAGTGCTGCAGTGGTTCTCGGCCTGGTGGCCGTTCGTCGAGGACGTCGAGATCATGGACGCGCTCCAGGGATTGCTGGACTTGCCCCGTCTGGCGGCACTGGCCACCGGCGCCACGACCTGGGCGCTCTCGTTCCTTTCGACAGTCTTCCTCGTCTTTCTGATTCTGGCGTTCGCGCTCGGCGAAGCGGCGATTCTGCCGCACAAGCTGCGTGCGATCGCGGGCGACGGCATCGCGTCGGACGAGCGAATGCAGAAGGTCGTCGACGAGGTTCAGGGGTATCTTGTGATCAAGACGCTCGTGAGCATCGCTACCGGCGTGCTGCTGGGCACGTGGACCTGGATCATGGGAATTGAGCTGCCCATCCTCCTGGGACTGATCGCCTTCGCCCTCAACTACGTGCCCACGATTGGCTCCGTGATCGCTTCGGGGCCCGCGCTGCTCCTGGCACTGATCGAGGTGGACCCGCTGACTTCCGAGTTCGTAGGGCTGAATGTCCAGTCGACGCTGATCGTGGGTGCAGGCTACCTGGCCGTGAACATCGTCTTCGGCAACTGGCTCGAGCCGACGCTTATGGGCCGCCGGCTCGGTTTGTCCACTCTTGTCGTGATTCTCTCGCTCGTGTTCTGGGGCTGGCTGTGGGGTCCCCTGGGCGCGCTGCTGTCGGTCCCGTTGACCATGATCGTGAAGATCATGCTCGAGAACACCAAGGACCTGAAGTGGATTGCAATCCTGTTGGACAAGAACGCTCCCGGGCCGCTGACCGGCAGCGAGGCGGTCCTGTGAACATCGCGGTGCTTGACGACTTCCCAGACAGCGCGCGCGTATGGGTGTTCGGCTCGGAACGTGAACTGGCCGGAGGCGAGGCCGGGGTGTTGCTGGAGGCGGTGGACGCTTTTCTGGCGGGGTGGGCGGCCCACGGCGTCCCGTTGCGCGCGGCTCGATCCTGGTGCTACGACAGGTTCCTGGTCGTGGCGGTGGACATCGAGTCTGCGCCGCCCTCAGGATGCTCGATTGACGCGCTGGTGACGGTGTTGAGGGGACTGGAAGACGGGCTGGGTGTGCGGTTCCTGGGCAACGAAGCAGTCTGGTACCGCGACTCGCGCGGCACCATCCGGCGAGCATCGCGTCCCGCGTTCCGCGCGCTGGCCGGCAATGGGGAGGTGGTGCCCGAAACCGTCGTCTTCGACAACTCCGTCACCGTGTTGGCCGATCTGCGCGGTGGCAGGTGGGAGGGCCCCGCCCGGGAACGCTGGCATGCGGCCCTCTTCGACTAGGAAAGAACGAGGCCGACGGTCGGTTTGCCGTCGGCCTCGTTCTTTGCGCGATCTGTTCAGAATGAGTTGCCTGTCAGGACATGTCCCCGACGCGGGTGACGTTCTCGGCGGCCGGCCCCTTGGGGCCGTTCACCAGATCGAATTCGACCTGGTCGCCCTCGGCAAGGCTCTTGAAGCCGTCGCCCTCGATGGCCGAGTAGTGGACAAAACAGTCTCTTTCGCCTGCCTCGGGGCTGATGAATCCGAATCCCTTGGCGTCGTTGAACCACTTCACGGTTCCCGTGGTCCGCATCCTGTGCTCCTTGATGGTGAACTGTACACTTCCGTCGGCCTCGCACCGCGCGGGACCGTCCGGACACGCGGCTCCGCGGCTTCTTCGGTGCCGCTGAACACGCGCTGATGACCCTATGCACTCGCGCAAGGCCAGTCAAGGACATTGGCGTTCACAACGTATGAGACCGAAAACGTGTCCTCTCGGCTGGCGTCGAGCGGACCCTGACGAACTGCACCTTGGGAAAGACTGATTGACGATATGGAAGGATTCAACACGCATCACCGGCCTGCAGGCTGGAGCAATCGCAATGGCACGGCCCGGCTTGCCCGGCGGCTGGCGGGTGGCGCGGGGGCCGTCCTGGCCTTCGTGGCGCTTTCCGGCGGAACGGCCCCGGCAGGTGGCCAGGAAGCACACTCGAATCCCGATGGACCCCCGGTTCTCTTGAGCGAGGTGGTTCGTACCGCCCTCGAGCGCAACCGCGACGTCCTGGACGCCGAGTACCAACTCGCCGTCGCGGGGGAGCAGGTATCGGAAGCCTGGAGCGAGGTGTATCCGAACGTGAACCTGTCGACATCATTCACGCGCAACGTGGCTCCACAGGTGAGTTTTCTCCCCGCCCAAATCTTCGATCCGAGCGCGTCGGAGGGCGAGTTCATCCCGGTTCAGTTCGGGGCCGACAATATCTGGAACCTCTCCGTCAACGCCGAGCAAACCCTTTTCGACCCGCGCCTTTTCGTGGGCGTGGGGGCGGCTTCACGCTTCGAGGGTCTGCAGCGCGAGGCGGTTCGCGGCAGGACGCAACAGGTGGTGACCCGGGTGCGGCTGGCCTTCTACGATGTGCTCCTGGGTCAGGAAGAGGTCCGGCTCACCGAGAACTCTCTGCTCCGCGTGCGGGAATCGCTCCGCGAGACCACGGCGATGCGCGAGGCCGGCATGACCTCGGACTACGAGGTCCTGCGGCTGGAGGTCGAGCTTGCCAACCTGGAGCCCAACCTCAGGCGGGCGCGAAACCGCCGCGACGCGGCCCGGCGGACGCTCGCGGTCGAGATGGCCCTCGACCCGGATGCCGAGTTGAATCTCGCCGGTGAACTGGCCCGGATCGATCTGGAGCACTTCGACGCCAACTCGGAAGCCAACCGGGATATTCTCGCGTTCGTGGGAGTGCCGGGCTCCGACGGGGCGGCGCTGCGCGGGTCGGTGGCGGAGGACGCGGGCGATCGTTCGGACATTCGCCAGCTGGCGATTACCGAGGGTCTGAGGCGCACCGAGTTGAGGATTGAGCAGGTGGAGTATCTGCCCAAGGTTTTCGCTTTCGGCACCTACGGTCTGGCCGCGCAGCAGAACGGTCCGCCCGACTTCTTCGGCACCAATGCCCAGCGGGGGTCGTCCAAACAGGTCGGGCTGCGCGTGACGTTCCCCATCTTTTCGGGCTTCAGCCGGGACGCCCGCATCGACCAGAGGCAGGCCGCGCTCAGGCAGGCGGAAACGCAAACCCGTTTCGCCACCGACCGGGCCGTGGCTGAGCTCCGCAACCTCATGGCCGATGTCGTGGAAGCCCGTGAACGCGCAGTGGGACAAGAACTTGCGGTCGCTCAGGCCCAGCGCGGCTACGAGATCGCGAGCGCGCAATACCGGGAGGGGCTGGGTAGCCAGCTGGAGCTCACCGATGCCGAAGTGGCCTTGCGCCAGAGTGAATTCAACTACGCCCAGGCGGTGTATGACTACCTTGCAACAAGGGCCAGGCTCGACGAGGCCGCAGGACGAGTGCCGCTGGTCGATGTCGATCCGCGAGCGGGTAACGGAGGGGCAGGGGGGCGATGAGGACTGAAACAAGAGTGAAGACGGGCATGATCAGGAAGGTGAGTACCTGCCGGTTGCCGGCGGTATTGTTCGTATGCGCCATGGTTTCGGGTGGCTGTGGCGGGGCGCAGCGGGAAGGCTCGGCCCAGGGGGAGGATGGGGTGGAGGGGTTCACCCGGGTCGTGAATGTGGAGGTCGTGCCGGTTGAGCCGCGGCCCTTTACGCGGGTCATACGCCTGACCGGAGTGGCGACCGCGATGCGCGACGTTCTGGTTTCGGCGCAGGAGAGCGGCGTGGTCAGACGCATCGTCCGCGAGAAGGGCGAGCGGATCCGTGCGGGTCAGGCGATCCTGCGCCTCGACGACGCGATTCTGAGCGCGCAAGTCCAGGCCGCCACGGCTCAGGCTGCCTATGCGGAAGAGGTGTGGGAGCGCAGGAAGAAGCTGTATGAAGAGGACGGCGTGGGCTCGGAGCTGGCGTACCAGGAGGCCCGGTACGCGGCCGAGGAGAGCCGCGCGAACCTGGCGGCGCTTCGGGAGCGGCTGGCGCGCACCGTCGTTTCGGCCCCGATCAGCGGCGTTCTGGACGCGCGCCTGGTCGAACTGGGCGCCATGGTGTCGCCGGGGACCGCGGTGGCGCGGATCGTACAGGCGGACTCGGTGAAGATCATGGCGGGCGTCCCGGAGCGGTACGCCCTCGACCTCGCGGCGGGTGCGTCGGCATCGGTCGGCTTCGACGTGTTGCCGGGCGAGCTGTTCGAGGGCTCGATCGTCTACGCCGGGGTCACCGTCGATCCGGAGAACCGCACCTTCCCGATCGAGTTGACGATCGCGAACCCGGGCGGATCGATAAAGCCCGGCATGGTAGCGTCGATATCGGTCGTACAGGAGGAGTTGACCGACGCGATCGTGGCGCCACGGCAGGCACTCGTGTCGCTGGAAGACGGTCACATGGTATTCGTAGTCGACGAGTCGGGCGGGGAAGCCCGGGCCGCCGGCAGGCGCGTGCGGATTTCCCTGAGCCAGGGCAACGATGCGGTCCTGGAGGCGGGGCTGGAGGCGGGAGACCGCCTGATCGTGGTGGGCCAGCAGGGGCTCACCGACGGAGACAGGGTCCGGGTCGTGCCGGGAGCCAGCGGAGAGGGGGCGGCGTGGTGAAGACGGGAGAACAGGACCGGTCCGCTACGGGGCGCGACCGGCGGACGTTCAAGGAATTCGCGCTTACATCTCTGGCCGTCGACAGCGCGACTTCGGTTGTCGTGCTCTTCGCGTTCGTGACGGTGGCGGGGCTGGTCTCCTATCGCGCAATTCCCAAGGAGTCGTTCCCGGAGACGGAGATTCCCTACGTCCTGGTCAACACGATGTACCCGGGGGTTTCTCCCGCCGATATCGAGAGCCTCGTCACCAGAAAGATCGAGGACGAACTCAAGACCATACCGGACATCAAGGAACTGACCTCGACATCGGTAGCGGGGTACTCCTCGGTGTCCGCCGAGTTCGAGACCTCGATGAACATGAGCGAGGCGCTCCTGAAGGTGCGCGGGAAGGTGGATCTGGCCAGACCGGAACTGCCATCGGACGCCGAGGACCCGTTCATCCTGGAACTCTCGATGAGCGACGCACCGGTCATGCAGGTCAACATCGCCGGGGGATACGGACTGGTTCGCCTCAAGGAGCTGGGCGAAGAACTGCAGGAGCGTATCGAGTCCATTCCAGCGGTATTGCGGGTCGAGTTGCGGGGTGGTTTGGAGCGTGAAGTAAAAGTTGATGTCGATCTGGCTAAATTACAGTATTACAACGTTTCCATTGACGACGTGATCAGTGCGATTCGCCAGGAAAACGTGAACGTGCCAGGGGGGACGATCGACGTGAACGGCGTCGACTACCTGGTTCGCGTGGACGGGGAATTCGATAACCCCTCGGTCGTCGGAGACCTCGTGGTCACCACCGTGGCCGGTCGCCCGGTCTATGTGCGCGACGTAGCCACGGTCGAGTTCGGATTCGCGGAGCGCGACAGCTACGCGCGCCTCGGCGAAGAGCCCGTCGTGACACTCGATGTGGTGAAGCGTTCCGGCGAGAACATCATCGCCACGGCCGAAGCGGTCCGCGCGGAGATCGACGCCATGCGCGAGATCTTCCCGCCGTCGACCGTCGTTTCCATCACGTCGGACATGTCCGCCGACATCGGCGACATGGTGAGCAGCCTGCAGAACAACATCATCTCCGGGTTGGTGCTCATCGTCGGCGTGCTCCTGTTCGTGCTGGGCCTGCGCACGTCGGTGTTCGTGGCGCTCTCCATCCCGACGTCGATGTTCCTTTCATTCGTGGTGCTCTGGCTGCTCGGCGTTTCCATGAACATGGTGGTGCTCTTCTCGCTCATCCTGGCGCTGGGAATGCTGGTGGACAACGCCATCGTGATCGTCGAGAACATCCACCGCTTCATCGAGGAGGGGTGGGATCGCAGGGCCGCCGCGAAGAAGGCCACGGGCGAGGTCGCCATACCCGTGATTGCCGCAACCGCGACGACGCTGGCCGCCTTTACCCCGCTGCTGTTCTGGCCGGGAATGGCGGGCCAGTTCATGAGATACCTGCCGATCACCCTGATCGTCACCCTGTCCAGCTCGCTGTTCGTGGCGTTGGTGATCGTGCCCACGCTCTGTTCGCTCTTCCTCCGTCCCGAGAGCACCCCACACCGGCGGCCGATCAACCGCAACGGGAGAATCGCGCTACTGGGGCTCGGAGCAATCGTCCTGTTCGCCGTGGCGATGGCGAATCCGCTCACCGCGATCCTCCTGGTGATCACCGCGATCGCGCTCTGGATCCTGCACGCCAAACTCCTGGAGCGGTGGGGCAACGCCTTCGTTTCCGGGGGCATGCCCCGCCTTGTGCGGTGGTACGAAAGACGGCTCCGGTGGTCCCTCGATCACCGTATCCTGGTGCTTTCGCTTTCTGTGGCCGCGCTGGTGGTCACCATCATGGTCTACCTGCGGTTCGCGGCCCCGGTGGAGTACTTCCCCGAGGACATACCGCCTTCGACGGTCTTTGTGGCCGTGGAGGCCCCGGTGGGAACGGCCGCCGGCGTGACCGACAGCTATGCCAGGCGGCTGAAGGATGAACTCGCGGGAATCGGTGGCCTGGATGATGTCGAGACCGTGGTCACGACCGTGGGTGGCGGGGGTGGCGGGGGTGGCGGTCCAATGGGCGACGGTGGTGCGTCCGGGCCCGAGGCGGGC
>VYAQ01000235.1 GCA_009844885.1 Gemmatimonadota bacterium
GGGCGGGGGTCGGGCCGGCGGACCACGCCGCCGCGGGCACCCTCGCCGCCGCCTTCGCCGCCTACGAGGCCGAGCGCCGGCGGTCGGTGGAGTCGTTGCAGCGCGCGGCGCAGGCCAGTCTGCAATGGTTCGAGGACACGGAGCGCTACTTCCGTCTCGAGCCGGTCCAGTTCGGTTTTTCGCTGCTTACGCGCAGCCTGCGGATCTCGCACGAAAACCTGCGGGAGCGCGACCCGGCGTTCGTGGATCGGATGGACCGGTGGGTGGCGCGGCAGGCGGAAGTCCAGGCCGGATTGACCATTGCCGAGAACGAGGCGGCACAAGGGATCGACCGGGCCGCCGCCGACCGCTCGCCCCCGCCTCCCCTCTTCACGCCATTCCGGCTGCGCGACCTGGTGCTCGTCAACCGGGTCGGCGTGTCGGCGATGTGTCAGTACTCGGCCGACGACGGGACGGTGGACGACTGGCACCTCGTGAACCTGGGTTCGCGGGCGATCGGCGGTGCGGGGCTCGTGATGGCCGAGATGACCGCAGTCGGGCGGGAGGGGCGCATCTCGCCGGGTTGCGCGGGCATCTACGCCGACGGACACGTGGGCGCGTGGCGCCGGCTGGTCGGGTTTGTGAAACGCTTCACAAGCGCGCGCGTCGGCATCCAGCTCGGCCACGCGGGCCGCAAGGGTTCGACGCGCCTGGACTGGGAGGGCCCGAACGAGCCTCTGGAGGAGGGCGCCTGGCCGATCGTGTCGGCTTCGCCGATCGGGTATTTCGAGCACAGTCCGGTGCCGGCGGAGCTGGACGAGGCGGGGATGGAGGCGCTCATCGCGGAATTCGAGCGCTCCACGGAAATGGCGGTGGAGGCCGGCTTCGACATGGTCGAGATCCACATGGCGCACGGCTATCTGCTCGCGAGCTTCCTGTCCCCCCTGACCAACCAGCGAAGCGATCGCTACGGCGGCACGCTTGAGAACCGGCTGCGGTTTCCGCTGCGGGTCGTCGACGCGGTGCGATCGCTGTGGCCGGACGACCGCCCGCTGTCGGTCCGGCTATCCGCAGTGGACTGGTGGCCCGGTGGCAACGAGCCGGCGGACGCGGTGGAGATGGCACGCGCGCTGAAGGCCCACGGCTGCGACATCGTGGATGTCTCCACCGGGCAGACAGTGCCCTTCCAGCAACCGCGCTACGGCCGGCAGTTCCAGACTCCCTTCGCCGATCGGATCCGGCACGAGGTCGGAATCGCGACCATGGCCGTGGGCAACATTTCCTCGTTCGAGGACGTCAACGGGATCATCGCGGCGGGCAGAGCGGACCTCTGCCTCATGGCGCGCGCCCACCTGTGGGATCCATACTGGACAAGGCACGCCGCGTACGCGCTGGGGTATCCGCTACCGTGGCCTTCCCAGTACGAGACGCTCGACAACTACACGCCGCGGTTCGGGTCGGCCGCCGGCGCGTACGGACCGGACACCGGAGATGAGTGACCGCGACGAAACGATGAACTACCAGCGCTTCGCGATGCTTCCGGAACTGCTGTCCCTGCAGCGGCCGCTCTCCGAACCGCCGGAGCACGACGAGATGCTCTTCATCATCGTGCACCAGGTCCACGAGCTCTGGTTCAAGGCGGCGCTCCACGAACTGGACCACGCCAGGACGCTTCTGGTGCGCGGCGATGAGGCCCGGGTGGCTGCGACCCTCAAGCGCGTGCGTTCGATCCTGAAGGTGCTGGTGGGCCAACTGGACATCCTGGAGACGATGACGCCGGTCGAGTTCGAGTCCTTCCGCGACCGCCTCGACACGGCCAGCGGTTTCCAGTCGGCCCAGTTCAGGGAGCTGGAGTTCGCGCTGGGAATCAAGCGGGCGTCGGTGCTCAAGACGTTCCCCGACCCCGATGAACACCGGCGGCTGAAGCGAAGACTCGAGGAGCCTTCGCTCTGGGACGCGTTCCTGCGGTTCCTGGTCGGCAGAGGGTACGAGGTCCCGGAGCGGGCGCTGACCCGCGACGTGACCGAACCCGTAGCGCCCGACCCCGAGATGCAGCGTGTACTGGTCGATGCCTACCGCTCCGATCCGGGGCTGATCAACCTGTGCGAGCGGCTGGTGGATCTGGACGAGGGGTTCCAGGAGTGGCGCTACCGGCACATCAAGATGGTCGAGCGCACGATCGGCAACAAACCGGGAACGGGAGACAGCGCAGGGGTGGCGTACCTGGTCACTACGATGACCGCGGCGTTTCCGGATCTGTGGGAGATGCGGTCGGCTCTGTGACGGAGGGCGACGTCGACAGCGGGCTTGCCCCATGGCCTCCGGGCCTGCGGCGAGGCGCCCGCGCTCCGGCGCTACTTCATCGCCGCGTCCAGATCACGATGACCCCGCAGGATGATCCCGTTCCGCCGTACTTCATCGGTATCGCCGCCGTTCTGGTGTACACTTCCACGCCCGCAAGGGCGCTGCGCATGAGGAGGACGTCGAGCTCGGCGGGCAGGCCCGAGCCTCCTCCCACGATCATGTCGTCGAGTACCACGCGGGGGAAACAAGGCGGGTGCCTGTAGCGGCCCGCGTTCAGTATGACATTCCGCTGGCCCGTGGGGCCTGCAACCAACGTCACGCCCGCCAGTCCGGAGAACAGATCGCTCATCTTTCCGGGAGGCCGCTTCTCGATATCGTCGCGGTCGAGGAACTTCCCGAATCCCATGGCCTCGCGTTCGTAGAACCCCGCCTGCTCGAGCACGATGTCGCGCCTTTCGACGCTGACCTCGATCGGATCCAACCGCACCGGATCGGCCGAGAACGAGACGCGGATGTTGCTCATCCTCCCGTACTCGACGTCGATCGAGTCGGCCCGCGTTGCGTAGCCCAGGTGCGAGAACTCGACGAGGTGGCGGCCGGGATACAGCCTGGTGAAGGTGAATCGGCCCCGTCCGTCCGTCTGCGTCGCCTGGGGTGCGGCCGCCGTCCACACCGTGGCGCCAGCTACCGCTCTACCGTCAACGGCGTCTCTTACCACGCCGGTGATACCCGTCATCAACCCGTCCTGCAGGTACTCGATGGGCTCCATGCCCGTGGCGAATTCTCCGCTGCCGAGGACCGTGAAGTCGTCCACAAAGGTCCGATAGCCCGGGTGGGTAAGCTCCAGCTGGTAGGCGCCAACGGGGATCCGGGTGATCGTGAACCGCCCGGAGTCGTCGGACTCGAGTCGCACATCCGCCCTGGCGACCACAACGACGACGCCAGCCAGGGGCTCTCCGGTGACCGCATCGACGACGGTTCCCCTGACCGTGGCCAGGGGACGGTCGCGCACCTCCTGGGCGGCACCGCCTGTTGCCCAGGCCAGTCCTGTCAGGCACACGAGAGGAGCCACTGCCCGCAAGGCCGGGATCCGTCGCAGCATGCCGTGGGCCATGCGACCGCGCCACCAGCGGCCTGCTCGCGCGGGGGGTGTTGTGCCCTCAAACATGGTCAGTCGATACTTCAGCGAAGGAGGCAGGATCCCCCATGAAAACTACCACGGCCATGCTAGCTCGGCACTACTCCCGTTTCCGGGTGTCGGACCGCGTGCTGCTCACTGGGCACTCCCACCAGGCGTGGCCGGATGTGGCGTTCGAAGCCCAGCAGCAGGCGTGGCTGGACGCCGCGGAACTCGTTGACGACAAGTGGGGACGCGCCTTCGAGGTGGCCGACGAGGTGCGCGACGGCTTCCGACGGCTGCTGGACGACCCGGATGGACACATCGCGCTGGGGCAGAATACGCACGAGCTGCTGATCCGGTTCCTTTCGGCATTGCCGCTGCGGGAGCGGCCACGCCTGGTGACGACCGACGGCGAGTTCCACACGATCCGACGCCAGCTCGACCGGCTGGAGGCCGAAGGGATCGAGATCGTGCGCGTGGCCACGGGCACAAGTGACGGGACGAGTGGAGCCGCGGCGGTGGCCGACGGGATCGCAGATGCCGTGGACGACCGAACGGCGGCGGTGCTGGTATCGTCGGTCCTGTTCCGGGATGCGCGCATCGTGGAAGGGCTGGACGAGGTGGCTGTGGCGTGCGACCGCGTGGGGGCCGAGTTGCTCGTGGACGCGTACCACTCGCTCAACGCCGTACCGTTTTCGGTCGCGAAGATGGGGCTGGAGGGCGCGTTCGTGGTGGGCGGCGGGTACAAGTACTGCCAGCTTGGGGAAGGGAACTGCTTCCTGAGGTTCCCGCAGGACTGCGAGTTGCGGCCCGTGCTGACGGGCTGGTTCGCGGAGTTCGGGACGCTCGCGGCAGGCCCCGGGGAGACCGGGCGCGCAGCCGATGCCCGAGTTGCATACGGAGAGGGGCACCTGCGGTTCGCGGGGTCCACATACGACCCGGTCAGCCATTACCGGGCCGCGGCGGTGTTCAGGTTCTTTCAGGAGCAGGGGCTGAATGTGGAGCGGCTGCGCGAGATCAGCCTGAGCCAGATCCGGCGACTGGCGGCGGGAGTGGACGCGCTGGACCCGGACCCGGCCGTGCTGAAGAGGGATCGCACCGCGCGCCTGTCGCGCCGCGGCGGCTTTCTGACCATGGAAACGCCCCGCGCCGGTGAGATATGCTGCAAGCTGCGCGGACTCGGCGTCTACGCGGACTTCCGGGGCCGGGTGCTACGCCTGGGTCCCGCGCCTTACGTGACCGGAGAGCAGCTGGATGATGCGGTCGCCGCGCTCGGCGACGTGGTCAAGGACTAACCATCCGCTCCAGCTCCTCCGGCTCCCTCGGCAACCCCGACGTCAGCACCTCCACCCCGTCCTCCGTCACCAGCACCACCTCTTCGACGAACACCGAGACCCCGATCTCGTGGTTGTAGTACCACGGTTCGATCGTGAAGATCATGCCGGGCGCCAGCGGCTCGTCGAGCAGCACCGGATCGCCCACCGAGAGCCCGATGTGGTGGCCGAAGAACGACGGCGTCTGCATGTGCGGCTCCTCGTGATCCGGAATCGCTGCGTACGCGACCGCAGTCAGTTCCCGCAGGGTCACACCCGGGCGAACCGCCGCAATGATCGCTTCCGCGGCGCGTGTGCTGACCATGAGCTTCTCGCGCTGTACGTCGGTGAAGGTCCCGTTGACCGGAAACGTCCGCCCGATATCGCTCACGTAGCCATTGACTTCGCAACCCACGTCGAAAATCACCAGGTCTCCGTCCCGCATCCCCCGGTTGCGGCGGTCGTAGTGGGCGGCGAGGATGCGCCACGGCCACAGGCTGTTGGGTCCGGACTTTATGATCGGCGTGAACGGGATCGACTGCGAGCCGAAGGTCCGGCAGGTCCGCTCGAACTCGCCCTGCAGCGTGCGCTCGTCCACACCGGCCCGGATCCGGCTGGCTGCCGCGCGAATCCCGGCCATGGTCGCGTCCGCGGCTGCACGCATCCGCATGATTTCGGTCGGCGTCTTGATCATGCGAAGCCGGGCAACCGTCTCGTACGCATTCCGAATCTCGGCCCCGGGGTAGTCCGTGTGGAGGCGGTGGATGAGGGCGGCGGCGGCATCGAGTGTGCCGATCAGCGGAACCACCGGCTCGGAAACGGGTCCGGCGGCGCCTGCATTGACACGTAGCGCGGTTCCCCCGGCGAGCCGTGCCCGCACAAATGCGTCCAGTTCCGCGATGTCCCGGTACCGGTCGATCCCGGCAATGCTCCGCAACTGATAGTCGTCCAGCAGCGGCCGGCCCGGGAAGTCGTTCGGCCGGCCCGGGTTCTCGAAGCGCGGGTCGCGCGGCGGCATGAAGAGGATCGAGAGGCCGGTGTCGGCGTCGAGGACCAGCATCGACGACGGGACTTCCAGCCCGGTGAGATACCAGAAGTCGTCCAGTTGTCGGAACGTGCCGCCGTACGTCGTGCCGTCAGACGACGGCGTGAGCAGCAGACCGCCGCCGGTGGCACGGAGCCCGTCCATGATCCGGCCCCGCCGATACTGGTACTCCTGCGGACGAAAGTCGGGCCGCGCCCAGTCGGTGTAGCGCTGCTCGGGTGTCTGGGCGGCGAGCGGGGCCGGTGAAGCCGCGACCAGCCAGAGCCCGACAACAGCACCCGATGCGACGATCCATGGCATGACGATGCGGCGACACCGTGGTCCGGTCATGATCGCGTCTCCTCTTTGAGTTGCCACACGGCTACGGTAACTTCGCGACCATGAGGATTGCCATCTATGGAGCGGGGGGCGTTGGCGGCTATTACGGCGGCGTACTGGCACGCGCGGGTTGCGAAGTCGCACTGCTGGCGCGCGGCGGCCACCTCGCGGCAATCCGGCAGGCCGGTCTCCACGTCCGTTCGCCCCGGGGCGGTTTCCTCGTGCGGCCCGCCGCTGCCACCGACGACCCCGGCGAGATCGGCCCTGTGGACATCGTCATCGTCGCGGTGAAGTCGTCGCACCTGCCGGCGGTGCGCGACGGCATCGCCCCGTTGCTCGGTCCCGAGACCCTCGTCGTGCCCTTCCTGAACGGCGTCGACGCTCACGAATCGCTCGTCCCGGCGGTGGGGCGGGCACGGATGGGCAAGGGACTCACGCGCATCATCAGCGAGATCGCGGCCCCGGGAGAGATTCGACACGTCGGCGTGGATCCGTACGTGGCCATGGCCGAATGGGACGGCAGCGCGTCGGCGCGGGTCGACGCCCTGGTGGCCGCGCTACGCGACGCCGGCGTCGACGCCGAGGTGCCGCCCGACATCGATGCGGCACTCTGGCTCAAGTTCCTGTTCATCTGCTCTGTGGGTGGTGTCGGCGCGGCGTGCCGAATGCCCCTGGGCACGGTGCGCACGCTCCCGGAGACCCGGGCGCTCCTGCGGCGGGCGATGGAAGAGATCGTGGCGGTGGCAGTTGCGCACGGAGTGTCATTGTCCGACGAAGCGGTAACCTTCGCGATGAACACCGTGGACACCTTTCCCCCCGAGGGCACCTCGTCGCTGCAGCGGGACATCGTGGCCGGGTTGCCGTCCGAACTGGACGCGTGGAGTGGTGCGGCGGCGCGCCTGGGTGCCGAAGCCGGAGTGCCGACCCCCGTTCATTCGTTCATCCATGCGGTCCTTTTGCCCGCGGAACTGGAGGCGCGGCGTGCAGCCAAAACCGGTACATTCGAGGAAACGGATCGCGGGTCGCGCCCGTAGAAGAGGCATGCGTCCCACCGGTGGACGCGAGGCCTCGCAAACATTGGACTGGACGAGCAAGCAACGGTGTTCATGACGCCCTGGGTAAAGCGGCTCCTCATGGCGAATGTCGTCATGTATTTCGTGACGCGGCTCGCTCCCGGCCTCGTTCAGGGCCTGGCACTGGTTCCCGCGTTCATCCCGTTCCAGCCGTGGACCCTCGTCTCGTACATGTTCCTCCACGGCGGGTTCACGCACATCCTGTTCAACATGCTGATGCTGTTCTTTTTCGGCCCGCGCCTGGAGGAGCGCCTCGGAAGCAGAACGTTCATCTGGTTCTATCTGGCGTGTGGCGTCGGCGGGGCTCTTCTCTCGTTCATGACGCCCTTTTCGGCCATCGTCGGGGCGTCGGGAGCCATCTACGGTGTAGTAATCGGTTTCGCGCGCTACTGGCCTCGAGAGGACATCTACATCTGGGGCATTCTGCCGATCCAGGCGCGCATGCTGGCGATCTTCATGGTGGCCCTGAGCCTCTTCGCAGGATTCACGGGGGCACAGGACGGGATCGCCCACTTCGCTCACCTCGGGGGACTCCTGGCCGGCTGGGTCTTTCTGAAGAGCTGGGAACGACGGCGCAAGCAGCGGGTGGTTCGGCGCCCTTCGGCACGCCCCCGCATGTCCGGGATTCGTGACGCGGATGCGATTCAGAGCTGGGAGGCGATCCCTCGAGAACGGCTGCACGAGATCAACCGGGAAGAAGTGGACTACCTGCTGACGAAGGTGAAGAAGATGGGGGTCGCGTCGCTGACCGCCGAGCAGCGGGCATTTCTGGATCGGATGGCCAAGCCCCGACCCTGATTGCAATATTCCATATGGAATGTTTTATTTTACCATATGGGCAACGACGTGAAGTACTCCAGGCCGGCATCCGGGTCGACCCTGTACCCCATGCTGGTGCGTGAAGGTGCAGTGGCCGTGGTGCGCCGGGGCCTGCCGTTCTCCGCGTTGGACGAGGTGGCGGCAACCCTTGGACTCGGACGCCTCGCTCTGGCTGAAGTGATCGGACTTCCCTCCACTACCCTGGCTCGCCGACGGAAAGCGGGGACACTCACGGCGGACGAGTCGGATCGCCTCGTACGCGTTGCCCGCCTGACTTCATTGGCGCACGAGATGATGGTCGGCAATGACCAGGCCGCCCGCCGGTGGCTCAAGGATCCCCACGAGCTGTTCGGAGGCGAGTCACCCCTCGAGCGTGCCTCCACGGAGGCGGGTGGGCGGGAAGTGGAACAGCTCATCGGCCGCCTGCGTGACGGGATCTTCAGCTAAACCCCCGCGTCGCTTCCGAGGACGCCCCGGAGATGTGTCAGGCGTGATCGAGGCATGGCGGGTGGCAGCGCCCGAGCGTTCGCGATCCGTCGACGAGATGCTGAGTGGCCGGGGTCCGCTGCTCAATGGCGGCCGATGGAACAGTCCGGGAAGGAGGGCGGTCTACCTGGGTGGCAGCCTGGCCCTGGCGAGCCTCGAGCTGCTCGTTCACCTCAAGGCTCCGGATGTCCTGAGGCGATACCGCGGGCTTCGGGTTCTGATTCCCGAGACCCTGATCACCGAGGTGACGTTGCGGGATCTTCCCGGCGGGTGGGATCGTCCGGATCTTCATCCGGCCACACAGGCGATTGGGGACAGGTGGCTCGAGTCACTTGAATCGGTCGTGCTGCGCGTCCCGAGCGCGGTCGTGCCCGGCGAAGTCAATTATGTCGCGAATCCGGCTCACGCGGGCTTCGCCGAGCTGGAGCCGGGGTCCATCGCCGACTTCCGCTACGATCCGAGGCTTGGGGGCCGCCCGGGTCTCAGGTCAGCAGGGCGACGGTGAGTCAGCCGGTACTTCAGCCTGTACCGCTCGACTCCCGCTTCGGGATGACCTTCCCGGTCTCGCGATCGTAGTCGACGATGTTCTCCCACTCCGAGGCATCGGAGCGGGCGACCACGGCCACGACATCTTCCGTGTCGCTGATGTTGATGACCTCGTGGGGGACTCCCGGCTCGATGAAGATGAAGTCGCCGGCGTGGTTCACGATCGATTCGCGGAGATGGGGCCCGAAGTCATGGCGCACGGTTCCTTCGAGGATGTAGAGCATGACCTCGAAGTCGACGTGGATGTGGGCGAAGGCCACGCCGCCGGGCGGTATCCGGGCCACGTTCATGGACAGTTCGCGTGCCGGGACGTTCCGGGCCGAGAGTCCGGTCTTGTAGTGGATCCCGTTCCAGCCCCGGTGGATTCCGCTGGCGCGGATGGTGTGAATGCCGTCGTGACCGTCGGGGATGCCGGGCCGGTCTTCGGCGCTCACGGCTGGGCGGTCCGTGGGCCCGGTTCGACCGGCGGCGCCCTGTTCGTCGGCGCTCACAGGTCCTCCAGCAACAGCC
The DNA here is from genome assembly GCA_009844885.1 of Gemmatimonadota bacterium. Taxonomy (GTDB): domain Bacteria; phylum Gemmatimonadota; class Gemmatimonadetes; order Longimicrobiales; family Gaopeijiaceae; genus Bin94. The sequence goes on from VYAQ01000235.1 coordinate 9,514, forward strand.
TGGCCAGCCCGGACATGTCCGGAACCTCCGCGTCCGGCCGCGCCGTGGAGGCCGGGGTTGCGCCGGTCGCTCCGCCGCGGCTCTTCCTGTTCACGTGCACGGTGGCGTAGCCGAGCGCGGAGGCGGGCGCGATGTCGTGGAAGAGGCTCTGGGCGACATGCAGGGTGCGTTCCCGCGCGATTCCCGACCGCGCGGCCATCTCTTCGAAGTGTGCGGTGGCGGGCTTGTAGCTGCCGACCTGCTGCGCGGTGACGACCCAGTCGAAGTCGATGCCGAGGCGCTTCCGGGTCTCGGCGAAGAGGTCGTCGTCGACGTTGGAAACGATGCCGAGCCGGAAGCGCGCGCCCAGGCGCCGAAGCGCTTCAACGGTGTCCGGGAAGGGAGGCCAATCGCCCACGGAAGCCGCGAAGGCGTCGCACTCGGCCGGCGAAGCGTGGAAGCCGAGCGCCGAGCCGACCCGAACCAGCGTCAGCGCGAGCACCTCGCGATAGCTGCGGTACCGCTCTCCCTGGACCACGTGTTCGGCGTCGCCGAACGCCTTGAGGATGGCAGCGGCCTTGGCGGATCGCCCGTGGGCGGCGCAAACCGTGCGCACGCCCTCGATGATCCCCGTCTCCCAGTCCACCAGCGTGCCGTAGCAGTCGAAGGTGAGAAGGTCGAAGCGTCCGCGGTTCATGGAGGGGTCCCGCCTCTACATGTCCTCGAAATCGGCCGTCGGTCCGAACAGCTGCGGAACCGGAATGTCGAGCAGCCGAAGATAGACGCCGAGTTGGGCCCGGTGATGGATCAGGTGGTCCAGGATGAAGGTCCGCAGGACGACCCGCTTCGGAAGCGTGAAGCGGGCCTCGCCGGCGACCAGCATCGTCCAGGGGCCGTCCAGGTCCTCTTCGGAAGAGCCTTCAATCGCGGCGCGAGCTGCCGAGGCGCTGTTGTCCAGCGCTTCGACCAATTCGGCGCGCGAGCCGAGCGCTGCCATGGGCGGGGGTCCGCCCTCGGCGGGCGCGATGTCGAACTCGGACACGGAGAGGGTGGCGATCGTCCAGTTGGGCAGGTTGGAGATGTGGGTTGCCAGTTCGCCCAGCGTCCAGGACCTGTCGTGGGGCCGCCAGTCCAGACGATCGTCGGGCACGGCCTCCAGTATGGTTCTGGCCCCGGCGATGATCTGGTCGAATGCGGCGAGTTGGCCTCGTACTGACATGGGTCGTCCTTTCGGGTGACATGTCGGGGGAGCAAAAGGTAGAGATGGCCGGTCCGGTCCCGCTACCTCGATCTCACCCGGCGAAAGAGTCGGTCGGCGAGCACCGCGGCGGCCGGGGCGCCCACAGTCGCCATGACGATTCCGAGCCCGCGGGAGCCGCTGAACCCGTCTTCCTCGGTCGTCAGGGCGAGGACGACGCCGGGTGCGGACACGATCGCGTTTGCAACCGCGTTTCTCCACATGCTGCCGCGCGACAGGTCCGTGCCGCCGACGCGCGCAACGACATAGCCCACTCCGACCTGCGGGGCGCCGTACAGCGCAAGGCGCGAGCCGGCGTTGACGAGAAACGCGCACTCGGCCTCGTAGAAGTGCTGGGCGAGTGACTCGAAGTTCAGGCAGCGGTCGGAGAGCGCGTAGCCGGCGAGGAGGCCGACTGCGTTGGCCGCGCCCGCGGCCGCCAGGGTCTTTCCCCACGGGTACGGCCTGGATTCCAGCGCCCAGTTGTACAGCCCGGCGGGTGCGTTCCCCGTGCCGCCCTCAAGGACGGTGCCGGACCGGGTCTCGATGAGAATCACGCCAGCGTTCGAGTCGGCTCCGTAACGCACCCCGGCCTCTCCCGGAGGCACTGCCTCGACGCTCTGGATCTCGTCGAGCGGAAGCGTGTTAAGGGTTACGAGACCGTTGGATTGACGCACGTTGTCGACGATCACGATCGGTGTCAGGCAGCCGGGCTGGGCAAAGCTGACGACACCCCTGAACTCGAGGCACACGAGTTCACCCGGCTGGCTGCGACCGCTGCGAACGCGCACACCCGGCACCAGTTGCGCGAGGGCGTTGGCGAGGTGGTTCCCGGTTCTGGCGATCGGCGCCAGCTGCTCCGATGTGACCCGCCGGCGGGCCGTTCCGAGCGCGCGTGCGCTCCGCTGATCCCGGGACGCGACCTCGACCACCACCGGATCAAGCGCAATTGCCGTGGGCGACAGCGTCACCCGCAGCGCGAGCCGCTCCCCCCCCGCCAGCGTCAACTGCTCCTGGAACGTGCCGTACGCGAGGTGCGTCACGGTGAGCGCGTAAACTCCGGGACCGGCTCGCTCGAACTGGAACAATCCCACACCGTCGGTGATTCGTTCGACCCGGGCCGAATCCGCCGCCTCTTCGCGGAGAGCCGCCAGCACGATCTCCGCGCCCTCCACGCCGGCGCCCGTGTCGCGGTCCACCACGCGGCCCGAGATGCGGGGCGGCTCCTCCTGCGCGGCCAGCTCGCCCCCGCCCCCGAGCAGCATCCCAC